>NZ_JBCARA010000016.1:0-105693 GCF_038419725.1 Roseateles sp. PN1 | reverse complement strand
CAAACTCCCAACATCGGCGCTTTTCCGTCACTGAAGTCCCCTTTCTTCCCTGGGGCTTGTCAGGTTTTTTCCTACAAACCCGCAACAAGTGCCAAGCAATCAGCCAGTTCATTCGATCGAGAAAAATCGGGGCTGTCATAGGAGAAACAGGCCTCGAAAGGGGTCCCAAGCTGGCCATTTGCCCTTGATCTTTGTTTGTAAGGCAAAGCCCGCTCTTTTCCAGACTTGGCCGGCAAGGCTGCAGGCCTACATTCGGAGGCAACACCATCCAAAGGCAAGGCATGCCCATGATTCCCCGCACCATTCACGTGATCTGGGTTGGCGACGAGAGTAAGCGCCCCGACAACTGCATCGACACCTGGCGCCAGCACAATCCCGACTGGCAGGTGCGCGTCTGGGGCAATGAAGAACTGGGCAGCTATGGCTGGATCAACTCCAAACATATGCGTGATATGGCCAAGCGCGAACTCAATGGCGTGGCCGACCTGATGCGCTGGGAGATTCTTTATCACGAGGGCGGCTTTGTGGTCGATGCCGACAGCATCTGCCAGCGGCCGCTCGAACCCTGGCTGTTCGAAGGCGAGGCCTGCGCCTGCTGGGAGAACGAATTGGTGCGGCCGGGCCTGATCGCAGCAGGCTATGTGGCCTCCAAACCTGAGAACCCCTTCTTCGGCCAGATGATTCTGGACCTACAGAACCAGCCGCGTGTTGACGACCGCATGGCCTGGCAAAGCGTCGGCCCGCTCTTCCTGACCGAATGCCACCGCATGCACCAATACGCCGACCTGACCATCTGGCCCAGTCACTTCTTCATTCCGCGCCATTTCACCGGCGCCGCATACACCGGCGGCGGCCTGGTGTTCGCCGACCAAGCCTGGGGCAGCACCCTGAACAATTACAACGAGCTTTACAAGCGAAAGGTCGCCTGAGCATGAGCGCCCTGCCCCAAACGCCCGGCTTGCCCGTCTCCACCCTGGAGCTGGCCCACGCGCCCTACTTCGTGCAGAAAGTTGCCGTCAGCGAAGAGCTGCGCGGCCGCTCCCGCCTGGATGTGTTCCAACCCATGTGCGCCGGTAAACGCGTGCTGCATGTGGGCTGCGTGGATTGGCCCATCACCAATCTAAAGCAATCCCTGCATTTGCAGCTCGACGGCATTTGCGAGCTGGATGGCTTCGACATCAATATCGAGGCCTTCGAGCAACTGCAGCCACATTTGAAAGGCCGCCTGTTCAGCAGCTGGGACGATGTGCCCAAAGACCATTACGACTTGGTGCTGGTGCCCGAGGTGATGGAGCATGTGCCCGATGTGCAGGGCTTTTTGCAGCATCTGCAATCATTGGGTGCCGCGCAATATGTGATCACCGTGCCCGATGCCTTCAGCTGCTTCCGCCAGCACTTTGACTACAGCAGCGGCGCGCAGACCTTTGTCGAAGTGGTCCACCCCGACCACAACTGCTGGTACACGCCCTACACCCTGGCCAATGTGCTGCGCAAGTACACCAGCTGGGACTTGCAAGGCATGTGGTTCTTCAACCGCATGTCCTTGCTGGCCATGGCGGGCCCGGCCGCAGCCCAAGTCGATGCAAGCGACGCCGAGGCCAGCGCCTGAGCATGAAAGTCAGCAAGGCCGCAAAACCGGCAGCAGCGCGAGGCAGCAGCGCCCCTGACTTGGCGAGCAGCCTGCGCCTGGCCCAGGCAGCCATGCAACAGGAACGCTATACCGAATGCGCCCAGTTGCTGCGCGACTGTCGAGATCCACTCGCCGGCCAGTCCAACCCCTTCCATCGCCTCCTGGGCGAAGCCTTGCGGCGCAGCGGCCAAGCGCAAGAAGCAGTCGGCGCATTGATGCAAGCACTGGCCCTGCGCGCCGACGATGAGCAAGCCTTTTTGCAACTCGCCTTTGCATTTCAAGACCTGCAAATGCCGCAAGAAGCGGCGGAATGCTTTCGCGCCGTGGCCGCCTTGCAGCCCAATAGCGTGATGGCCCAGGCCTATTTGGCGCACGGCGACCAACAAGCCCTGCGCTGGCAAGACTTCGAGGCCAATCAACAAAGCCTGCTGCATGCCATCCGCGCCAAGCCTGCCGATGCGGCCGATGAATTCGGCGTGCCTTTTACGTTGATCGGCCTGCCGCATCAGCCCGCGGATTTACTCAAGGTGGCCCGACTCAGCAGCCGCTACCTGACACGCGGCATCCGCCCGCTACCGCCTCGCCAAGCCAAGCCTTTGGCGGCGGGTCGGCGCTTGCGCATTGGCTATTTGTCGGCGGACTTTCACGACCACGCCACGGCCGCTCTGCTGGTTGAGGTGTTGGAGGCACGCGACCGCCAGCGCTTTGAAGTGTTCTTGTTTTCTCACGGGCCGGACGATGGCTCCGCCATGCGACAGCGGCTGCGCCAAGCCTGCGAGCGCTTCATCGACGTGGCCGGCCTGAGCCTAGCCGCGATCGCCCAACGCATACGCGCCGAACAGATCGACATCATCATCGACCTGAAGGGCCACACGGCCCAAAGCCGCTTTGCTGCCCTGGCCTATCGGCCCGCGCCGGTGCAAGTGGCCTGGCTGGGCTTTCCGGGCAGCAGCGGCGCCGACTTCATCGACTACATCATCGGCGACCCGCATGTCACCCCGCTGGACCAGGCTAGCGCCTACAGCGAACAGATTGCGCAACTGCCACGCTGCTATCAGCCCAATGACAGCCAGCGCCTGCGAGTCGGCGCCTCCGCTTTGCCAAGCCGCGCGGCACTGGGCTTGCCTGAGCATGCTTTGGTACTGCTCAGCGCCCACCCAATTTACAAAGTCACTCCGGCCCTGTTCGACGCCTGGATGAGCATTCTTCGGCGCTTGCCGGGTGCTGTCTTGTGGCAACTCAGCGGCGGGGCAGCACTTGATGCACAGCTGCAGCGTGAAGCGTTGACCCGTGGAATTACCCCCGAGCGCCTCGTCTTTGCGCCTCGCCTGCCCATGCATGAGCATCTGCAGCGCTTGGCAACCGCCGACCTGGCGCTGGACAGCTGGCCCTGCAATGGCCACACCACCACCAGCGATGCCTTGGCTGCAGGCCTACCCGTGCTGACCTTGCGCGGCGAGTGTTTCACGCAGAGCGTGGCGGCCAGCATCTTGGTTGCGGCCGGCCTGGATGAGTTGGTATGCGGTAGCGAGCAAGACTACATCGACCGAGCCTGCGCCTTGGGCGAGCAGCCCGAAAAGCTACTCGAAGTGCGCGGACGCGTGCTGAGCGGGCGACAAGCCCTGTTCGACGCCCCACGCTTCGCGCGTGAGTTGGAAAGCTTGCTGCTGCGCATGTGGGAACGTGCCGAAGCCGGCTTGGCGCCGGCCGCATTGCCTGCCGAACTACCGGCCGAGCTAGCACCCAAAGTCAGCTGACCCCGAGCGCGGCAAGCTCAAAGCCTCAGTGCATCTGAATCGCGCCCTGCGCGCGGCCCTTGCCAGCGCGGGCCGGTGGGTTGCACATGCCGCAGACATAGTGGCGTGCGATTTCATGCGGATGCGTCACGAATTGACCGCCGCAGGTGCTGCACTTGGTCATCGTCAACATGCCGTTGTCGATGAACTTCACCAGGCGCCAAGCGCGCGTCACCGACAGCATGGCTTCCAGGCCTTGGGCTTGGGTCTGCTCTTGATAGAGCTGATAGGCCTTGATGACCGCATCAATCTCATCCAACTCCGAGACCTTGTTCAGGTACTCATGCACATTCAAAAACAGCGAAGCATGAATATTGGGCTGCCAGGTCATGAACCAGTCGGTCGAGAACGGCAGCTGGCCCTTGCTGGGGCTCTTGCCCGAGACTTCCTTGTACAAGCGCAACAGGCGCTCGTAAGACATATCGGTTTCCGACTCCAACACTTGCAAGCGCGCACCCAGGTTGATCAAGGTGACCGCACGTTCGATCTGGCGGGCTTCGGTGAGGATGCTTTTGTTGCGCATGATGGTGTCGTCTCGTCAGGTCTTGTTAGGTGCGGTGATCAGGCGGCTTCTTGATGGCGGCCGGCCATCAGGATGGAAGCGTGTAGGCGGCTGATGCCGTCGTTGGCGGCCGACTTGCCGTGGCTGGTCAGCAGACCCCAGACCAGATCGTCATCCATGCGGAAGCGGCACAGCAAGGTATTGCCCGAGGCAATCTTCATCAGCTGAGCGGGGCTCAGCGTGCTGATCAGGGTGGCGGTGTCTTCGGAGATACCCAGACGATAGAGCGCTTGCTCGGGGTCCTGGCGGATCAGGCTTTGCGCCAGCATCAGGTAGTTCAGATTGGCTTCACGGATCTCGGCGAGGATTTGGTCTGCGTTCATGATGCTGGGCTCCGGGGGCAAAACTGTTGTGTTGATTTCGTATCAAGCTGAAACAGATTGTGAAGCTCGGAACAAACTCACAACATCGGCGCACTTCCGTTCCTGAAGTCCATTTTTCCCGCACCTGCTTGTCAGTGAACTTCCTACAGGCAAACGCCTAGGCCCGCCGGCCGATCTCTCGGGGCGGGTGTAAAAAGGTCAGTGGAATGGCTAGGCTTGGCTGGGACGCCGAGGCCGCCTGAGTCAGGCGCCGCATAGTCCGGCCGGGACGCTCTAACTAGGGCAGTCGATATAGCAGTCGAGCAAGCGGGCAAGCTGCCAGATCAGCCCGAGCAGGCTGATTGGGAGCTATCAGTCGGCAGCGGTCGCTGCGCCACCGGTCAGCGCGCTCAGGCGCTTCATTTCTGTTTGCGCCACCGGCAGCAAGTCAGGAGATTCCTTCTGCAAGTTTTGCAGGGCTTCGCCCGTGAGCAAGCGCTGCAGCACTTCGCGTGCACGCAAGACCTGACCCTGGCCAGACAGCGCGAAGGCCAAGGAGTACAGGCTTGCACCATGATTAGGCTGCAAGGCCAGCGCACGCTCGGCTGCGGCTTGGGCATGGGCCAACTCGCCAGCGCTCAGCAGCAGTGCGGCCATATCGCTGAGCAAGTCATGCGCCATCGGCTCATGCTCCAGGGCGATTTGCAACAAGTTCAGGCCCTCACCCAAGCGACCTTGCGCGGCTTCGGCAAAAGCCATATTGCGCGCTTGAGCCAGCAGCAATGCGGCCTCCACGCTGATCGTGGGCTCCGAGGAGTCGGTATGGATCGCCTGCAGCTGAGCAGGCAGCGTTGCGGATTGCGACTTGGCTTGCGTCATGGCATGCATAGGGATCTCCAAGAGTTTCTACAGCTTTTGCTCTGCAAAGGCCCTGACTGATCGGGTGACCTACACAGATGCGTGAGTGACTCTGATGGCTAGGCGGCAATGCAATAAAAAGCACCTACCGCTCGACTTCAGTGCAACGAACTTTAGTGCGCGGGCATCGGGTCATTCGTGAGAAAAGGCCGGACTAGCAGCCGCTTCTCCAAGCCTGCTCGGCGCGCCACGCACCGAAAACAAATCAGAGCCTGCGGCTTGCGCCACTCCTGCAAACACAGGCTCCTTGTTTCAGCAACAAAGCAGACTCTTCAAACACTGAATGCGCCATCGCGTTATCGCGACAGGCCACACACATCAAGCAAAGGTCAAGAGCAAGAACCAGCCACTCCATTCAGCCACAAGCAAAGTGCAGCGCCCTGCCTTCTTCGCCGCCCTCAAGGGTGGACGCCGACCCCAAATCGGCCAATCGATGAAACAAAGCCGAGCCACCCCCGCTTTTCAACAGATCAAGCCTATTGACAAACAGCCCTAAAGTTTATTTGGCGGCTGTCCGATACCCATTTCAACGGGTTCGGAAACGGACACGTGGTCCGGTAAGAAGGCCGCAACTAGGTCCTCCCTTCACAGGGGGTCAAAGCTGCATCAGTTGACTAAGCCGGGCGAGGCGGGGGGCTTGTTCATGAGAACAAGACTCCGCGTAACGGATGCCCTCTCAAGGTGTTCGCAACACGTCGGCGCTCTGCCGGAAAAACTTTGTAGCTGAAACAGGAGTGAATCATGCCCGCAATCATTAACACCAATCAGTTGTCGCTCAACGCACAGCGCAACACCTCGACCTCGCAAGGCACACTGGCCACCGCTATGCAGCGCCTGTCTTCCGGCATGCGTGTCAATTCCGCCAAAGATGACGCCGCCGGCCTGGCGATTGCCGACCGCATGACCAGCCAAGTGCGCGGCATGAATGTGGCGATCCGCAATGCCAACGACGGCATCTCGCTGGCGCAAACCGCTGAAGGCGCGCTGAGCAAGGTCAGCGATTCCCTGCAACGTATGCGTGAACTGGGCGTGCAAGCACGCAATGCCACCAATACCACCACCGACTTGGACTCCATCGGTAAGGAATTTACCCAGTTGGGTCAGGAAATCACCCGCGTGCTGGGCGGCACCACCTTCAACGGCAAGGCCATCCTGGCCGGCGCCGCCGGTACACAAACCTTCCAGATTGGCGCCAACACGACGGACAACGACATCGTCGACGTGGCCACGACCGATCTGACCGCTGACGCCACGATCACCGCCGTCACCGGCGCATCGATCAGCAATACCGATACCGCCGCCACGCTGAAGACCGTCATCGACAACATTGATACCGCCATCACCACAGTCAGCGGCCAGCGCGCCACCCTGGGTGCTTCGCAAAACCGCTTTGACGCCGTGACATCCAATTTGATGATCTCGGTGGAAAACCAAAGCGCCGCGCGCAGCCGGATTCTGGACGCGGACTACGCCTCGGAAACCGCCAACCTGAGCCGCTCGCAGATCCTGCAACAAGCAGGTAACGCGATGATCGCGCAGGCCAATCAGCTGCCGCAGCAAGTCCTGACCCTGCTGCGCTGATGACGGCGCGGAGTGAGTCGCGAATACCGACTCACTCCAGCCATCACCTCCAGCAGCTCAGCGATATTTCTCACTCCAACAGCTCATGAAAAAGACGCCGCAAGTCCCTTGACAAGTGGCGTTTTTTGAAAAAAGGATTTAAGTCAATCACTGGTGTCGTCGATAAGCAATTCAACGGGTCCGAGGAATTAGATGGACTACGTGGTCCGGTCAGCCGGCTCTCCAAAGAGCAGGACGCGGACGGTGCAAAGGCCAGGCGCAAGCCCGACATTTGCTGGCAAAAGCCACCTGTTATGGGCGGCCTTTTATCGACCGTGAAGCCCGGATTTCCGGCAAGTCTTAGTACACACCAAAGGATTGAACATGAGCCAAGTCATCAACACCAACCTGATGTCCCTGAATGCCCAACGCAATCAGTCCACATCACAAGGTTCCCTCGCCGTTTCCATGCAACGCCTGTCGTCCGGCATGCGCGTCAACTCCTCCAAGGACGACGCCGCCGGCCTGGCCATTGCTGACCGCATGACCAGCCAGGTGCGCGGTATGAACGTGGCCATCCGCAATGCCAATGACGGCATCTCGCTGGCGCAAACCGCTGAAGGCGCGCTGAGCAAGGTCAGTGACGCACTGCAGCGCATGCGTGAACTGGGTGTGCAGGCTCGCAATGCCACCAATACCACCACCGACCTGGACTCCATCGGCAAGGAATTCACCGAGTTGGGCGCGGAAATCAACCGCGTTCTGGGCGGCACCACCTTCAACGGCAAGGCCATCCTGGCCGGCGCTGCAGGTACGCAGACCTTCCAGATTGGCGCCAACACGACGGACAACGACATCGTTGACGTGGCTACCACTGACCTGACCGGTGACGCCTCGATCACCGCCGTCACCGGCGCCTCGATCAGCAACGTCGACACCGCCGCCACGCTGAAGACCGTCATCGACAATATCGATACGGCCATCACCACCGTCAGCGGCCAGCGCGCCACTTTGGGCGCCTCGCAGAATCGCTTTGACGCGGTGATCTCGAACCTGCAGGTGTCGGTGGAGAACCAGACCGCCTCCCGCAGCCGCATCCTGGATGCCGACTACGCCTCTGAAACCGCCAACCTGAGCCGCGCGCAGATTCTGCAGCAGGCCGGTAACGCCATGATCTCGCAGGCCAATCAGCTGCCGCAGCAAGTGCTGTCCCTGCTGCGAGGCTAAGCCAAAGCGGCAAGTCCACTGAGTCAGGCAAGACCTGACCCTCACCGAATCACGCGACTCCGACCTCTGGTTCACCCCAGGGTCGGAGTTTTTTTATGGCCGTTGTTTTGGCCCTTTATTGGCCTTTTGAATCGCTCAAGCACTCAGAGAATTTGCTCATCGGGTTGAAAGTGATTGAAGCCTGAGGTCCGGACCGAGTGGGCTGCCCAAACAAAGGGGCGATTGCTTGGATTGACCGGGCTGAGTTGCCCGCCACATCTCTTGTGAGCAAAGCAGGCAGATCACCCCGGCCCCGCCGGAATCACCGGATTTTGTAGGAGTGCTCAAATGCCGCAGACCATTAACACCAATATTGCCTCGCTGAATGCGCAGCGCAATCTGAATATGTCGCAGGGCTCGCTGTCCGTGTCCATGCAGCGGCTCTCGTCCGGCATGCGGGTGAATTCGGCCAAAGACGATGCCGCCGGCCTGGCCATCGCCGAACGCATGAACTCACAGGTACGCGGCATGAATGTGGCCGTGCGCAATGCCAACGACGGCATTTCGCTGGCGCAAACGGCTGAAGGTGCCTTGTCCAAAGTTGGCGACACCTTGCAGCGCATGCGTGAACTGGCGGTGCAAGCGCGTAACGCCACCAACACCACCTCCGATCTGGATTCGATCGGCAAGGAATACACCGAGCTGGCAGCGGAAATCACCCGCGTGCTGGGCGGCACCACCTTTAACGGCAAGAAGATCTTGGGCGCCGATGCGGCCGTGCCGCAAGACTTCCAGGTCGGCCCCAATACCGGTGCGGAAGACATCATCACGGTAACAACCACCGACATGACGCAAGACCCCACCGTGGTCACCGTCACTGGCACGACCATCTCGAATGTCGACACCACCGCGACGCTGAAGGTCGCGATCGACGCCATTGACGCCGCCATCAACACCATCAGCAGCCAGCGCGCAACTTTGGGCGCTTCGCAGAATCGCTTCGAAGCGGTGATCGCCAATCTGCAGGTCTCGGTGGAAAACCAGAGCGCTGCCCGCAGCCGCATCATGGATGCGGACTACGCGGCGGAAACCTCGAATCTGAGCCGCACGCAAATCTTGCAGCAAGCCGGTAACGCCATGGTGGCCCAGGCCAACCAAATGCCGCAGCAAGTTCTGTCCCTGCTCAAGGGTTGATGGCGCAGCAACTCATTAGCGTCAACTTGGGTTGACGCTCAGAGGCGGTTAGGCATCAAGCCTGAACCGCCTTTAGTTTTTTGCGCAATGGCCGATAGGCCGTAAGCATGCAGTACCCACCCGCCCAAGCAAGGGCAGCGGCGCGCAGGCAAAGGAGAGAAAAATGGCCACCATCACATCCACCGGCATTGGCAGCGGGCTCGACGTTGAGACCATCGTCTCCAAGCTGATGTCGATCGAACGCCAGCCGGTCGTCAATTTGCAAACGCGCGCCACCGCGCTACAGGCCAAGCTCTCGTCCTACGGCAAGTTGCAAAGCAATATCAGCACCCTGAAGGACGCGGCCACCAAGCTGAACAACCCGGACATCTGGGGCGCCAATTTATCGACCTCCTCGGACGCCACCGCCGTCACAGCGGCCACCAGCCAAAGCTCGGTGGCCGGCAACTATGCCGTCAAGGTGACTCAGCTGGCCAGTGCGCAAACCATCAGCAGCACAGCCTACCCGGCCAATGCCACCACGGTCGGGCAAGGCTCGCTGACCATCGAGCTCGGCGCCTGGACCGCCAACAACGCCACCTTCACCCCTACGGCAGGCAAGTCGGCGGTCACGATCAATATCGGTGCCGGCGAAGACAGCCTCACCGCCGCCCGCGACAAGATCAATTCCTCCGGCGCCGGTGTCGTGGCTTCGGTGGTGACGGACAGCCAGGGCGCACGCCTGGTGCTGCGCTCAGCCAGCACCGGCGCCAGCAATGGTTTTCGCGTTTCCGCCAATGAAACCGCGCCCGGGCCGGGTGGCGGCGCAGGCCTGTCCGCCCTGGCCTATGACCCCAGCAATAGCGTCAACACCGCGACCTTGGCGCAAAGCGCCAAAAGTGCGATGGGCACCATCAACGGCATTGCCGTGGTATCTGAGACCAACTCGGTGGCCAATGTGATTGACGGCCTGACCGTCAACTTCGCCAAAGTGACGCTGGATGCGACCGGCGCGGCCAGCGAAGTCAATCTGACCGTGGGGCCGGACAAAGAGGCGATCAAGAAGGCAATCACCGACTTCACCACCGCCTACAACGCCTTGGCCACCTTCATGAAGGAACAGACCAAGTTCGTCCCCAAGTCAGGCACCACGGCCGCCACCGCAGGACCGCTGCAAGGTGACAGCACCGCCATCGGCCTGCAGGGTCAACTGCGCAGCTTGGTCAGCAGTTCCAGCACCTTGGGCGGCAGCTTGACCCGGTTCGCCGACATCGGACTGGACCCACAAGCCGATGGCACGATCAAGATCACCACGGCCAAGCTCGACAGCGCCCTGGGCAAGATGGGTGATCTGAAAAAGCTCTTCTCCGGCCTCGACAGTGCCGACGCCAGCAACAACGGCTTGACACAAAAGATCCGCGACCTGACTGACAAAGTGCTGAGCTTCGACGGGTCGCTGAACTCCAAGCAAACCGGTTTGCGCGACTCCATCAACCGCAACGGCAAGGATCAAGACGCCATCAACTTGCGGCTTGCTCTGGTCGAAAAACGCATGCGCAACAGCTACACCTCGCTGGACAAGAGCATGGCCAGCCTGAGCGGACTGCAAAGCTACGTCACGCAGCAGTTCGGCAACAAATAAGGCTGAGTCCGGCCAGGCAAAAAGCCACTCAACGCCCTGCGCAGCCGCTGGCTCGCAGGGCGTTTTTCATTTCCACGGCCAAGTGTGAACTTGAGCATGAATAAAGCCTAGTTCAGACTAAAAAAGATCAATTCGAGCAACTCAAGTTTGCCGGCGAGGGGTCGAAAACTATTCAACACAGCACAACTTGGGACGCAAATATGTACGGTAGCACCTCATCCCCTTTCGCATCGCGCACCCAAAGGGCGTCGATGTACAGCAAAGTGGGACTGGAGACCGACGTGCACGGTGCCAGCCCGCACCGACTCATCAGCATGCTGTTTGACGGCTTGTTCGATGCCATGACCCAAGCCCGCGGCGCAGTCCAGAACGGCAATAACGAACTCAAGAATCGCGCCCTGACCCGTGCTGTGCGCATTCTGGATGAAGGCCTGAAGGCTGGGCTGAACCTCGACTCCGGCCCCCTGGCCAAAGATTTGAACGATCTGTATGCCTATCTGTGCATGCGCCTGACCCGTGCCAACCTGCACAGCGACGCCGCAGCGATTGAGGAATGCCAGCGCATCCTCAGCCCGGTGCGTGAAGCCTGGACGGCCATTGGCAGCAATAACGAACTGCAACGCGCAGCCTGATGATGAAGCAATCCAAGGCAACACCCAATCAACACCCAAAGTCTCTAGCGGATCTAGCGATGAATACTCAACTCTTGAGCTACTACGAAGCCATTGAACAAGCCAGCGCCGACATGTTGAGCGCCGCCCGTTGCGGCAATTGGGATGAGGTGGTCAAACTCGAAGGCGCTTGCGTGCTGCTGATCTCGCAGCTCAAGCATGCGGCCTCGGCCAAGCAATTGGCCCCCGATGAAGCCAAGCTGAAGACGCGCATCATGCAGCGCATCTTGGTCAACGACGCTGAGATCCGCCACCTGGCCGAACCCTGGCTGGATGATCTGGACCGCGTGATGACGGGAAAAAGCAAAACTCTGCACTGATCGGCCAGAATGCACTGCGGCCGCCCACTAGGGCACGGCCGCAGCGCCATCTTGTAGACCTTTGATGACAAGCCAAACCACCTCCCCGCCATCGCTCGCCGCGCCCGATCAGGACGCCGCGGGCGATTTCCGCATTCAGACCCCGGCCGAAATCCTCCAACTGCTGCAGGGGCTGCAGCGCGAGCAGATCCGCATCAGCCTGCATGGCGCCAATGGCGCTTGCGTGCAAAGCTGCTTGAGCGCGGTGAATGCGAGCGAGGCCTCGCTGGGCTTTGATGCGCATCGCCAGGACCCGCAGTTGCAGGCATTGCTGAGCGCCGACGAGGTCACGGCCGTGGCTTATCTGGATCAGATCAAACTGCAGTTCGAGCTCGACGGCCTGATGCTGCTGAACAGCCCGCAGATCAGCAATGGCACCGTGCTGCGCGCGCCATTGCCCGGCACGATGTACCGCTTTCAGCGCCGCCAGGCCTTCCGTGTGCGCCCCAATACCCGCACGCCGCAAGCCCGCCTGCCCGACCCACAAGCACCCGAGCAGCAACTGCGCCTGCGCATCCTCGACCTCAGCCTGGGCGGACTGGCCCTGCTGTGGCCAGAGGATCAAGCGCCGCCGGCGATCGGCACGCCCATTGCTTCGGCACAGATCGAGCTGGACCGCGACACCCGCTTCGAGGCCAGCCTGCGGGTGCAAAACAGCCGCGCCGACCCCGACGGTGGCCTGCATCTGGGCCTGGTGTTTGAGCGCATTGATGCCGACGCTCAGCGCAGCTTGCAGCGCTTTGTCGACCAAATGCAAAAACTCGGCCGTTTGCTCAGCAAGCGCCCCGCTGCAGCGTGAACGGTCTTCGCCACGGTCACTCAAAAGTCAGCCGTGGCTTCACGCTGCTGGAAGCGGTGACCGTGATCGCCATCACCTGCATCTTGCTGGCGGCAGCCATACCCAGCTACCAGCATATGCTGCAGCGCCGCCAGCTCCAGCAGGTGGCCGAGTTGCTCGCCCTGGACATGCGACATGCGCGTGAATTAAGCGTTAGTGAGAACCAGCTCATTCACATCAGCTACCGCGCTGGCAAAAAATGGTGCTGGGGCGTCAGCCGGAACCAGCCCTGCGATTGCAGCGGCAACACGCCGGGAGCCCGCTGCAATATCGCCCAGATGGACAGCAAAGAATATCCGCGTGTGCTGCTGGACATCGCGCAGGACTCCGCCTTCAGCCCCGGCCTGGGCCAGGTGGCGCAAACCGGCGCGGCGGCTTTTCGCACCGAGCGCGGCCAGAACCTGCGTGTGCAATTGAACCCCTTGGGCCGACCGCAAGTTTGCGGGCGTGACGCACCGGGCGGGGTGGCCTGCCCCTAGCGCCAGTGTTGACAGCCGTGATTGCCATGCCAGCAGCGGCCGCGATGTACAAAACCCCTGGCATGCCAAGTATTCACGCTTGGCGCCCACTCCCCCACCCACCTCCACGCCTCCGTCATCAAGGCTAAACCCCGGCGCGCCAGACTGCGGCGCTATGCAGCCTCAAGACCGCCCCCAGAAAACCGCCGCCGCCCGCGCCTACCTGAGTCAGCAGCCCGGCCAGAACGGTTCCCCAGTAGCTCAGCCGATATTGACGCGCGCCCAGCGCATGCTGCTGATCACGGTCGACGGCCAGCGCAGCGAGTCTGAGTTGTTGAGCTTGGCGCGCAGCCTTGGGCTGGACGAAGCCGTGCTGAGGCAGCTGGAAGCCCAAGGTTTGATCAGCAGCCCGAATGCGAACGAGCTGGCCCAGCAGCGCGAGCGTGTCGCTGAGCAAGACCGCCGCGCCCGTATGCTGGCAGCGGCCAAGCTTTTTGCGCTGGAGTTGGCCAGCCGCATGCTGGTCGGACAAGACGGCAGGCTGCGTGAGCAGATGCGGGCGGTTCAAAGCGAATCGGCCTTCTGGGATTGGCTGGCGCAGTGCGAAAGCAGCATCACGCTGGCGGCTGACGCCGAACGAGCGGCGCTGTTTCGCCACCGCGTGGCCGCCAATCTGCCCAGACCTTAGCGCGCGATTGGCAGGAAAAGTCTGACAGCGACAAGCGCCATCACACCTGCATATTCATGATTTCGCTGTAGGCGGAGACCAAGCGGTTGCGCACCTGCAAGGTGGCTTGGAAGCCGATCTGCGCCTTCTGCATGGCGACCATGGTTTCTTCCAGGCTCACCGTCGGGTTGTCCAGCTGGACCTCGCGCTGCAGGCGTGAGGCCTGGGTCTGCGCCTGGCTGACGCCCTTCATGGCCTGGGCCATCGCATCCCCGAAGCTGGCGCCATCCACTGCCTTGGGCTTGGCCAGGGGCTGACCGTTCACGGCCAAGCCTGCCCGGGAGGCGGCTTGCGCGAAATCGAACGGTTTGAGCTTCAGGTCCATGGTGACTCCATCCCACCAGCAACTGCGGGACGCAGGAGTGGCGATGGGAAGAAGTCTAGGGCGCGGCGGCCTCGCCTGAAGAACGGAGATAAGCGCCCTTCCTCGGCTTGTTCCCAGCTTTCTTAAGGGTGCAAATCCGAATAATTCACTCATTCCTGCACTTTCCCGTGCGGCCGTGAATTAGCTCACACCCGATTCAAGCCACGGCACAAACCGCCGCCCTTCACCGCAAGCATTTCCGCTCAGCTCATGGACAACGCGATCAGCCCCAACGTCACTGCCCTGCCCCTTGCCGTCACCCCCGGCGAGCAGAGCTTTGGCGCCCGCCTGGTGGCCATGCCCACACGCAGCAAGGTGATGATGGCCGCCGGCCTGGCCGTGCTGGCCGGCGCCGTGCTGGCCATGACCTTGTGGAGCAATCAGGGTGACTTCCGGCCGGTGTTCACCGGCTTGTCTGATAAGGACGGCGGCGCCGTCATCGCCCAGCTGACCACCCTGGGCGTGCCCTACCGCAACGATCCCGGCGGCACGATCTTGGTGCCAGCCAGCCAGGTCTACGATGTGCGCATGAAGCTGGCCTCGGCCGGCCTGCCCAAGGGCAGCACCGTCGGCTTCGAGCTGATGGACAAAAGCTCCATCGGCCAGACCCAATTCAATGAACGGCTGAACTTCCAGCGCGGCCTGGAAGGCGAGCTGACCCGCACCATCACCGCCCTGGCCGATGTGGCCGATGCGCGCGTGCACCTGGCCATGCCGCAGCAAAACGGTTTTTTCCGCGAACAGCAAAAGCCCAGCGCCTCGGTGATGCTGACCCTGCGCGGCGGCCGCACCCTGGATCGCGCCCAGATTGCGGGCATCGTGCACCTGGTGTCGGCCAGCGTGCCTGAACTGGCGCCCAAGGCCGTCAGCGTGCTGGACCAAACCGGCGCCCTGCTGTCCAACACCAGCGACAACGGCAATGGCCTCGACAGCCAGCAGCTGCAGTACAAGCAGCAGATCGAAGCCAATATCAACAAGCGCATCTACGAGTTGCTGGAGCCGGTGGTTGGCCGCGAGAACCTGCGCGCCACCGTCACCGCCGATGTGGACTTCTCGCAAGTGGAATCCACCGCCGAGGAGTTCAAGCCCAACCAGGGCCAGAACGCCAGCGCCGCAGTGCGCAGCTCGCAAACCAACGAATCCACCAACGGCACGCCCGCCCTGCCCACCGGCGTGCCGGGTGCGGCCACCAACCAGCCGCCTGTGCCGGCCACCGCGCCCATCACCGGCGCCTCGGCCCCGCTGCAAGTGGCCGGCGGCAGCGCCACCAGCAGCTCGCGTCGCGAGGCGGTCACCAATTTCGAACTCGACAAGACTGTGCGCGTGGTGCGCAACGCCACCGGCCAGGTGCGTCGCCTGAACGCCGCCGTGGTGGTGAACCACCGCTCCAGCACCGACCCCAAGGGCAAGGTCAACACCATTCCCGTGCCGCAAGAAGAGCTGGACAAGCTGACCGCCCTGGTCAAGGAAACCATGGGTTTCAGCCAGGAGCGTGGTGACTCGCTGAAGATCATCAGCGCTCCCTTCATGAACGACAAGCAAGACGCCACCGACCTGCCGCTGTGGAAGCAGCCGCTGGTGCTGGACATGGTTCGCGCTGCGGCCGTGCCGCTGGCCCTGGTCTTGGTGGCGCTGATTGCTGTGTTCGGCATGGTGCGCCCGGCCATCCGTGCCGCCTACCCTCCGCCGGTGGAGCCGGCCGCAGCCAAGGAAGGCGAAGGCCCGCAAGAACTCAACGCCATCGTCGACGACGAAAACCAACTGCCCGCCGTGTTGGGCGCCAACGGCTTGCCCGCCCTGGAGGCCCCGGTCTCCAACGACAAGCTGGAGCGTGCCCGAGCCCTGGCTCGCGAGAACCCGATTGCCGTGGCCAACATCATGCGCAGCTGGATGACCGGCGAAGCCGCCTGAGCACGCCCTCACTGAACGCACCAAGAGACCAGCACCATCATGGACGAATCCGGAGTAGAAGACGCTGCCATCTTGCTGATGTCACTCGGCGAGGAAGAAGCTTCCGAGGTCTTCAAGCATTTGCAGCCCAAGGAAGTGCAAGCCCTGGGCGAGACGATTGCCAAGCTCAAGGTGGTGGCGCGCGAAAAGGTCGAGCAGGTGCTGACCCGCTTCGACGCCGTGGCGGCCACCCAAAGCACCCTGGTCAGCGACACCGATGAGTATGTGCGCTCGGTGCTGCGCAAGGCCCTGGGCGACGACAAGGCCAATTTGCTGCTGGACCGCATTTTGCAAGGCAGCGATGTCTCCAGCATCGAAAGCCTGAAGTGGATGGACGCCACCTCGGTGGCCGAATTGTTGCGCAACGAACACCCGCAAATCATCGCCGCCATCCTGGCCCACCTGGACTATGACCAAACCAGCTCGGTGCTGCGCGTCTTCACCGAGCGCCAGCGCAACGAAGTGCTGGTGCGCATCGCCACGCTGGACGGCATTCAGCCCCTGGCCTTGAAGGACCTCAACGAAGTCTTGAGCCAGGTGCTGGCTGGTGGCGAGCGCATGAAGAAGTCCAATTTGGGTGGCGTCAAGACCGCGGCCGAGATCATCAATATGTTGGGCTCCAGCGTGGAAGCCTCGGTGCTGGACTACATCCGCGAAGCCGATGCCGACCTGGCCCAGAAGATCATGGACAACATGTTCACCTTCGACGATCTGGAGAAGGTCGACGACAAGGGCATCCAAGCCGTGCTCAAGGAAGTGCAGAGCGAGTCGCTCATCGTCGCCCTCAAGGGTGCCAGCGCCGAGCTGCGCGAGAAGGTGCTGCGCAATATGTCCTCCCGCGCTGCCGAAACGCTGCGCGAAGACCTCGAGTCGCGCGGCCCAGTGCGCCTCTCCGAAGTGGAGTCCGAGCAGAAGGAAATGCTCAAGATCGTGCGCCGCCTGGTGGACGAAGGCACCATCGTCCTGGCCGGTGGCGGCGACGACCAATTCGTTTGATCCATTGACCGAATGCCCAAGCGCTGAATCCCATGAGTGCCGCCAGAACGCCCCCCCGCCAAGTGCCGCCGCCGCAGCGCGAAGGCAATGCCCCGCGCAGCAGCAGCTACAGCCGCTTCATTCCGCGTGAGGAGTTGCATGGCTTTGCCGCCTGGAACCCCGACGCCCTGCATGGCGCGATGAACGAAAAGCGCCCCTCGGTCAGCGCCCCGGCGCCCACCCCGAGCACGCCACCCGAGCCCGCCGCGCCGCCCGAGCCGGATGTTTCCGAGCTGCTGCACGAAGCCCGCCAAGCCGGCTACCAAGACGGCTACCGCGATGGCATGGCCGCGCTGGACGCCTTCAAACAAAGCTTCGCCAAGCAAATGGCCGGTCAAATCGGCGCACTGGTGAAGAACTTCGACGCCGACTTTCTGGCCCTGGAAGGCGAGATGGCGCAAGCCCTGGCACGCTGCGCGGTGGAGCTGGCACGCCAAGTGGTGCGCAGCGAAATCACCCAGCGCCCCGAGCACATCGCCAAGGTCGCGCATGACGCGGTGGAAGCTTTGCAGCTCTCGGCCAAGCATGTGCGGGTGCGCGTCAACCCGGCGGACTATCCGCTGGTGATCGACGGTGCCGGCGAAGAAATGCGTGCCCGCGAAGCGCAAGTGCTGCCCGACCCCGATGTGGCACGCGGCGGCTGCAAAGTGGATTCAGACATCAGCAGCGTTGACGCCACGCTGGCCACCCGCTGGCAACAAGCTGCCGCCGCCATGGGTCAAGCCTCGCTGTGGGAAGACCGCCGCGCCGGCGCTGCGCCCGCCGCCCCTTTGGATGATGCGGAGCTGGCGCCATGAGCGGCTTTCAAGACCTCGACCTCGCGGACCTGAGCACCGGCCAAGCCGATGCCGAACCGGGTCCTGAGCGCTACAGCACCCGCCCGGGCCGCTGGCAGCAGTATTTGCAAGACATGCAAGCCTTTGCCGGCAACCCGGTGCCGCTGGAATCACAAGGCAAGCTGGTGCGAGTGGCCGGCCTGGTGTTGGAAGCGACTGGCGTGAAAGTGCCGGTGGGTTCGGTCTGCGAAATTCAAATGCCCAGCTCAGGCGCCAACCCCCAGCGCGGCTTGCGCCCGGTGAACGCCGAGGTGGTGGGATTCTCGGGCGACCGCGCCTATCTGATGCCGACCGATGAGATTCAAGGCCTGTCCAGCGGCGCCATGGTGCTGCCACGCGCCCTGCCCCTGATCGCCCCGCAACTGGGCAAGCCCCTGCACCCTTGGCGCCGCGGCGAAGACCGCGGCCTGCATCTGCCCATGGGCGAAGGCCTGCTGGGTCGGGTGGTGGATTCGCACGGCCATCCCCTGGACCGCCGCGGCCCCCTGCACGATGTGCATGCCGAACCCATGGTGCGCCGCCCCATCAATGCGATGGACCGCGACCCGGTGCGCACGCCGCTGGACACCGGCGTGCGCGCCATCAACAGCATGCTCACCGTCGGCCGCGGCCAGCGCCTGGGCCTGTTTGCCGGCACCGGCGTCGGTAAATCGGTGCTGCTGGGCATGATGGCCCGCTTCACGCAGGCGGATGTGATCGTGGTCGGCCTGATCGGCGAGCGCGGCCGCGAAGTGAAGGAATTCATCGAAGACATCCTGGGCAATGAAGGCCTGCACCGCTCGGTCGTGGTGGCCGCGCCCGCTGACGCGCCGCCGCTGGTGCGCATGCAAGGCGCCCACTACGCCACCGCCATTGCCGAAAACTTCCGCGACCGTGGCCAGCATGTGCTGCTGCTGATGGACTCGCTCACCCGCTACGCCATGGCGCAGCGCGAGATCGCCCTGGCCATTGGCGAGCCGCCGGCCACCAAAGGCTATCCGCCCAGCTGCTTTGCCAAACTGCCCCAGTTGGTGGAACGCAGCGGCAACGGCCTGCCCGGCGAAGGCTCCATCACCGCCTTCTATACCGTGCTGAGCGAGGGCGACGACCAACAAGACCCGATCGCCGACGCCGCGCGCGGTATTTTGGACGGCCACATCGTTTTGAGCCGCGAACTCGCCGAGGCCGGCCATTACCCCGCCATCGACATCGAACGCTCGATCAGCCGGGTGATGACCAACGTGGCCCCGCAACCGCACATCGAGGCAGCCCGCCGCTGCCGTCAACTGCTCGCTAAATACAACAAAGCGCGCGATCTGATTCAGCTGGGTGCTTATGTACCCGGCAATGACTTCGAACTGGATCTGGCCGTGCGCAGCCACCCCGATATCAACCGGCTATTGCAGCAAGACATGCACAGCCCGGCCTCCTTGGCCGACAGCGTCCGACAACTCACAAGCGTAGTTAAGGACGCCTGAGATCTGTCGATAAACCCGAGAAGCAAGACTCAGCCGCCGCGGCCCCTTGCCTCTCTTTTGCGGAGTTAGCACCATGAGTTCAAGCAATCTGCAGGTCCTCACCATCTTGCTGGAGCGCGCCGAGAGCGAACGCGACGAAGCCCTGCGCATCTTTCAAGAAGCAGAAAAGCGCGCCACCCAGGCCCGCAACCAGCATGGCGAGCTGAACCAGTACCGCAGCGACTACCAACAGCGCTGGACCCAGCAGTTCGCCTCGCACGGCACCATGGACATCGTGGCTTGCTACCAAAGCTTCGGTGGCCGCCTGGACGAAGCCATCAGCAGCCAGGGCAATATCACCCAGTACGCCGACCAGCGCCAAGCCGCCGCCCGCGAAAAGCTGCGCGAGACCGATATGCGCGTGGCTGCCATCAGCAAGCTGATTGAGCGCCGCCAGCAGGAAAAGATGCGCGCCGTGCAGCGCCAGGAGCAAAAAGCTTGCGATGAACAAGCCGCCCGCACCCTGCAGTCGGCCTACAACCCTTTTGTGCGCCTGAGCGCTTGAGGTCCGCAGCATGAGCAGCTTCGTCAACAACCTCTCCCGCAGCGACTCGGCCCGGGTCAGCAATCCCGGCGCCAAGCCCAGCAGCCAGCCCGAAGGTGCCAGCGGCAATTTCTCGCTCATGCTGAGCAAGTTTGTGCCGGCAACGCCCCCGGCACCGACCCCACCGCCGGTGACCACAACCCCGGTGATGGACAGCGCCCGCCGCGATCAAGAACGCTTGAGCACCGCCAACCGCGAAAACAGCCAAGCGCAAGAGCGCGACAGCTTGGAACGCAGCGCTGCCCAGCAACAACAAGAAAGCCGCAGCCAAGCCCTCAAGCGCAGCAACGCTTCGGCCGACAAAGCCGGCCGAGGCGTGGCCCAAGCCGGCGCCAAGCCTGATGGAGCCACCGTATCCGGCAAAGCCACGGCGCAGGCCGAGGCCACGGCTGACGGTGTAGATGCGTCGGGTCAACTGAAGAACACCAAGGCCAAGGCCGCTGCCAGCGAGCAGTCCGAATCCGCCACCAGCCAGGCGTCCAGCACAGCGCAGGCTGAGCCCAATGCCAGCCAGATCGCCGCGGCTGACCCACGCACGGCCAAACTGCTTGGTGGCCAGAATGCGGCCGACAACACCGGCACCGAGACCACCGAAGACACAACAGCCAGCACCGACCCCGCCAACGGCCAAGCCATGGCGGGCCTAGGCGGCAAGCGCTCGGCCCAGGCCGCGCTGGGCCGCCAGGAACTGAGCGCCGAGCAGGCCAAAAGCCAAGCGGCAGCAACAGCTTCCTCAAGCGCAGCCAATGCTGAGCCCAGCTTTGCCGGCCAAATGCAAGCCGCCAACCAGGCTGCAAGCACGGGTCTGACAGCCGCTACACCGGCCAAGGCTGAAGCAGCCAGCGCCGATGTGCTGGCTGCACTCAGCCAAGCCGGCCCTGCGGTCGCCTCGGGCACCGGCGCCGATGTGGCGCCGCTGAACCAAGGCGGCAGCGCTGCAAGCGCCAGCCAGATCAGCCTGCCCCAGCCCCTGTACAGCGCAGCTTTTGCGCCCGAGATGGCAGCGCGCCTGAGCGTGCTGGCCTCGCAAGGCGTGCAAGAAGCGCATTTGCATCTGAACCCGGCCGAGATGGGCCCCGTCGCGGTGCAAATCGTGGTGGACGGCCAGCAAGCCCAGGTTTCCTTCCACGCCGACAACGCGCAAACCCGCGAGGTGTTGGAACGCGGCCTGCCCGATCTGGCGGCTGCTTTGCGTGAAAACGGCCTGACCCTCAGCGGCGGCGGTGTGTTCCAGCAGCAGATGAGCCAGCAAGGCCAGGCCAATCAAGGCCAGAGCCAAGAAGGCACGAGCGCCTCGCGTGGCGTGCGCATGGGCAATCGCAGCCTGATTAACGTCGACAATGGCAACAGCCTGAGCGCCGCAAGGCCAATGCCGCGCAGCACGCAAGGGGTGCTGGATCTATACGCCTGAGTTTGGGCATGAATTCAGGCCTGAAGCCTGGCAGCATGAGCGGGCGGCCGGCCAGGGTCGATTAAGCGAGCCGAGGCCCTTCTTTTCGCCGCTTGAGCCAAACGCCTGGCCTCAATAATCAGCCTCAAGCCCAATGCTGGGTCGCCACCGTCATCACAGGAGTTCGCATCCATGTCCGCACCCGCCGCACCCGCCGCAGAAGCACCCAAGGGTGGGGGTAATAAAAAGCTGATCATCATCATCGCGGCCGTGCTGGTTTTGGTGCTGGTGGGCGGTGGTGCTGCCTTTCTCCTGCTGAAGAAAAAGGCCCCCGCCGACGGCGAGGAAGGCGCGGAAGAAGTGCATGAGCCCGCCCCTGTCCACGCCAAACCCAAGCCTGGCACGCCGCCCACGTTTGTTCCGCTGGATCCGTTCACGGTCAATCTGTCGGACAAGGATGTGGACCGCTTCGCCCAAATTGGCGTCACCCTTGAGGTCGTCGACGCGAAAACCGCTGATCAGATCAAAGCCTATCTGCCTGCCATCCGCAGCAATGTGCTGATGCTCCTGTCCCACAAGTCCTCGGTTGAGTTGCTGACCATCGAAGGCAAGGAAAAGCTGGCCCGCGAAATCAAGCGCGAGTCGGTCCGGCCCATGGGCATCGAGTTGGATGACGAGGATGAAGAAGATCCTCCACCAGACACCGTCAAGAAGAAAAAGAAGAAAAAACGCCAGCAGGTCGAAAGCCCGGTGACCAATGTGCTGTTCTCCACTTTCATCGTCCAGTGAGCCTGAAGCCTTCGCGCATCGGTGATTCAGCATGAATCAACAAATACTTTCACAAGACGAAGTCGACGCCCTTCTGCAAGGCATCACCGGTGAGAGCCAAAAGCTCGACGCCGAGGAGGAGCAGGTCGGCGGCATACGCGACTACAACCTGGCCAGCCAGGAGCGCATTGTTCGTGGGCGCATGCCCACGATGGAAATCATCAACGAACGCTTCGCCCGCAATATCCGTGTGGGCCTGTTCAACTTCATCCGCAAGAGCCCGGAAGTCGCCATCGGCGGCATCAAGGTGCAGAAGTACAGCGCCTTCTTGCGCGAGATCGTGGTGCCCACCAACTTCAACATCGTCTCGGTCAAGCCGCTGCGCGGCTCCGGGCTGATCGTCTGCGACCCGACGCTGGTATTCGCGGTGATTGATTCGCTGTTCGGCGGCATCGGCAAATTCCATGCGCGCATCGAAGGTCGTGATTTCTCTGCCACCGAGCAGCGCGTGATTCTGCGCTTGGTGGAAGTGATCACCGCCGAGTATCACAAGGCCTGGAAGGGCATCTATCCGCTGGAACTCGAATTCCAGCGCTCGGAGATGCAGCCCCAATTTGCCAATATCGCCACACCCAGCGAGATCGTGGTGTCCACCTCCTTCACCCTGGAAATCGGCGAAGTCAGTGGCACGGTCTACTTCTGCATCCCTTACGCTACGCTGGAGCCAATTCGCGATGTGCTGTACTCCACCACCGTGGGTGACAGCACCGAACCGGACCGCCGCTGGGTCAATCTGCTCAAGCACCAGATTCAAGATGCCAAGGTCGAGTTGGTGGCCGAATTAGGCACCGCACCCGCCACGGTGGAGCAGTTGCTGGCCTTCAAACCCGGTGACTTCATCGAGTTGGATCTCGAGTCACTGATCAAAGCCAAGATCGACGGCGTGCCCGTGTATGACTGCCACTACGGCACCACCAACGGCAAGTACGCCATCAAAGTTGAACAAATGTTGACCGCCCCCGACCAGGGTTGGCTGGGAGCCCGCAATGTCACCTGATACCCCCTCCTCCGAAGAACAAGACGCAATGGCGGCCGAGTGGGCTGCCGCCCTGGCCGAAGCCAAGCCCAACGATGTGGCCGAAGAGGTCAGCGCGCCCACCGAGCAGGTGGCGCCGGCCAGCTTCGCCAACTTCTCGCCCACGCCCAGCAATATGCCCAGTGGCGACATCAATATGATTCTGGACATTCCCGTCCAGTTGACCGTTGAGTTAGGCCGTACCCGCATCCCCATCAAGAACATCCTGCAACTCGCGCAAGGCTCGGTGGTTGAGTTGGATGCCCTGGCGGGCGAGCCCATGGACGTGCTGGTCAACGGCTACCTGATCGCCCAAGGCGAGGTCGTGGTGGTGAATGACAAGTTCGGTATTCGCTTGACCGACATCGTCACGCCCTCCGAGCGGATGCGGCGCTTGTCCAAGGGCTGAAATTGGCATCAGGCAAGACCTGACCCCCGATTGGAGTCAAGGCCGCTTTGCGGCCTTTATTGTGCGGTTTGACACAGCGCCCTGCTGGTGACAATCAAACCCATGAACTCGCCCTTCCTACCTTTCCTGTGGTTTCTGGCCATTCTGTGCCTGATCCCTCTTGCCCTGTGGCTGCTCAAGCGCAGCCCCATGGGTGGCAGCCTGAACCCGCAAGGCGTAATGCGCGTTGTCGCACAGTTGCCCATCTCCCCTAATCAAAAATTGCTGACGGTCGAGGTGGGCCAAGGCGATCAGCGCCGTTGGCTTGTCCTGGGCGTCACCGCCCAGCAGATCAGCACCTTGCACGAGATGGCGCCGCAGGCGGAAGCAACAGAGAACGCGGCCGCCGTGCCATTTGCGCAGATGCTGGGCGCGCGCTTGCGTGGCCAGGGCGCCGCCAAGGCTGGGGATCATGATGCGTCTTGACCCTCGCTGGATGAAGCAGGCGCTGGCCTTCTCACTGCTTACGGCATTGTCCGCGGCGGCCTGGAGCCAAGCGGCAGGCAACCCACCGCCGGCCACGCTGCCATTGCTGATCGGGCAAGGCTCGGGCGGCAGCAATTACTCGGTGCCGATCCAGACCCTGCTGTTCTTCACGGCACTGGGCTTTCTGCCGGCCATGCTCTTGATGATGACCGGCTTCACCCGCATCGTCATCGTACTGTCCCTGATGCGCCAGGCCCTGGGCACGCAAGCCGCGCCGCCGAATCAGGTGATCGTGGGCCTGAGCCTGTTCCTGACATTTTTCGTGATGAGCCCGACCCTGGACAAGGTCTACGCCGATGCTTGGCAACCGTACAGCGCAGGGCAAATCGGCTTCGAAGAAGCTGTCAAGCGCGCCGAGCCGCCGATGCGTAACTTCATGCTCAAGCAGACCCGGCAGGCCGACGTAGCCCTGTTCACCCGCCTGGCCAAGCTCGACAGCAGCATCAAGGCCGAAGACGTGCCATTCAAGGTGCTGGTGCCGGCCTTTGTCACCAGCGAGCTGAAAAGCGCCTTCCAGATCGCCTTCCTGATCTTCATCCCCTTCCTGGTCATCGACATGATCGTCAGCAGCGTGCTGATGAGCCTGGGCATGATGATGCTGTCGCCCGTGCTGGTGGCCCTGCCCTTCAAGCTGATGCTGTTTGTACTGGCCGATGGTTGGAATTTGCTCTTGGGATCACTCGCGGCCTCCTTCGTCACCTAGGCGCAGGCAAGACCTGACCCCATAGCGAACCACTCCAGTCGAACAACAAGACGCCACAGGCAAAGAGAAGCACCATGGATGCACAACAAGTCTTCACCTACGGCCAACAAGGCCTCTACATCCTGCTGCTGGTGTCGGCGCCGATTCTGCTCACCGTGCTGCTGGTCGGCGTGCTGGTGAGCGTGTTCCAGGCCGCCACGCAGATCAACGAAGCAACGCTGAGTTTCGTGCCCAAGGTCATCGCCGCGGTGCTGGTCTTGGCCATCACCGGGCCATGGATGGTGAACACCTTGGTGGAGTACATCCAGCGCACCTTGCAAGCCATTCCGCAAGCCGTCGGCTGAGATGATTTCCTTCACCGAAGCGCAGTTGCTGGCGTGGTTGAACCCACTGCTGTGGCCCTTCATCCGCACCATGGCCCTGTTCGCGGGCATGCCTATCTTCAGCCAGCGCAATGTGCCGATGCGCGCGCGGATTGGCTTGGCCATCTTTATCTCAATGGCGGCCCAGCCCTCGCTGCCGCCCATGCCTCTGACGCCTCTGGACTCGCTGCCGACATTGCTGCTCTTGCTGGGGCAGCAATTGCTGATCGGTCTGTCCATGGGCTTCGCCGTTCGGCTGGTGTTTGCAGCACTGGAGTTTGCGGGTGAGTTGATCGGCCTGCAGATGGGCCTGAACTACGCCGGCTTCTTCGACCCTGCCACTGGGAGCCAAGGCACAGGCACGGCACGCTTTTTTGGCAGCATGGTGGCTTTTCTATTCATTGCCATCAATGGCCACCTGCTCTTGATCAATTCCTTGATTCAAAGCTTCCACGTCTTTCCGATCGGCGACGAACCGTTTCGCTTTCTGCGCGTGACGCAACCGCAGACCTGGGGCGCCGAAATCTTCCGCATGGGGCTGTGGATCGCCCTGCCCTTGATCACCATGCTGATGTTCGTCAACTTGGTGCTGGGGGTGATTTCACGCGTCGCGCCGCAGATCGGCGTGTTCTCGGTCGGCTTCCCGCTGACTGTGAGCATCGGCCTGATCGGCATGGTGGCTACCTTGCCGCTGATGCAAACACCATTCATGGTCGCTTTGGAGCGCATGCTCGCGGCATTCACCTAGCTCGCTGCCGCCTTGCTTGGGGCGTACAAGCTATTCAAGCGTACCCAATGGTCATAGAGGCGCTAGAGGCGCTTTGCATCACCGATTCATGGGCGAGCACCAGGCCCAGCCCAACAAGGGCCGGAGAGGCCCTTCAAACCAATTCATCCCAACCTCAATGTGCTGGTGCCCAGGACGGGCACGCAAAACATAACTAAAAACAATAGCTTGGGCGTTGTCGTGCGGGATTTATGCGGGCAGAATTCCCTCTATGGGGAATGCGCAGGCTGATGCGCCCAGGTTGGAATATTGCGGGTGGCTACGTCCTATGCGGAAGCTTCGGCAGTCCGCTTCTATTCGAAATCACCTATCCCGTGATCCGGGTTCAGCGCCGGAGCCCTTCGAGCCGCAATCGTAAACTGCGGTGACGGCTGGAGAAAATTAGCGTGCCAGTGACACCCCGGAAAGACGGGGGCTTTCAAGTCTGACCTAGCCAAAGAGGCCCCGAGGGATGCAAACCAAGGTGAGCCAGCCAAGGCGAAGGGTCGCGCCCTCAATTCCTGCGTAGGCTGCAGGGGTCAGGCTTGAGAGTGAAGCGCAGTGATGATGCGTAAGTCAGGGTGGACGCGCTAACCCGTAACACACGCAAGCCGGAGTTTCATCACCGGCCACTCTCTCCTACAAGCGCAGCCCGGTCAGCCCTCAGTTGCTCAACGTGTCCGCGGCCTTCCGCAGCCAATCCTGCACCCTCTGCGAGTACGTCGCTAAGGACTCGGATTCTGGCTCGCTCAGGGCCGCAGGAATCGGCAGGGGCTTCGGGGCCGGTGGCGAGTGCGTTGCGCAGCCGGTCAAGATCAGAGCGAGCAGCAGCAGCGGCAGAGCTTTCCCGCTTGAGCCGCGCCGCGTAGTCGCTGAGGGTTTGGGCTTGCTTGAGTGCATCGGTTCGCTCGCTTTCTCGCGCCGCTTCTGCGGCGGCAATCTCGGTCTTGAGGCGGTCAACATTGGCCCAGCGCATGTGGCCAATCCAGCCGGCGCCGAATGACCCCGCCAAAAGTGCGATCGCAACATAGGCGCGGATCATGGGTAGAACACTCGTCGGCCCGATCGGGGCGGCACGGTTTGAAGGTGCGACCATCCTTTTGTGCTGGCCGGGTGCTCAATCCAAAGGCCGATCGCAGTAAGCGCGGCCTGGCCTTCGCCTGTCATCAGCCAATCATCAAGATCACCGTCGGGGTCAAAAATGTCGATCGCCTGCCCCGTCATGTGCTTGGAGTTCGGAGCGGCGCCGGCAACTGTCGCGTTGTACGCTGGCGGGCGCCATCCTGACGAAACGACGCTCCCCGTCTTTGAGTTGAGGTCAAGCGAAACACCGTAGCTGCGCGCCTGAGTCAAAAGCCTGCTGGCCAGCTCGATCGTGAGCTTTGCATTACGCTCAATGTCAGCCGTCAGCGCCTGGGGGTATTGCTCGCGCCGGCCCATGAAGTAGTTTTCGATCGTGATCACTTCGGCCCCCTCCCTCGCACTGCGTGCAACTGATCGTGTGAAAGCTCAACCGGGCACCCCATGGGAACCTCATTGCGCCAGCGCCTCGCGTCGATCCAGAGATAGGCGCAGAGGGCCAGGGCCAGCATCTCGCCCGAAAACTCATGCAGGCCGAAGATCGGCAGCGACAGCAGCGACAAGACGAGCACAAGTCCGTGTTGCAACTTGAGCCGCGCCGGGGTGGATGCGTCCATGCGCCTGGCCCGGCAGAACACAGACCACGCAATCGACATGACCGCGCTGTAATGGATCAAGTCACCGATCATGATTTGCCGCCCCTTAGTGCTGCCTCTGCCGACGCCTTAGCCAGCCTTCCCGCCCATTTGCCCACTGCCGGCCAGCGGTGCCCCACCCAGCCGATCAGCAGCGCCACCGGGGTGACAAGCCGCTTGTCTTCGACATGGACATAGAGCGTGATCAGCTCAGCCGCCGAGCCTGTGAAGAGCCACGCCAGTGCGCACATTCCCATCACATAGCGGATGCCCTCCCAGGTACTGCAGGCCCGCCATGACATGAGGCCAAGCACGCCCCCCGCTGCCCCAGCGATCACGACAACGAGGTGCGGCGCGATGACCGCGGCAGTGCTGGCCCCGACGAAGACGGCCAGGACTTGCGCAAGCCCGACGACTGGATCAACGCCGCTGGGCATGAGGCCACCAGAAGAACACGGCCAGCGCGGCCACTGCTGAAATCATCAACATAGGAACCCCCCATTGTTTTGAGCATCCATCCATGCCGGGGACGATATGGAATCGTGCCGCGAACCACCAGGCCGAACAGCCTGCCGTCGTGCTGGACATAATGCCGACCGCCACGCAGACAGCAGAGACGAACCTATCCCGCGCTAGGCAATGAGCCGCCCAGCACAGAGAGAGGATCGGCCACCATTGCGTCACATCCCGCGCCGCGCCCTGGGTGCCGGCCGGGAACATCTGCCAAGCAAACTCATGCACGCAGGCTGACACCAGGATCAGCAGACCAAGGATCATTTCGGATCTTCGCCAATCGGGCCGGCGTTGGTTGTCGGCTGAATCCACTTGCCCAGCGTGATCAAGGCCGAGGCGATGCGTTGTCGAATGGTGTTCATAGATGCCTCCAAGAGTTAATCAGTTGCCCGTCAACATGCGCTGCTGCTGCCACGTTCCAGGGTCACCCTGAATCGTGCAGATCCAGCCATTAATGGTGTATTTGTTGGGCGATGTACCAAGCTCGGAAGGCGCCTTGTTCTCGATCCGGTCGCCCTGGTACCACTGCAACGCCGACCCAGCAACTGGCGACGATGTGCCGGCGCCTGAGGTGACGTCGTTCCCAAGATTGGACTGGATCCGACGATTCGAGCCGAAGAAGTTCAGGCGAATATCAAGCGCGTAATTCGCATTGGCGCCGGACTTAGAAAAGCGGTTGCTGGTGATGATGATCTGGTCAGTAGTGCCAGAAAGATCAATGCACCACTTCGAGCTTGCTGAACTGAAGAAGTTGGTGTCGATCATCACGTCTTGCACGCTCTGCATCGTCAGCTCAGCGGTGGCTCCGCCCAGGGTGGCGTTCGCCGTGAAGTGGTTATTGCAGAATGAAATCCCGCCAGTGCTGAAGATGAACGCACCGGACGAATTGAAGCCGATGAAGGTGTTGCCGCCGATCTGGCTATTGCCGGTTCCGCTGCCGTAGTACAGGCCGACATCGTTCGTCCCGGTGCCGCTGAAATAGTTGCCAATGACCGGTGAGCGATTTAGCCCAACCATCCAAACAAACTGGTTTCGCAGCCCTTCCATGACGTTTTGTTCAACGCGCACATTGGTGTTGTAGGTGCCTGCGCCCTCAACACGAACAGCGTGTTTTGTCTGTAGCGCGCCCTTCGATGGCGACGACACAATCACGTTGTGGTGGAAATAGGTGTCACCCACCGAGGCCACGCCAACACCGTCAGCGGTCATGAAGAGCGCGGCGTACTCAACGTGCCAAAAGTAGTTGTGGCAAATGCGCAGGTCATTGGCCCACGTTTCATTGATGTTGTTTTCGTAGATGCCGTAATAGGTGCCATCGTAGAAAACATTGCCGTCGATCAGCAGCGAGTCGTTGTGCGTTTTGACCCAGATGCCTTTGTAGCTGTTGCGGAACCCGCAGCGCCGAACGCTTGAGTAAGCTGTATTCACCATCTTCACGGCGGCCCCGTCTGTGCTCTTTGCCGCCCGGTCAAATTTCAAGCCAACGACATCACAGAAGCTCAGCATTGATCCAGTCACGCCAACGACTAAACCATCAGTGTTGCCCTGAAGAACTAGAGTCGCATCACCCTCGCCAATGACGCTCACACGGTCGTTCTGGACGTACAGGGTATTGATCGGCCAATCCCCACTGGTGAAAACAAGTGCATCCCCCGCTGTCATCGCGTCCAACAGGGGCTGCAAAATTGCGGTGTTCTGCGCTGCGGTTTTGCTCGGAGAGGCTCCGCGAGATGCCGCGTAGACCTTGCGGCGAACTTCCGCTCCAAGAGAGCCATCTGGGTACGGCAAAGAACCATTGAAGGCGATTTGGCCAGAAGCCTTGGTGGAATTTCCGCCATTAGCCAGATCTAATGCAAGGGCTGCTGCGCTGCCAGAGTCAACGCCAGGGATGGTGATCGGGTTGCCGCTTGAATCGAATGCCAGAACTCGATTTGCGCGCGATCCAGCAGCAGCCAGGGCTGGAACTGTCTCACCATTCGGGACGCGCAAGGACGTTGGGGCGCCCTTTCCTCCGCCGTAAATCTCTTGAAGCACAAGCCACAAGCGATCCATGTCACCATTAAGTGCACCGGCCAGCAAATCGCCATTGTTTTGGTAATCGGTCGTGCGGATCAGCGCGGTGTCACGGTAGCGCGTGATGACAGTCCCGGCCGCTGGATTCGCCAAGAAGTTGACGCTACCACTGCCAGAGCCAACGCCTGACAAGGTGTAATCGACGCCCAGCGTGTAGATCGTTTTGACCCCATTCAGTTCACCCTGCACCTTCAGGTCGGCCGCATTGAGGACCGTGAACGAATACGGAAAAACGGACGTGGCGCCGTTGGCCACCGAGCTTGCAATGGGGGTTTCTTCAACGACAGACATAGGGCGCGCCTCTGGTTTGGCGCGCACCTTCAGTCGACGAAACCGGTTTCTAGCTCAATCGCATGCACGCCACTTGATGGGCGCCAACTGTCCCCGCTGCCAGGGGTCGGAATCCCGTCACGCGGGGCCACGGCACGCATGATCCGCTCGGGTGTTTCAGACACGGCGCCGCCCGCAGCGTCGAGGTAATCGTCAGGCTGCTCTTTGATTGCGGGGTTCCAGTCGCGCATCTGTGCTGGCAATGGCCCTTCTGTCACGGACACATGCGCCCACAACTGCTCCCCGCTGGTGAGTAGAGGTTCCAGGGCTTCAAGGATGCGTTTGTTCTTGTTGGCCGTGCTGGTCTCTTCGGCCACGCCGCACACAAGCCGGCGCTGCTTCAGGGCGCCCTTCAGGATGGCCGGGGAAAACTTACCAATCCCGTTCGTTTCGATGGTCACGCGAGGCAGTCGCAGCGCCTCCACAATGTCGCAGAGCTGGTGCACCTGGCCGCCGGTGACCGTCTTCCCGTCTGCGGCGAACTCCACCACGTCACCAGTCAGCCGCGCGATCCGGTGCAGGTAGCGCACACCGCTTTCGTCTTGAAGCACCACGGCCACGGCCGACACATCGGATTTGAGCTTTCCGCTTGCCGGGTCCCATCGGCAGCTGGCCGCCACGATGCGAACTCCACCCAGAAGCATGATGCTTTCCCCGTTGGCCGTCTTCCATACCGGCTCCAAGTCATAGGGGATCATGCGATCCGGGTTCAGTCTGGAATCGCTCAGTGGCTTGGCTTCAAGCTGGTACTGTTGATCCCAATAATTCAGGGTCTCGCAGTCACGGCGGCGCTGCAGCATTTCCTTGCGGTCGAATCGCTCGGGCCAGGCGTTGCCAACGCAGATGTCGACTAGTCCGTTGATTTCTGTCTTAAGCAAGACTTGCTGGCCCTTGACGGTGTAGTCCTTGCCTTCTTCCAGCAGCTGGGCCGGCGGGCCGATGCCGACAAAGACCCACACACCATCCGGGCCAACATCGCCAGAAAACGCAAGCGAGCGGTGCGGCTTGTCCTGGGCGTTGTGGCGTGTCTGGTGCTGGAACAGCGGAACCACCAAGGCCTCGGCGCCGGCCGCGATCTTCTGGTCATAGATCGAATCATGCGTGTGCGGCGTGCCTACCCAAAGCACAGAGCCGCCGGGCTTCAGAATGAAAGACTGCTCGGACAAGCGCTTGCGCAGCTTGGCGCGCGCCTCGGGGTTCTCTACGTTCTTGGACATTTCCGTGTCGTCGTTGATGATTTCATCGGCACGGTTGCCGGTCACGCGCGACAGAATGCCGCGGCCACGAAATTGAGGCGTTCGGGCGTTGGTGCTGAAGCCCTCATGCGTGAACCAATGCCGAATGCCGGCCGGCTCCATCAGCACGTTTTCACCCACCAGGGTATTGCCGCGCATGATCGCGATGGTGTCCCGGCTGATGTCATCGGCCAGGTCATCGTCGGCGCCTTGAACCAGCAGCTGATGGAGTGGGTTTTTGCGGTATCGGTGGGCATTGCGCACGCCAAGGATGGTGGACTTGCCGCAGCCGCGAAACACCATCAGCACGCGATTACGGGCGCCCTCTGTGCGCTCAAACCAGTCGAAGATGCGCACATGCACGTCGGGCATGCCCCAGCCGCGCCGCTCGTACTCGTCGCACGCAAACCCAAGCAGACTGATGTCAGCCTTTGCCATGTGCCCGCTTGTCGAACTCGCCCTTGGCCTTGCCCAGCACGCGCGCTGTAGCAGCTGCAGCCCGGCGCTCGGCTTCTTTGATGCGCTTATCCATGTCCGAGTCATCCTCGGGCGGTGTATCGCCTGGGGCGTTGTGCTTGCCGATCAGATCCAGCGTGAAGCGCAGCACGCCGCCGGTGGCCATGGCATTCTTCTTACACCAGTACCGATCCCCGCGCTGTTGCTGATCCATGTCGGCCGGTGGGATGCCGTCTCCCGGCCACTCTGCAGGGTCAGCTTCCAGCAGGAACGAATCCGCCAGGCGCTCGGTCAGGTCTTGAAGTCGTTGGAGTTGGTCTGGTCGCATCATTGCCCCGCAAGTTGTTCAAAGCTCGGTGCGCGATCAGGCCCGCCGGTGCCGGGTTGCCACCAGTAATCCTGCTGCCAGTCCTTGCGCGCCTTGGTCTTCATGCGCGAGATATAGCCTGGAGAAAGGTTCTCTTGCAAGGCCATCAGGCCGGCGTGATCCATCGCGGCCTTGGCGTACCAGAGATTCACCACAGGCAGATGGCTGCGGGCGAAGCGGAAGGACTCGGCGCCAATGTGCGGGTCCTTCCCCCTGATGGTTTCGTCAATGTTGCCCTTTGTCAGTTCCCACACATCGGCCATGCTGCCAAAGCTCGGGCCAAGCAAAGACCGGCCCAGCGTGTCAAGTTGGCCGCGGTCTTCGGTGGTGTAGGCCAGTAGCATGTCACCCATGAACCCCAGGCCGCCGCCCTGAGCGACTGCGCGCGTCCAGAACTTTGGAGTGGTCATGTCCACCGGGTCTTTGCCGCTCACCATCTGCTTGGTCTGGAATGCGATTGCACCAAGTGCCGTCAGGCTTACCATCATGGCGCCACTGTAGGCCAAGCGGTTAGCCAGCATGGGCGCACCTTCCATGCCCTGCGGCGTCTCCAACATGCGGCGCCAGTGGCGCGACATCATCGCGATTGGGAAGCTCTTGAACTGCATCACCGCGCGGGCCAGCTCGCCGCTCAAGGTGCCCGCTTGCTGGCCTCCGCCGGTGGTGATTGCGCGCGTGGCAAGGTCAGGATTCAGCACGGCTATTTCGGACTCGTCCGACAGCATGCCGATGTACTTGGCCACCACCTCGCCGGCCCGCTCATGACCAGTGGCATAGATGCCGTCCGGGGTGATCATGTCCTGGCCGCGCAGCTGCTCGGGAACGGCGGAGCGGATCACCCCCCAATCGTCAGCCGTGATGCCCTTGGATTCCAGGCGCCAGCGGTCGTACTGCGTCAGCGCCGGCCAATCGGTTTTTGCCAGCCGGCCGACACCGGCCATGTGCGTGATCTGGAATGAACGGCGCAGCGTGTCCGTCCAGAAGTTCATCAGCGACAAGCGCATGGTGGCATTGCTGATACGCCCGCTCCATGTCTGTGCCACGTTCTCGCCCGCCCAGCGGTTCAAGTCGCTGATCATCGTTTCGGCAATCATGCCGTGGGCATCCATGAACTCGCGCGACTCCTTGCCACCGGCGCTGGCCAGGTTGCGCAGCGCGTCGAAGTAGCTCAGCTTGTTGAATCCAGTCGTGACGAAATAGGTGCCAAGGTCTGTGATGCTGGAAAGCACCGCGCCCTGCAGCTTGCCGAAGGTCTGGATGTTGCGGGCGTGCTGGCCAATCATCGCCACGCGGGCGCTCTGTGGCGTGCCGGTGGTGCCACTGATCAGCGACCAGTAAGCCTCAGGGTGGTTGCCGAAGATACGCTGCGTTCCGCCGTCCGCGCGCTGCGCCAGGTCGAACTGCAAGCGCATCTGAGCATTGGGGTTTGGGCCGTAGCGCTCCACCAGGCCGATGTCGCGCGCCATGCCGCCCAAGTGGCCAATCATGGCGTCATACATCGAGCCAGTTCCGAAGTCGCTCAAGTAGGAGAGATATGCCTCTCCGTCCTTGAAGTGGATCTCGCGCGACTCGCTGCCACGGTTGGCCTTGGCGCCGGTGCCCTTGAACGCGCCCGGGTCGCTCTTGTTCTGCCCGTCACTGCTGATGGTTTCCCAGGCGCCGCGCAGCATGTCCAGCACTTCGGCGTCAGCCATGCGGCTGCCGTCTTCGCGCAGGTAGCGGGTACGGTCAACCAGAGGAAGGACACTCTGCGCCCATTCTTCCTGACCCTTGGCCAGCACGCGCATCTGGTCATGTGCCTGGGGCAGATAGCCATAGTCCAGCCGGCCAACATCGCCGCCGGCTGCGTTGAAGCGCTGGCGCAGCGACTCGGACACCTGCAACCAAGCCTGTGCACCGGCGCGCGCCTCCGCGTTTCCGGTTCCGCCCTTGCCCTGGGCGAACACCTCCAGCGCCAGGTCACGGGTCATTACTGGATTCTGTGCATCGAACAGCACCATCAACGTCTTTCGGCCAAGGCTGGCACCTTGCATGCTGTCGGCGGCTTCAATCAGGTCGAACAGGTGGCGCGTGCTGTCGCGCTTGATGCCGTCGATGTAGGAGTGCGTGCGGTTCATGTCCTCCACCAGCGCATCGCTGCGGCCCTTGCCGCGCTGAGCCTGGGTGTCGGTGAGGCGGTTCTCTGTCTCGGCCGTCTTAATCGCCTGGCGCTGGGCATTGGCGATCTTGCGCGCGGCTTCAGCCTGCAAGTCCTGCATGGCGCTCTGGGCCGCCAGCATGTAGCGCTGGTCCTTGCTGTAGCCCTGCCATTGGGGATCATTCCTGGCAAGTCGGCGAAGCGTTGCCGCCATTCGCGCATCGATTTGGGCTGCGGCAGCATCTGTGAGAGCATTACGCCCTTGCGCAATCCGCGCGGCTGAGAGTTGCTTTCGGCAATTTGGGTGCATGGAAATCCTCTACACAGCGGTAAAAACAGCGTTGGCGATCTTCGTCATGACGCTGATCGTCCCGCTGATGGTGTGGGGCGGCTCCGGCTCATGGCGGCACGCGCTGCACGCTTTGAAGTGGTACTGGATCATCATGGGCGCCATGGTGTTGATCGTGAGCACGTTTGCCGGGTTTGCGGTCTTGATGGAGTTCATCGGCTAGACCCCCTGCAGCAGCGCGCATTCAGCTGCCGCCTGCATCAAGTCCCCGTCCAGCTTCATCTCATCGGCTTCGGCTTTCACGGCAGCCAGCACATCGGCCAGGCGCATCGGCTTATCCATGCCGTCGAGCTGCACCATCAGATTCGGCTGATCAATCTCGATCTGCGCCACCCGCGTGGCCGCGCCATCGTCTACCAGTCGTGCCGGTGCGGCGGTGGTTCCATCTGCCCCGGCTGGGGCATTGGCTTGGGTTCCTCGGGGGGCTGCTGCTTCCGCTGGCGCGCGCATGGCCGGTGGCGCTTCATCTGTCTTTGCACCTTCGGTAGTAGAACCTTCGGTAGTAGCGCGCGGCGCCGGCGCGGCTTGCTCAACCAGTGCCCGCATGTTGGTGGACAACGTGCGCTCAAACTGCGCTAGCTTTGCTTCCGGGCCAAGCTGCTGTTCCAGCGCTGCGATGCGCCGGTCAATCTCGCCCACTTTTTGCGTGGCCTGCTGTGCCTTGGCGTTGGCTTCGATGGCCTGATTGATGCGGGTTTGGCGCGCCTCAAACTCTTGAACCGCTGTGTCCGTCTGCTTACGAGCTTCTGAAAGCGCGGCCTTGTAGCTCATGCTTTCGGTGATCTGGATTTCCTTGGCCAAGGCCTTGATGCCAGCCTCTGAAGTGTCCGGGCGCTGTTGCTCCATCATCCGCAACTCTTGCCGCGCGGTGCGGATCGCGCCAGGTTCCGCCAGGCCGCCGGCCTCTGGCAACAGGCCTGCGCGCTCGGCCTGCAAGGCATCGATCTGCGCAAGTGCCTGATTGGCTGCAGTCAGATCAGGCGCATTGATCACTTCGGCCACATGCACAGGCTGGCCGCTGGCCATCTGGTCAATGGCTCTGGAAAGCGCTTGTTCGTGCACGTCATAGGCCCGCATGTCGTCGGGCTTGAATGGATTGCTCCGTTGCCGCTCTTCAACTGCAAGAAGCGTGCGCGCTGCGTCAACATGCTCTTCGCTCGGCCGGCCGACTTCGCGCGCTGCCGCTGCCGTGGGCTTCTCGGCGCTGGGGACCGGGCCAGTGCGGAAATCGTCGGCCGCCTTGGCTGCAGCTGCTGCCTTATTCACGCGCAGTCCGTGCACACCGAAGGCAGCAGGAACCAGGGTCGAAACCGCCAGGCCCACCGGGTCAAAAGGGTCGTACTGCTCGGACAGCTTGGAATAGTCGGCCTCCTGCAGGATCTGGCGAACCGCGGCTTGTTGGCCCATGAACGACACCGGGCCGCCGGCCGCAACCAGCGCGGCAGTCTGCAAGCCCGTCTGCCCCGCCATTGGTAGGCCAACACCCAGCGCAGACACGGCGCCAATCACCGAACCGGCTTTGGTGCGGGTGGCTAGGTCAACGCCCTGCGCCTTCAAGTCGCTAGCCGCTTGCATGCCCTCATCAAAACCAGTCAGGGCCGGGCCGATCACGCCGCCGCCGGCAATGGTGTAGCCGACGGCCTTGGAAGCAAAGCGGCTGAAGTCGAAAACCAGTCGCTCGGCCAGGTGCGCCGTGCTGGGGTCGGGGGCATAGCCTTGGGCCACGCTGCGGAAGCTGTCTCCCGCCTCGCTGCTGAAGTCCAGTCCTTTGGTCAGAACCGTTTGCCTGGCCTGCTCTGTCTCCTTGCGCTGCTTGTCGGACATGCCACCCAGCAGATCGCCGGTGTAGGTCGTTGCCGCTGACTGGCCAAACGCGCCCAGCACATCGGAGAAGAACCCGCCCGACTGAGCCGCGCCAGCTACCACGCCGCGCGGGGCCGCGGTGGCAAATGCGCTCAGGCTGAAGCTCGGGCCGGCCGGCTTCGGAACAGGCATAGGCCGCGCGACAAGATCAGCCGCCGCGCTGAGGTTCTGCGCTTGGAATAGGTCATCGAGCATTGGGCACCTCAATGATGATGGGCTTCTGGTTGGCATTTGCCGCCAGTGACCCGCCCGCCTTCACGACATAGCGGCCACGGCCAACGGTGGCCAGCTGCGCGCCTGGTAGGGTGGTGAGGAACTGGCCCAGCTCCATCGGCTGGCCGCGAACGTAGACCTTCCCGTCTGGCAGCTGTGAGGCCAATTCATTTTCAGGGTAGGCCTTCAAGCGCTGATCAAAGGCTTTCCGCTCAACTCCGGCCGGCAGCACGATGCGCGAGCCGTTGCGCTCGTCCAGCGTGCCGCCAACAGCCAGCCGCACCGCGCGGCGCACATCGTCTTCAGTCCCGCCGGCGCCTTCAGACACCATGCCAGCCAGGATGAAGCGCGCCGCATCGCCTGTCATTTCGGTTTGCTGGGGGTTCATAAACAAGCCATTGGTGGCCAGGTTGATGCGGCCTTGCCAGCCTTCAACCGCCTTGGTTTCTTCCTTGATCGTCTTGTCCTTCAATGCCTGGGCGCCCTTCAACACAAGCTCGGACGTCGGCCGGTCAAAGGTCGTACGCGATCCACCCAGCGCCAAAGCAATAGCCAGAGAGCGGTCTTGCTTGTCGATCTGCGCGGCCAGGGCCTGGGTCTGCTGGGCGGGCATGGTGGCGGCGATCATGGCGATGCCGTTCGCGCGCTGGTCGACGGGCAAGCTCTGCAGCAGCTTGCCGAGAGTTTGTGATTCGTCGGTCGTGAGCGGTGACACCGGCCGGCCAGCCCAGGTTTGCACCCGGTCGGCTTGAACGACACGTTCGCCCAGCTGCTGGGCCATGCCGTGAATGCCGCCCTGCATGTTCAGTGGCGGAAGCTCAGTGATCACGCCACGCTCCAGGCCGGCACGCAGCGGGTCGCGTTGCAGATCGTTTTCTGCACCGGTGAGCACCTTTTGCAACTGGTCGCGGCGCTTGTCCAGTTCAGGCGTGCGGCCGTTCTGAGCGATCAAGGAATCCACCTCGGTCAGCAATTGGCGCTGCACGTTGACGGGCTGGGCTGCAATGCCGCCCGATTCCTTGGCCTGCTTGGCCAGGGCAATGATGCCGCCCTGGTACGGTGTGCCGGCGGTGGCCAGTGTCACCCGGTCGATGTAGGCGGGATCAAGCACTGTGCCTTTGTCGGCCAAGGCCTGGAAGGTTTGGAACTCAGCCGCGGCATTGTTCATCCGCCGCTCTTGCTCACGCTGGGCACGCGCGGCGCGCAGCTCATCCTGCTGGTCGAGGTGCAGGCGGTAGGCCTGGGCACGATCCAGCAGCTGGGCCTTCTTCTGTGGATCAAGGTCTGGAAGACCATTCACCACTTGCTCGGCTGCTTGCAAGGCCTTGCGGTCGGTCTTGCCTGCGCTGACAGCTTCGAAGCTAGTTGTGTATTGGGTCGATTCCTTCCACGACTGGCCTAGCTTGGCGATCTGCTCGGGCGTGTAGTTGCTGAAGGGGCCAAGCTGCTCCAGCGTCTGCATGGCCTGCTCTTGGGCCTTGGCTGGGTCGGTCTTGTACTGGCGCTGCAGGTACTCCAGGGTTTGGCCAATGCCGGCAGTCACGTCCTGGCGGTCCTTGCCTTCCTTGGCCTTACGCACACCATTGCCAAGGCGCAGATTCATGCCTTCCAGGCTGCGGCGCACCAAGTCTTGGGACTGCTCACGAAAGCCCGGCAGAGCGTCGGCCACGATCTTGCCTGACTGCTCATTCCAAAGCGTGTCGGCTTGATCCTTGGGGACGGTGCCTTGCTTGATCCCATTGGTGAACTCGTCGTGCGCATCGCGCAGCTTGTCTTCGGTCTGCTGCAGCTGCAGCATGTCCTTCTGCCGGCTGGCGGCCTCGGCCAGTTGCTCTTGCTTGTGCGCTTCCTGCAGGTTGTATTGCGTCTGCTGCGCGATCATCCCCGCGGCTACTTGAGTCCCAGCCTGGCCGAAGTTCTCCAGCGCGCGAGCCGACGCCATGCCAGCCTCTGCGCCGGCGGCTTGCTGCATCGGTGCGCGGCCCGGCATCACCCGGCGGCCTTGGCCCATTGGAATTTGTGCCATATCAACCCCTCGGGATAGTTCGTGTTTCGACTGGTGCCGGTGCTTGCGTGCCGGAGAAGCCTGGGCCATTGGCTCGCCAGCCCGAAGCCTTCATGCCCTGGGCACCAGCAGACAGCAGCGAGGTGGCGGCGTTGAAGTAGCCCGCGCGCCGCGCATCACGGCCGGCGGCCCGGGTGGATGAGGCGGAATCATTCAGGCTGCGCGCCTGGCGCTCACCATTCAAGATCGCAGTCAATGCGTCGGTCTCGGTATCTTGAAGAACCTGCCGCTCCACATCACCGGCCGACCACTCGCCAATCTTGGCGCCCGACATGGCCACAGCCGCCACAGTGCTACCGCGCGAACGCTCGCCATCGCGGCGGATCATCTGCGCAGTGGCTTGGGCGTTATCCCTCTCGACCAGCGCCTGGTATTCCATTTGGGCGGCATTGGTCTGGGCGGCGCGATCTGCGGCCTGGCCCTGCTGAATAGAGCCGACAGCCTGCACCGTGGCCATGGTCGCCATCATGATCGTTGCTGGTTCACACATGCGCTCTCCATTCAAAAATATAGAACTCACCGCCCGGGCCGCATGGTTCTGCCTTGACGGTGAATCCCAGCCAGCGAACAAAGCGCAGCGCGCGCGAGTTGCGGCGGTGGATCAGATTGGTGAGGTGCTTGAATTGCGCGTGCCACTGGCCCACCACGCGGGCCGACACATCAGCCATGGCGCGCCGCGGCACTTCAGCAAGAGCCGTGGTGCAGAGCATCCAAGGCACGCCGACACTCGGCTGGCCTGGGAATGGCTGCGCACCGAACAGGCACACAAGCCGGCCATGCCAGCGCAAGGCCTGCAGATCAGCATCAGCCAGGGCTTCGCTAACGCTGCGGCCGGCGGCGGCCAGCTCTGCCGCGTCTTCATCCGTGATGGACGATGCCAGCTCGTTGACGGCCGAAGGGGTGGCTAGTTCAATGGTCAGCATCGCGTCACCCGTTGATGGTGTGCTGGCGCACCACAGAGAGGACGTGCATCGGCAGCGGGTCTTCTTGGTAGACCGTGACCTCAGAATCCCCGGTTTCCCAACCCAGCAAAGAGATGTCGACCAGGCCGGAGAACGGCATGGGCGCTTGGTCAAGAATTCCTGGGCCGAACTGGCGGAACGGCACAACCTGCTTGTTGCCCTGGTTGTTCTGGATCACAGCGCCGATGGTGTCGAGAAAACGCATCTTGGTCTTGCCAGTGCGCGCAGGTTGACCCTGGGCGCTGCCGAACCCGGTTTGGACTTCAGGCGTCAGCAGGGTGCCGTAACTGGGAAATGGCAGGCCGATCAATACCCGCTTGCCACTGCGTGGGATCGTCACGGCGCCATCTGCTGCAACCGTCACGCGCGGCATCTTCGATCCATCCGCCACGATGTCGACCACCTGGCCGGCGAGGTGAGGAACGCTGAAGCTTGTCGCCCCGGCGGGGTTGTCAAACACCATGCCGCTGTCCACGGTCGTGCCGTAGATGATCGAGTCATCGGTGAGGTGAGGCGTGAAGGTGTCGTCCATGCGTTCAATAAAGCGCTGATAGGCCCCATTCACCAGGCGCCGCACGATCAGCCAAACCTGCTCGCGGTCGCCATTGGGGATCACGGCCAGGCTGTCGACCATGCCTACCGTGTCATGCAAGGCCCAAGCAATCACGCTGGGCTGCTGGTCACGGTCAATGGTGCAGCTGATGAACTGGCCATCGGCGCGAACGGCCCATAGGATCTGCTCTGGCTCTTGCGCGTAGGCCATCGAAGTGATGCCGCTCTTTGTGATGTGCTCGGCCAGCGCCACGATGTCCGGGCTGTTGTAGGCGTCATAGTCGTAGCGATAGCCGAAAGCGCGCACCTTGCGCCCTGCCCGCTGCACAAACAGCGTCTCGCGGTTCAGCTGCGCCGGCCGCACCTGGGCTGTGCCGTGGCCGCTCTCTGGCTTGATTCGCACATTGGTGGGTGTGATGGGCTTCTCTACACCGCTGCGGAGCGAGTATTCAGACGACTCGGTGAGAACCACCAAGTCTTGGCCCGAGGTCACGTAGGTGATGGGGGTGGCATCGTCGCCGTCAATCGTGAACGCACAAGCGTCACTATCCAGGGTTCCCATCTGGAAGTTCAGCTGCTCACCCAGCACCGAACCCCACACCGTGCGGGGAAACTTTGCATTCCCTGCGCAGATCAAGCGCTGCTGATGAATCGTGCCGGTGCGGGGGTAACCATAGGCGGCCGACCAGATTGGCGGCTCAAGCGTCCACGACAAAGCTGGCGCCGCCACAATGGCCGACAGCTCTTTGATGATGACTGCATCGACTACCGTTGGGCTGGTGTAGCCAGTGATCTTCACCACACCACCATTGATCTTGACGATTGCCCCAACGTTGGCCGCGCGCCATCCTGCGGCGCCTAGGGTCAGCGTGATAGCCGCGCCCTCTGGGTCTTTGGCGCTCGGCGTGCAAGTCGTTTGCGGGCTGCTGTCGACCGTCCACTGGCCTGCGGTTAGGGTCACGCTCGGGAAGGCTCGGGTAATCTCGACAGTCACCACGGTCGTGCTGGTGTAGCCGGTGATCACTGCGATGCCGGCGTCAAAGGTGACTGCCCGGCCTACATCAGAGGCCAGAAACTCAGCCGTCGAATCAGTCAGCGTGCGGCCAGCCCCAACAGTTGAGGCCGACAGCGTGCCAGTGCCAGCGGCAACGAAGCCAACCTCATAGAACGGCACTTGAGAGAACGGCGCCGGGCTGATCACCCAGGTGCCGGAGCCCAAGCGCTGCAGGCGCTGCGGAGTGACCAGGGGATTAAACAGCCACAACGTGCTGTCAGACTGCGCCCAATCGAGCGTGGCCAGCATGGCAGTGGTGTAAGGAGTGACTAGGGTTATGCCTGAATAGCCGCCGTCTGCGTTGTAGATCTTGGCCGAGAGGTTGCTGAATTCGATCATCCACGACAGCGCGCGGCCTTGAACGAATGGCACAAGGATTGATGCTGATGCCGTGCTGGTTGCCGCTGTCGCTGCGTAGAGCGTGCCGCCGCGGCGCTTAAATCCGCCATGGATGACCGGGTGCGCGTTGCGGCACTTCTTCAGGCCGAACGCATAGCGGTCCATGTCCGTGCGGCCCAGCACACGCGGCGACAGCTCACCAGCGATAAAGGCCGTTTGTGCGAGCGTTATCCGTGCCATGCTCAGGCGCCCCGGTATGGCGAATAGCCACTGCTACCGACGAAGCGAGCCGCGAGCAAGGGAGACTCATCGAAGGCTTCAGGCTCATCTTCCTGGCCATCCACCGCGCGGGCTTCGCGCAGCAGAAGCGCCACCTCTTGCTCGATCAGCTGTTCAAGGCTGGTGCTCTGCGTGATCGGGTAGGCGAACAGCATCCGCATGACGCGTGTCATGCACCAAACCAGCATCGAATCCCAGGTGGCCGGGTTCTCGTTGCGGAAGATGTAGCGCAGCTTGCACACGTTTTCCTGCATCAGTACCTTGCGGCCCTCGATGCGGTAGCGCGGGCGCTCGCCTTCTTCCCCCACTGAAAGCGTGCGCAGCCAGTCGGCCGGCAATTCAAACTGAGCCTTGAAGTCGAACGCCGGCGCCGTCGTGTCAGGCGACAGAATCACCCGCTTGATCGCGCAGTTCCAGGGGTGGCGGCGCAGCACATGGTCGCGCGCGGTGTCCCACAGATTCGACGCAAGCCGGGCCTTGTCCGAGTCCTCAGCAAATGAGGCAATCGGGTTGTCGCCCAACATCAGCAGGGCATTGCTGCAAATCGAGACCGGCGTTGCGCTCATGTGTCAGGCTCCAACAAATAGAGGGGGCACGCGGCCCCCTCTTGGGTGTGCTGGCCGGGGTTGGCCAACGTTGCGCCTTAGGCGCTTGCGGGGACGTAGGACAGATAGACCGAGATGGCCTGGTTCGCCGTATTGGTGGCGCCGGTGAAGGTGCCGTAGGCGATCACGTCTTCGGTCGTCACGTAGCCGGTGCCAGCAAAGCCCGCGCCGTTGTTGGCATCTTTGACGCCGGCCGCGGTCAAGTTCACGCCCGAGGCGATCTGCGTGGCGCTGATCACCGTGCCAGTCGCCGCCGAGCGCAAGCCAATGCTCAGCGTGCTGGAGGCTGCGCCAGCGGCGCACTCCACCTTGCTGAAGGGCATGATGCGCGAGCCGGCCGGGATGAAGCCCAGGTCGAAGATTTCGTTCACCGCTTGCGCCGCGTAGGTCGTCGGCGTAGTGGCGAAAATCGTCTTTTCCGAGTTACCGTTATCCGCCGGGCGGACCTTGACGCGGGGCACGCCCACAACGCCAGCGTATTGAGTCGATTGAATAGCCATGATGGTTTCCTTTCAGTGGCTTAGACGTTGGTGGCGAAGTCGATCTGGACGACCTTCTTTTCGTCTTGTCGCGTGGCGCCCAGGCTCATGACGCCATAGACCTCCATCGGGTTGCCGCGCTTCGACTTGTTTTCGCCGATGTCAGTCTTGACACCAATGCCCGTGCCGTAGTGGACGGCAGTGGACGACCAGGCAACAGTGCGCAAAGTGTTGGCGGCGGGGGAGTCGAGTTCTTCGTATGGAATCCACTCGAAACCGCACCAGTTGCCAACTTCGCCTTGCTCCAAGAACTTGGAGGCCATGTAGTCGGCGCTGGTCAGCGTGGTATCGCTCAGGATCTGGCGCACGCTGTCGCTGTTGTAGGCGATATAGAGCTTCGTGCCCGGCTCATAACGGCCGTCTGCCTTGTTTTTGCGGAACAAGCTCTTGGCTTGAATGACCTTGGCCTTTGACAAGCCAGTGCCACCGGAAGCAATTTGCTGGCCTGCAGGGAGCGTGGTGGTCGTGACAGAACCACCTTCAGCCGAGCGGGTCAGCGAGCCATCGAGCAAGGCGCGATAGATGATGATGTCCTTCTGACGTTCGGCCGCAGCCTGCAGCAACTCAACATACTTGTACGTCGGGTCTGCCACCAGCTTGGGAAGGTCGAAAGAGTCAACCGGGTACGGGCCGGCGTCATAGTCGGCCATGTACGCGATGCGGGTGCTGTGCGCAATGTCTTGAGCCGATTTGTCTTGGTAGCGGCCGGTGACCTCGCGCATGGCGCTGGAACCGATGTTGTTGACGGTAAAGCTGGAGCCTTCAATCATTCCCCGGTTGACGACCGTTTTGCCGAAGAACGACTCGCGGGACTGCAGGGCATGAATGAAGGTATCGTGGAACTGCTGCTGAAACGCAGTGGTGATGGTAGGAGAACTGGACATATCGAGACCTCTTAGGTTTCTGTCTCGCCTGTGTCGCGGGTGTCCTTGCGGGCCGCTGGTTCAGCAACTGCGTTTGGCGTTTGCGCGCTGCCGGGCATTCACCCGGTATCCGGTTGCCAAACCGGGCGGGTCTGCGCGCAATGTCGCCTGACCCACCCGTCGGAATCCCGTCTGCTATTGGCCGGCGTGCTGCTTTTCGTAAAGCATGCGCACCTTGGCCACCGTCGCCTTGTGCTCGGGGTGCTTGTTGTCCAGATACGCGGGGCTGGCCATCAGCTGCGCGCGCGTCTCGCTCTCCACCGGTGTGATGCCACCGGGCGGCGAGTCTTCGCCTAACTCCTTGCCGATGCGGGCCATCAGCTGGATGTAATCTGGGTCGTTACCGAACTTGGCATCCAGGCGCTGCATGTGGCCTTCATCCTGCGAGAAGGTCTTTGCTGCGCGGTAGGACTGGCCCAGGCCCTGCTGCATCTGCTGATCGGTCTGCCACACCTTGCGCAGTTCTGCTTCGCCCACCTCGGGGCTGTTGCGCATCTGCTCGGCCAGCTGCATGCGCTGGGCAAACTCTGCCACGACATAGCCCACTTGCGCATTGGTCATGCCCTTGGAGTGCGCGCCCTTCAGAAAGCCGGCATACATCGGGTCAGACTTGAGCGCATCCAGCGTGACGCCGGCCGGCAGCTCGGGCGCGTATTCCTCGGGGGACTTCGGCGGCGCATCAGATCCAAGCCGCTGGGACAGGTGCTGATAGCCCTGCGCCTGCTTCAGCGCCGACGCTTCCCAATTCGTCGTGCCGTCTTCGTTCTTGACAAGGTACTTTTCTGGGATGGCTGAAACTCCGTCAGCAGGTCCAGCAGGCGCTGCTGCAGTAGCAGATCCATCTGCTGCATCTGCGGCGCCGCGAGCCAAGAGGCTGCCAGGTTGCGCAGCTGGTGCAGCTGATGCACTGTCCGCAGGCGCGGGACTTGGTGCTGCAGCGCTTGCATCAGGGCTTGGTGCTGGTGTGGACGAAGCGCCGCCAGCCAAAGAGCCATCCGATGCCAGGTCGTCGTGATAAGTTTTGCGAACATACATTGTGCAATCCTTGTGCCGGCCAAGTCACAGTGGCGCGCGCCGGGCCGAGCATGCAATGCGCGCCAGAAAAAATCAGGGTCGGCCGGATTGGGACAGCATGGCGTGGATGTGCTCAATCACTGCCCGCGCGCCGCAGTTGTAGGCGGTCTGGTCGGGCTTTCCCGGTACAAATGGCGCATTGCCGAAAATCTGCATCAGGTCATCAAGCACAGCCTGGCCATCGTTTGTCAGGTCGAAGGTGTGCTGGTATTGCTGTGGAGTTGCCATTTCAATGGGTACCGGCAGGGGCTTGGAAAGTTAGACGGCGTTGACGAGTAGTTCGACCGTATCGCCCATGTCGGCGATCTGGGCCAAGTCCTGCTGACTCGGCGGGCCGTCGACTAGATAGCTCTTGCCGCCCTTCGTCTTGACTCGGTAGGCGCTGGCGGCCGGCTTTGGTGCGACGTAGCCGCTGTGCAGCTTGTCGTCGTAGGCCAGCACGTCAGGGCGCTCCGACAGTTCGCCGATCAGGTGGCGCACGCTGTCCGCGTAGAACCGCACTCGGTCGGGATACTCAGACCGGGCGATGGTGTGGCCATCGGCCAGGTCGCCGCGATGCAGAATCGCCGTGAAGTTCGACTTGCCGTTGGTCTCGGGCATGGGGCCATACCAGACGGCCAGGGCCGACTGATCTGCGTAAGCTTTCATAGCCTCCTCCGTGCGCTTCATGATGTCACGCCCGAATCGGGCGATCACATCATGGCTAAGGCCAAAGGAAAGCGCTTCCTGCACGCAGCCGTGGGCGAGGTCTTCAACGTCGGGCGGGTTGTAGTCGGTCATGATGGGCGTCGGCAGGGGCTTGGATTTAGGCGCCAACGATCTTGCGCAGCGTGGCCAGCAGCAGCGAGGACATTGGGGATTCATGCGCGAACTCGGACGGGTGGAACTCGTCGAACTTAAATGGGGCCAGCCAACGCTCCGGCGAGGCGCCGTCGCCCATCGGGGTAGCAAAATCCACCCAGCTGACGCCTTGTGCTGCCGCGAGGCTCTTCAGCGTTCCGTTGGCCAACTTGCGTTTGTCGTCGTAAAAAGTCGTCGAGACGTTAGTCAAGTTCTCATTGACCAGCCAGGGCACCCATACCACGTGGGGGATGCCGTACTGTTTGGCAACTGCGAGAACGTCGAACGCAAGAGCAATCTGCGCATCAACTGTGGCTTGTGTTGGAGCGCTGCTGCCGTCATTTGTCGAGGCTGGGCCGATGACGAGCACGCTGGGTGCTGGCACACCAAGCGCCAGAAGCGCCTTTGCTTGTGCCCAGTAATAGGCCGCGTTCTGGCTATTGCATCCAAGGTTGGCATAAGCCACCGGGATACCGGTAGCGTCCTGAAGATCGGCGCAGGCCCTTGAAGAATAGTTGCTGTACCCATCGGCAATGATCGAAACCGAGTTGCCTTGCATGATCGAGTCGCCCACTGCCCAGACAGAGAGAACTGGAGTCAGGAAACTGAAAATTGGATAGGTGTCTGTGTAGGTCGTGCCGATCGTGAAAGCAGAACTCGGCACGGCGATACCATCACCACCGAAGGAGCTTGCCTGCATGATGCGACCACGGTTTGCAGCAGTGGGCGTGCGCATCGCTGCCTGGGCCGTGAGGAAGTTATAGCCAGCCGGGTCAGGCTTTTGGCGCATCAAGTAGAGAGGCCGCGTGCCGCCATCCGCCCGTGGCACCGAGGCAATCGATAGCACATCAGACAGCGCGTACTGGCGCGCAGCATTACCGGCCGGCAGCCCATAGGTAGCAGATGCGCCGAATGTCACTTGCCGATAGCCGAGGTTCCCTGAGGTCACAAGAGTGGTGTTGTATGCCACGCCACCAATCACCGGGGCAGACATGTTCTGACTGGCGGTCAGGCCGGTTGCAGTGAATGCTGCGGTCTCGGTGACGCCAAACGCCAACTGGTTGACGGTCTGCGCATTCGGGGCGCCGTTGTCGGCCAGGAACTGCACACCCAGGAAAGGCGCCGGCGCCTCATGCTTCACCGTATGGGTAAAGGCGAGCGTCGACGCAGGGGTGATGTTAAACGGCGTCCCGTTCTTACAGATGCCCTGGAAGCGAACCAGAGCGCGGCTGCGTTTCCAAGCCCCTGACACCGGGGATGGAATATCAACGACATACGGGCCCGGCCCGTTGAAATTTCCAATCATGGTCATGGTCTAGCTCCTAAGCCACTGCCGCGCGCTTGAAAGACGCATCGGCGGCCATTGTTTGAAGTTGCTGCTGCTGGGCCTGCTGCTGCTCTTGCTGCTGAGCCTCGGCGCGTTGTTGACGGAAGGCAGCCAGGCTCTTGGCATCACGAAGCGCTTTGGCTGGTACGCCCAGGCCATCGCCCGCAATGCGCAGTGACTCGTCACCGTCAATCAAGTCCATGACCTCGGGCTTGCCTTGCTGAGCCATCGTGCCGGCCAGCATCGTCAAGCGCTCGATGGCGGTCACATCCTCCAGCTTCTGAGCGCGAGCCAGCGGGCTTTGATAGCGCACGCGGAAAGTCTCATTCGCCAGCGAGTCGGGCGCGTCATCAATCGACACAGGGCCAGGCTCGCCGCCAATCTCAGGCCGGCCGCGGCGATACATCAGGCCGAACACGCGGTCAACGGTGGGCGCCAGATCTTCGGTCTGGAAGCGGCCGTACAGCGGGCCAAGCAGCTGGCGAATCAGCGCCACGCGCACATGCACTTCGGTGGCGGTCATCGCTGGCCCATCCTTGGGCTGCAACTGGTCGGCCATCAGCAGGCGGCGAATCTCCGCGCGCATCAGTTCTGCCTTGCTGAACGTGACATTGAAGTCGGCGCCGGTGGGCAGCTCCTTGATGGAGTCAACCTTATTGGCCACGATGACAGATCCACCGCGAATACGAACTGTGCGCGGGTTCAGCACGCCATCATCCTCAGCCACATAGACGCCGGCAGCAGCCCGGGCCAGGGCCACAGACTCCAAGCGCAGCAACTCATTCAGCTGGCGGATCGTCGGAAGTGCATTCGACACCGGGCCGATGGCATACGGGCTATTCGGCAGCTGCATCCAGCGAGGAACAACCACAGGCTGCTCGTGATAGCCCGACTCACGCACCGCGTTCTTCGTGCTGACCTCAATGTGAATCGAAGCCACCGGAAGATTCTTTGGCAGCTTGCCGCCCGGGCTGTGCTTGGTGCGCGGGAAGATGGCATGCACGAACTCATGCGGCGCGTCGGGCTTCTTCTCGCAGTCCTGCTTGATCTTGTCAGAGCACGCATCGCCATAGTCGGCGTAGGCCTGCTCGGCGGTCAGTTGGAAGCAGCGGTACACGGTATCGATCCGGCCGCCTGGCTTGCTCGCTGCGATGTAGCACTGACCCAGCGGCCACTGCTGAAAGTTCAGCCGGCCGCTGTCCTTGTCCTCGTCGATGTAGAGCACCATCCAGCCGGCGCACACCGAGTCGAGCAGGGCTTCGAACTTGGCAGCGTCATAGTTGCTGGAGTGGATTGCCTCCCACATCACTTCCGCTGCGTGATCCAGCCAGCGGCGCTCGTCGTCGCTCTCGTCACCTACATCCATGGCGAACCACACAGCATTGGCCGGGGTCATGCCAGACATCACCGAAGAGGTCAGTAGACGCGCGGCATCTGTGCCCGTGCTATCCAGTAGCTCGGCCTTCTTGTGCTGGGCGCTGCTGGCGTCGATCTGGTTGCCGTTGAAGCCTTCGCTGCGTTCGGGGTAGGTCACATCGAAGCACGAGCGCCAAACAGACTCATGGCGCGCGCGTTCGGCCTTCATCGCGCCCAAGCGGGCGATGATCTTTTGGGCTGCTGTCCGGTCGTTGATCACACGGCCACCATGCTGAGGCGCTGCGAACCGCCACCACCACCCATCGGACCACCCTGGCTCACCAGCGATGCGCGCTTGGCCACTGTGCTGCGTGAGGTCAGGCCAGCTTGCGGGGAAGAAATCGGGCTTCCCGGGTTCATGGCGTCAACACCGTCACCCAGCGCATAGGTCGGTGCACCACGCGACACCAGCGATCCTTGCTCACGGCGGCGGCGCTGATCGTTGGCCATGCGCGTGTTTGCCTTCTGCGCGGCTTCTGCTTCGGCCTGGGCGCGCTCGACGGCAGGGTCAACTGCAGTTGCAGCAGCTGGAGCGGACGCGCTGCGGGGCGCCAGGGCTTTGGATGCAAACGCACCGCCCACTGCGCCAACGACAAGGCTCACCGGATCGCACATGGCAATCAGCCCAGCAAGGCCTTGAACTCGGCCGGGTTGGCCTTCTGCCAGTCTTCATCCGGCACGACCCATCCTTGCTTGGTCAGCACAGGGCCACGGATCGCGCGCGGGTTGATGTCGATGGAGTTGGGCAGATCGCCGTCAGCACAAACAACCGACGCAATGGCCGGGGCTTCGTCGCTCGGGGTTTGTGCTGGCGTGCCGGGGACGCGGGGCTTCGTGGCCATTCTGGGGACTCCTTGCTTGCGGGCAACCGGCGCAATGGCCGGGTTAAGTGCCCGCAATGTCCCCCTCAGTGCCGGTCGGAATCCCGTCTAGGCCATGTCCTTGAGCATCGCGCTCACACTCAGCTGCACCTTCTTGATTGGCACGTCCTGCAGGCTCGCCCCGCACTTCGTTGCCCACAGCGCAACCAAGCAGTGCCCGATCCAGTACGCAGGCTCGGCGGTCAGGTCTTCGCTGGCATAGCCGTAGAGCGTCGACTTGCCGCACTCCACAGCGTCAGCGATCTGCTGCATGGACATGCCGGCCGTCTGCAGGTTGGCCAGGATGCGCGCCCAATCAATGCGGCGGGTTCGGTTGAGGGTGGTGGTTGGGTGGTTCATGTCCAGCTCCCAAAATGCGCGCGCGCGCGAGGTTTGCTCATTGCTGCTTCTCCAGTTCCCGAGCCTTTGCCCGGTATGTGGCCTTGATGTCGCGGAGGAAGTCGCGCTCCCATTTCGCTGTCTGGTTGCGGTTCTCTAGTGCCTCGACGCGTTCAGCCCCAATTCGTCGAATGAGGCCAATGCGGTAATCAACTGCGCGGCCAGCTCCGTAGCGGTTGCAGTCGGATCGCTGGGCGTGGCAGTTGTCCTCGTCAAAGCGAAGGTGATCTGCACTCCCTGTGCTTCGATAATGCCCAGCGTCCACGGCCCCACCGATCCGCTGCCACTCAAGAGGTCGATCACAACAGACGCAGGAGAATCCGGCTGCTCTGTCTCTGGCTCGGATGAATCGGTTGAATTCAATTTGCGCCTCCTTCTTGAGTTGAGGGATGGTTTTCATGACTTCCCGCTTCTGCCGGTCTGCCTTGCGTGCGGCCTGGCGGGCCTTGGTGTCGGCCTGCTCCTTCTTTGCGCGGACGATTTCCATGGCGCAGAGTGGCGAGCAAGCGCATTGCATTGGCGAGCGGGGGGTGAACAGCACGCCGCAGCCTTTGAATTTGCAGCGCTTGGGTTTCATGCCGCCATCGCCGCGCAGCTAGCCGGCGCAAATGCGTACTGGCCGGGCTTCATGCTGCCGAACGGTCCTGGCGCCATCTTGCTGAGGTCGACGTAACAGCGGTTCCCAAGGTTGGCCGGAGCGGGCAGAACTTCAACCAGGCGGGGCTTTGCCTTGCGGGAGCTAGCGGGGAGCAGCTTCAACGGATCAGGCCCAATCACCACATCGTGATTCGGATTGAACTGGTGGCCTTCACGGCCTTGAGTGTTGAGGATTCCCAGCTCGCGCAGTTTGCAGATGGTGTTGCTGACCCGTCCGTAAGCAATGCGCAGGTTGTCCGAGGTCTCACCGGTGGTGAAACGCAATGTCGGGTTGCGCGCAAAGAATGCCATCACCTTTTTGGCGACGGAGCCGGGTTCTGGTTGGTAGTACTTGGTCATGATTCGCTCCGGTCAGAAGGGGATGTCGTCATCCATGCCGTCGAAGCCCGTGCCCGGGCGTGCAGGCGTGCCGCCCGTGCCGTAACCAGCAGCCTCGCCGGGTCGGCGCGGTGCAGGTGCGCGGGGTGCTGGAGCGGGAGCGCGGGCTTGGCTGAACTTCTCCTGTCCAGGCAGCGAATCTCCGTCATCACGGCCGCCCAGCAATTGCATCTGGTCGGCGATGATTTCGGTGGTGTAGGTGTCGCGACCTTCCTTGTCTTGCCACTTGCGGGTGCGCAGACGGCCTTCAACGTAGAGCGGCTTGCCCTTCTTGCAGTACTGGCCGACGATTTCGGCCAGCTTGTCGTTGAAGACGACACGGTGCCATTCGGTCTCTTCCTGCTTCTCGCCGGATTGCTTGTCCTTCCAGCTTCGGGTGGTCGCCAGGCTGATGGTGCAGAAGGCAACGCCGCTGGGGTTGTAGCGAAGCTCGGGGTCTTTGCCGAGGTTGCCGATGAGGGTGACGCGGTTTACTGATGCCATGATTCGATCCTTTCAGCGATGGGCCGCACGATTGCGGGCCTTGTTGCGGGCCTTGCGTGCCATGCGGCGGTCATGCGCCACCGACCAGCCGTAACCCGGATAGCTCGGGCGGCTTTTGATCCCGTAGCGACCAAGAAAAGCCCGCTCCAGCTTGTTTTGCTGTGCCTTCTTTACTGCCGCGGCCGCGCCCTTTTCGGCAGTCGCTGTTTTCGATGTGGCCTGCAGTTCATTTGCAACGCCAAACGCGCCGCCGATTCCAGAGCCAGCCATGGCGAGAGCCGCCATAACACTCAGGGAGGCAAGGTTTCGGTGATGTGATTTCATGCTGTTTCCTTCTGTTTTGCCGGTTCTGGCGTTACTCAAAACTTGAGCGGGACTTGGTGTTTCCACCGAATGAATCAATGGTTCGGGCTGACTCGGCCCACAGTTGCTTAGCGCCGTCCAGGGTCAAGACCATTGCGCCCTTCTTGCCCTGGCGGTTCTTTGCGATTTCGCAGCCGATGTGCCTCAGTTCTGCCTCGTCCTCGCTGTCGCAGAGAGGCCACAAGAACACGATCACATCGGCGTCCTGCTCGATTTCTCCGGAGTCGCGTAGGTCGCTCATTTGCGGCCGGCGCCCAGGTCGCTTGTCAACTTCGCGGTTGAGCTGGGACAGCGCGATCACTGCAATGCCGAGTTGCTTGGCCAGCTTCTTGAGGCCGCGAGTGATGGAGCCGACTTGCTGAGTGCGGTTGTCGCCGTCGCCCTCGCAAAGCTGGATGTAGTCCACGGCAAGGACGGCCAGCCCCTTGACATAGCGGGCCTTGCTGTTGATGGCATGGATGCTCAGCGCCGGCTCGTCGTCAATCCAAAACGGGATTTGCGCGAGTTCGTCCACGCCGTCAGCGATGCGAGTCCATTCCTCGTCGTTCAGCTTGCCGGTCTGGATGTTCCCGAAGCTCACCCGGGCATGTCCTGACAAACTGCGGGCGCCCAGCTCTTCGTCTTCCATCTCCTGCGACAGCATCAAAGCCGGGTGGCCGTCTTGAGCAATGCGCTTTTCGATTTGGATGGTCAGGCTGGTCTTGCCCACCGCTGGCCGGGCCGCCAACACGTACAGCTTCCCAGGCTTCAGGCCACCATTCAGCCGGCTATCAATGCCGTAAATGCCAGTGCGCCAGCCGACCTTCTTGCCCTCGGCGGCCTCGTTGATCGAGTCGATCACTCGCACCATCACATCGCTCATCGGCTTTGGCTTGCGCGAGCTATTGCCAGCGTCCATGCCGGAGAACAGAGCCGCCACCTTGTCCAGCTTTTCAGCCAATGCGCCGGATCCAATCGCAATCTCCTGCGCCTGCTCGATCTTCGCCAGCGTGTCGCGCAGGATCGAAGCCTCGCGGACGATTTCGGCGTGGCGGCGGACATTGCCCGTCACATAAGCCGACTGCGCCAGTTCGTTGATGTAAGCCAGGCCGCCAGCTTCGGATTCGATAGAACGGCTTTTAAGCGCTTCGAACACCTCAACCACATCAACCCCTTTGCCGGAGTTGATTAGCCGCGCCAAGGTGCCATACAAGAGCTTGTGTGCGGGTTTCGTGAAGTCGGCCTCGGTCAAAAGGTCGCCAACGCGATCAAAAGCGGCGTTATCGACCAGCAAGCGGCCAAGAATACTTTGCTCGGCTTCGATTGACTGGGTGCGGCTCATGCTGACACCTCGGTCTTCTCGATCACATGCTTGCGGCCTCGCTCGGTCAGCAAGAAATCGAAGTCAGCCCGCCAGTTAGCGTGCCTGCCGCTGGACTGCTGGCCCATCAGGAACGCATTGCCGCGGACTCGGCCGAAGTAGTCACGAATCCACGAAAGCGCCTGGTCGGAATCGTTAGCCCGCTTTTGACCGTCCGACTTCTTGCTCGTCAGCACCCACCGCCAAAAACCACGCATGGCCTTGGAGCGGGATTCGGTCTTGAGCTTGACCTGAGCCAGCTCTGGCAGGTGCTCGTGATACAGCCCAATGATTTCGTCTTGAGGGCAAGCGGGAATGTCGGAGGGCGCAGCCAAACGACTAGAACCGTTAGGTTCTTCTTGTATTTCTTCTTCTCTTCTCTTCTCTTCTCTAGTCCGCTTTTCGTCCGCTTCTGATGCGGACTTTTTGCGGTCTTCGCGCTTGCGATCTGAGTCCTGTGCGCGGCGCTTTGCTGACTGCCCGTTGTGCTTATCAAAGTCGGGCAATTTCATAGAGGAACCACACTCGGTTTGCTCGATCCAACCAACAGCGTTCATGGCCCCAGCAAAGCCGACCCAGCGAAGGTGATCATCGATCAACTCAGGGGTGTATCCCTCAAGAACACCATCGGCAGAGTGCGCGTCAAACAGACACCAGACGGACATAAGGCCGCCAACAACTCGGATAACGTCAGGACGACCGTCCGCTTTCAATGCGGACGCCATGCGGACAACTTTCGGATGCGTGAAAAGGTCGGCTCTCATCTTGATCCAGTCTCCAGACATCAGAGTCCCAGCCTTTCTGCAATGCGCCGCGCCTCAGCCTCGATCTGCTCGGGGCTTGCTGACGGGTTTGCGGCCAGCCAGGCGGCTTTCGCGGCGCAATAGAGTTGATGGGGGTTCATAGGGCCAGCTCCCCTTGCTTGGCCGGCAGCTTCAAAGCCTCGACCATCTCGCCGGACTCGCTGCATACCTTCTTGCCGCAAGACTCGATTGCGCCGGAGTCGATCAAGTCAAAGACCCGGCCAGTGACCGTGCCAGTGCGCAGGCCGGTCAGCTTCTCCAGCTCGCGGCGCGTGTACTTGATGCCAGGCTGCATGGACTGGACGATCACGGCCTTGGCGCCGCTGAAATCGTGCTTGCGGTAGGCGTCCAAACTCGTTGAGGCCATGGCGGTCTTCATGCTTCACCGCCTTTCAGCCACCAGCGGTTAGTCCACTTAATACTCATGTTGTTTCGATCTTTTAGCTCCGGAGCAAAGGCGACCGACTTTGAGTCGCATATGGCATCAACAGGCCACGACCAAGAAAGGCCATCCCACCAGCGCAGCGTGGTTGAATCGCGGCACACACTCGCAGGCCACCACCCAATCGACGGAGGCGGGCCGCTGCGCCACTTGCACTCATGAGAGGCTGGCGGCTTGATGTACTTGCTCATGCGGCCTCCGGCGTCTTTGAGTACGCGGCAAGCACTTCCTTGGCGGCAGCTTCAAGACGAAGGCTGAGCTGATTTAGTGCATTGCCGCCGGGCTTGCTTGAGTCAAAGCTGAGTTGGATCTTCTTGTCCGTGATCGTGTGCGGGCAGTTGATCGCGGCCATGTATAGCTTTTGGCGCAGCTCATCGGCTATCATTCGTTCATTCATGCCGTTTTCTCCTTGGTTGCGGCGGTGATAGAAACCTCGCCCTGTTGACGCAGTGCGGGGTTTTCGCTTTTCTTGGGCGGTGGAATTAGTAATGGGCAGGCGTGGCTGCGGTGGCCTTCTCTGCCGCAGAGGACGCAGACCTTGCGGGGGGTCATGCGGCACGCTCCAGCTCTTGAAGCCTGGCCTTGAGCGCCGCGACTTCAGCCGACCGGCTATCGCGCTGCACCACATCGCACCCCATTTGCTCGGCCAGCCATTGCAGCGGCGCGAGGTTGTTGGTTTGGCGCATGAACTTGACGAGGCGCTTGCCGTACAGGCCTGCCGTGCCCTTCAGCACCTTGCTCATGTAGCCGTGGCTGATGCCGACTGAATCGGCAATCTCGTAGTCGTCGTGGCCGCTTTCCTGCACCGCCAGGCGCAATGCACCAAGGTCAGAAAGCCGGGCCGCAAGGTCAGCGGAAATCAGGCTTGGCGCCTTGACCACTGCGAGAAATGGCATCTCAGCTTGCCAATGCTTTCCATTGGTTTCCATTGCTTTCCTATCGCTTGGGAGCAAAAAAAACGGACAGTGAGGGCATGAACACACCGCACACCAACCACATCTGGGCCAGCAAGGCGCTAGCCGAGTTCCTGGCCCGCTGCTTCCACAGCGCTGCCAAAACTTTGGAGCTGGACGCAAAGGCAATCCGAGAAGCTGGGATGAAGCGGAAATGAGCGGCCATGGCTCAGGCCTCGAATGGGCTGCGATAGCGCCACTGGGTCAGGTCGAACATCAAGGCGACATGGCTTGGAATCAGGTCGTATCGCCACTGGCCATGCTCGTAAATGCCCGCATCTATGTCGGCGCAATTGAGCTCAAAAGCCTCTTTGATTGCGCGGTGCACCCAGAGCTGGGCCAGGATGTTGCGAACCTGCGCCAAAACGAGCAGAACAACGATGGACGCAGAGAGCGCATCCATTTATGCCTCCGCCTTGGCTTTGCTGCGGCGGCACACCTTCTTATGAAGCGCCTGCAGCTTTCGGTAGTTCCGCGAAAGCACGTCGGAGACATCTCCGCGCACAACCTTGCTGATGGTTGGTTGCGGGATTCCTGTTCGCTCCGAGATCTCGCATTGAGTCAGCCCGGACTGGAGGATTGCGGCAATAAAGTCTTTTGCTTCCATATCTATTCCTTTGCGACTATTGTGCCAGTCCCATAGGAATATGCAAGTGCGATTAAATGATGCGATGGCAAGACCAATCGAAACACTCGCGCAAAGGCTCGCTTTTGCCCGCGCACAGGCTGGGATGACTCAGGGAAAGCTGGCCGAACTGGCCGGCATGAGGCAGCCCGACATTTCCAAAATAGAGAAGGGCTTGATCCTTCAGACCACCGGCATTGCTCGGCTTGCTGCGGCCCTCAATGTCTCGGCGGCATGGCTTGAGCTAGGGCAGGAAGAAAATGGAGAACCCTCTCCAAAAGCCCAGATGACCCCGCTGACTCCGGGGGTGGAGGCTCACGCTATGAGCCAGATACGCTTTGAAACTGTGCCCTCACTTTTATGGGAGCAGTTGATGAGCGAAGACCCAAAGGGCACGTTCTCTATAGCAGTACCAGATGACGCGATGGCGCCGCGTGTTCGCGCCGGGACAGAGTGCTTATTCAAGACAGACCTCTCGGCCCGGCCTGGCGCTGGCGTGCTGGTCAGAGACTCAAGCGGGGCTGTCTACCTGCGCGAGTACAGGGAAGCGCCTGGTGGAGCATGGGAGGCGCACGCCGCAAACCCTGCCTATCGAACGCTTCACAGCGTGGCCGATGGCCTGCGCGTCATTGCCGTTCTGCGGGCAGTCATGCGCGGCTGGGAAGAAATCTAACGACAGGGGGGAGAGATGAAAGAGAAAGCTGTTTTGGCGTGGCGTGCAGCCATGCTTGTCGCTCTGGTGTGGATCGGGTACGAGTTGCATGCGATCAATAGAGCGATGCCATCGGGCCTGAGCTACCAACAAGAAGAGCAACTGCGCCAAATCTCTATCGACACGCGAGAAGCAAGCCAGAAGCTGCAGGACATCGAGCGCAACACCCGCCCACGATGACAAGCTAGCCACCGAAGAACTAGCCCGCCCCGAGCGGGCTTTTTTACGTCTGTTGAAAATATTTATTCTTTTACGCTTGACGCACTGCATTCTTTTAGGAATACTACTTCCATCGCCTCACAACACAGGAGCAAGCGATGGGAACAAGCAAATGGACAGCGCCATATCTTGGCGTTCAGCACCTCGAATCCACAGACCGCCGCTATCGCGCTTCGGTCACTGAGTACAGCGGCTTTGCTGATTTGTCTCTGTGGACTCCAGGCTGTGGCTTCAATCCTGAGCGTCAGCAATTTGAAACTGCTGAGCAGGCTCGTTCGGCTGGTGCTCTGTGGCTCTCTTCGATCAACAGCCGCCAAGGAGTTGCAGCATGAATGCCCGCGAATACGTCACCCCGGCACAGCGCCGCAACTGGGAAGAGCAAGACGGCCAAGCCCTTGACGCATTGATCGGCAAGGCCCGCACAACGCTGCGCCTGAACCTGACCGCCGACATCTTGGCCGCTCAGCCACTCAGCCGCGTGATTCGGATTCCTGGCGCTGGCGTCACTTGGTCTGTAAAGGATCTTGTCAATGACCGGCTGTCATTCCCCAAGGGTGACGCTCATTTCGTCGAGATGCTGAAGATCATCGGCGAGCTGGCCGGCCGCAAGTTTCCTGACTCTCTTGCTGACCGCGCTGCCAAGTTGGTTGACTCCATCGCCGACGACTTCGCCGACTACTACGCCGACGACTTGGCCCGCGAATGGTCCGACGCAGCCAAGCCCAGCGACCCGGCCCGCTTTGTGCCGCTTCCTGGCCAGCGTGTGTATCTGGAGCCGCCGCGTATTGAGCTGACTGCTGAGCAGTGCAAAGCCGTTGACGATACAGCGGGGATTGCAGCATGAACTACCAAGCCAAACCCCTACCCGCCGACTGCGAGCCCTGGCACTTGCCGCACATGGAGGCTGGCAAGTTGCTGATGGCAGAGGACGCTATGGGCATCTGTGACACGTGCCCTGGTGAGCTTGATAGCCCGGAGTCGGTGTATCAGGCTGAGCCTGCAAAGGCTTCGATGCCCTGGCGTGGCATGGGCGCCGGCCTTGTTGTCGTGCTGGTCGCCCTGCTCAGCGCTCACATCCTGGTGCGGCTATGAGCAAAGACCTTGAACTGATGCTGAGCGCGATGGGCCGCGTGGCCTTTGCTCTTGGCCTTGTACTTGCCGCGGCACTGCCGGCGATTCTGAACTGATCAACGGGACGGCTGGCCACTCATGCAGGCCAGGTAGCCGGGTCGCACATCAAGCGCGAGCGAAACACCCCGGCGAGGCCCGAGCGCGGCGGGTCGTCCCACCAAATTTAACGGAGAGATTGATGAACACCACAACCCGCGAAGAGTCGGCGGCGGTAAACAACGCCGGCCTGTCGCTGCTTCGGCAACCGGTGCCGGATCACTTGGTAAGCCAACTCCCGAAAGGGACCAAGGCCCAGAACGAGTGCCCGGCAAGCGAAAAGGTCAACTGCAATATCTGCGGCGGATGGCACCACCCAAAGGTTCGCCACTTGTCATATGTGGGGCACGCAGCCGCAACGCATTTGCTTCTTGATGCTGACCCGTATTGGAACTGGGAGCCGCTTGGCTACACCGCTGCAGGGTTGCCAATGTTTGACGAAAGCGGAGGCCTTTGGATTCGTCTGACGGTGTGCGGCGTTTCCCGCATCGGCTATGGGAGCGCTGACAAAAAGGCGCACATGGACGCCGGGGCACGCGAGAAGGAAGTGATTGGCGACGCCCTGCGCAATGCCGCCATTCGCTTTGGGCTGGCTTTGGAGTTGTGGAGCAAGGCTGACATTCACGGCGGCAATGAGGGCGAGAAGTGGTTTGCGGCCTGCCTGTTTGGCATTCGAGACGCCGCCAATATCGGCGAACTCAAGGCTCGGACAAAAGCAGCCATTGAAGAGGCCCGGGCACGCGGCGACCAAGCGGCCGAGGACGAATTCTTGATTGCCCAGGCCGACAAGATGGCGACCGCAAAGATTCCAGCAGCCCAACAAGACACCGGAAACAAACGCAGCAACAACACCCCGCCGCCGCCAGATTTGGCTGATGAAGACGTGCCTTTTTAATCTAGGAGAACAGAATGACCATCGAACTTGATGATTCCATTGGCTTTGAAGAACCCGGCAACGAAGCCCCCGCAGTGACTGCTGCAAAAGACCGGAACGCACTTGCCATCACCGCAGACTTGGACCGCGTGAAGACTGCGCTGAACGAGTTTGACCGCGTTTCGGCCGGCCTAGCTGAGCTAGAGGCTCGATACCCCAAGGACGTGGTTTACCCCGTCGAGACACCCAAGGGTTACAAGGACGCTATCGAGCACCGGGCCGCCTGGCGCGATCCTCGAATCTTGGTCGAGAAAAGCCGCAAGATGGCGAAGGCCCCTATCTTGACGCTTGGCAAGAGCATTGACGCCCGCGCCGCATGGCTGACTGAGAAGCTGGAAGAAGGCGAGAAGCCGGTAGACCAGCAGATCAAGGCCGAGGACGCCCGCCGCGAGGCGGTAAAGCAAGCCCGCATCAACGCCGAGGCCGGCCGCATCATCGCCATTCAAGAGGCGCTGGCCGAGATTGGGCAGAACGTGCTGATCGCCTGCAGCAAGACTTCCGTCGAGGTTCGCGCCCTGTCGGTGCAAATGCACGAGACGCGCCCTGACCCCGAAGTGTTTCAAGAAATGATCGAGCAGGCCAAAGAGGCATGGGCGGCAGGCATTGTCAAACTCGAAACGGCTTTGAAAGCCAAGCTTTGGGATGAAGCCGAGCAAGCGCGTCTTGCCGAAGAGCGCGCAGCCGAAGAAGAGCGCCGCAAGCAAGCCGCCGCCGCAATTGAGGCGCAGCGCTTGGAGAACGAGCGGATCGCCGCCGAACAGCGTGCAGCCGCTGAAGCCATCGCCGCACAACAGCGCGCCTTGGAAGCCCAGGCCGCCGCCTTGGCAGCTCAGCAGAAGGCTATTGATGATGCCAAGGCCGCGGCAGAGCGCGCCGAGGCCGACCGCATCGCCCGCGAAGCACGCGCCGCCGAGCAGGCCAAGCTAGACGCCATTGCCGCCGAGCATCGCCGCGCACAAGAGGCCGAAGCAGCCGCACGCCGTGCCGCCGAAGAGCAAGAGCGCGCCCGCCGTGCTGCTGCCATCGCGGCACAAGAAGCCGCCCAGCTCCGGTTGCACAACGCCGCGCAGAAGTTGCTTGATGCGCTGATTCTGGCGGTTCCTTTCGTGACCGACGGCGCCACCCTGGCTAAGTGCAATGAGGCCATCGACGAAGCGACCGAGCGCGAAACCATTGCGGCGCTTGCCGCCTGACGGAGAACACCATGAGCACCAAACACCTTTGGGAAGTTGACCACCCCTACTACTGTGCTGAGGGCGGCTACTTCCATACCCAAGCGCATCACAAGACCATCAACGAATACAAGTCTTGGAGCGACTTCCTGGCTTCAATGGCTGATGCTGATCTGGACATGAATTTACTGTTCCGGTGGGATTGGTCGGAGGTCAACTACGACATCGAAGGCGAGGAGTTACCTGCGTTCAATGGCGATGTGAATTACCGAAATGGCCGCTTGTCGCTGTTTTTCATGCATCAACGCAATGGGTTCCATTCCACCGGCATCGTGGAAGTTTGCCGTGCCGATGAGCCTGCGGTGATCGCGTATCTGCAGACGCGGCTGAATTACCTCTTGAAATTGTGGGCGCCTCTTGAGCTGACAGAACAGCCGCCAGCCGACACCAAGACCGCTGACCTGTTTGAAGGGGCCAAGCCATGAGCGCCGCTCACACCTCAGGAAGGCTTCGGATTTCTGAAGAGGGGCCAACCATCATCAAGGAAGACTTCCGAATGATCGGAACTGATGGCGGCGCATTGGTCGGCAGCACAGCGGGGCACCCAAATAGCGGATTCTTCCCGACTGTTGAAGAAGCGATAGGAAACGCACGCCGTCTGGTGGCCTGCTGGAACGCTTGCCACGGCATCAGCACCGAGGAGCTTGAGTCTCGCGCAGCTATTGCAGCGGCACAGGGAGAGCAGCCATGAGCGAACGAAGCAGCATTGCCGACCGCGCCGTGCTTGTGCTGTCCGAGTTGTCTAAATTCGGCGACACCATCACGGTAGAAATGCCAGAGCGCCACGCCCTTCGGCATCTCCGGCAACTGGCACTGGCTCGATTTGAGGCAGCGCTTACTGATGTTGAGGGCCTGTTCATCTTGGCTCAGGCGATCAGAGATAGCCACAGGGAGAAGCCATGAAGACATCACAACGCCAAACAGCCCGAGCAAAGGCCGACGCCAAGTGGCAGCACCTTGAGCCACGCCGGCAGCAGCAAGAACAGCAGTCCGTAAGTGATGCAGCTTGGCATCAATTGGAGCAGGAACGCGCCAGGGCGCAGCAGCAGGGGCAGCAGCGATGAGCAACATCACTATCAACGTGGAGCGCGAGCTATTCCGATTCGAGAGCCATCAAGACTGGGTGAACAAGGCGCAAAGCCGCTATGCAAATTGCGGAGTTCCCAAAGGCTACTACATCACCGTAGATGCCAAGGGCCACGTTATGCACAGGGGGCAGTGCTTCATGGCTGCAGATAAGGCCAAGGCCTTCCCCGTCATCGTCTACGAGCTGAAAACCAATTGGAAGGCCTGACATGGGCGAGTACGCACGCCTCTACACCCTGGAGCGTTTCGGGGTTGACATTGGTGATGGCCCGCCAATCAAAAGGCCAAAGCCAGCCCGTATTGGCTGCCACTGCGGGTGCCACTTCACCAGCCCTCAAGCGCTCGCTGACCACAAGCGGGACAAGCACGCTGAAGCAAATTCGAAAGGCCAAAAATGAGCACACAACACCCCGCCGATCTGCCGCCGATGCTAGTTCTCGGCCGCGAATATCCAACGCTTGACGGGCAAGTCATAAAACTTGTGTCTATTTCAAACGCAGGGACGGAATACGAGACGATGGCCGATTAGCAGGGGCGGCATCGCTATTCGCGCAACCACAGCAGAATCATTGGTCGCCTCACCGGCTCACCGATTGACGCCCCTGGGAACATTGCATTTTCGACAGCACTCGCACAGGCGCAGCCCTCATTGACTGATGCCGACGATCTGGTCAGCTTCATGGACAGCGGCGTTTTGCGCATGCCATATGCAATGGCAATGAGCGACGAATTGAGCCGACGCCAGTTCTATGGCCGCGTGCAATCGCTGCTTGATCGTATCGAGTCCCGCGCAGCAATCGCCACCCAGGCAGCGCAGCCCGTCATCCACGCGCCAAGCGACAAAGCTGTCTGGATGATTATTGACGCAGCGATGAAGGCCGAAGGATTGCAAGAGACCGGCCAACTCAATGCGGCGATGAAGCGTGCGGTCGATGCTGCAATTGCACAAGCTATGGCGCAGCCAGTACAGGCCCAGGGAGTGCCGGAAGGTTGGAGCTTGGTTGAGAAGTCCGGCCACGTATTGATGGCGTGGCCGATGACGCAAGCGCAACTATTGGCTATTGGCATCGCTGCCGCACCCCAGGCAGCACCACAGCAGGCAGAGCCGCTATACACGCTAGACCAGATCGCGCTCGCTTGTGCAGAAGCTGGCGTGAGTGAAAGCAAGTTTGAGTCGATCAGCATTGAGCTTGATTGCATCGGCACCAAGGGGGCGAAGTGATGCTGGCCCGCTGGACTGAAATCTTGCCGCTGTTCGTGATCCGCTGGCTTGCGGTACGGCGATGCGAAAAGTTCAGGCTGGTTTCCTCAACAGAGCTGCGCGTAGTCATGGCGCGGCCTGATGTGCTAATCAAGATCGAAAGCGATAAGTCATGAAAGTCCGCCACATCAAGCGCAGCCTGCATCACAAGCGCAATTCGTTTCTTTTCTGGGTTGCCGATCAATACCGGAGGTGGAAGCGATGAGCACCGAACTGAAGCAAGCCGCCCCGCTGCTTGGACCGGACGAGTTCATGGGCACAGCCATTATCAACGGCCACGCCTACGGCAACCGCCACATGATCCGAGTAGCCCGCGTCAGCGTTGACGGCAATGTATGCACCGTCCCACTGAGTGGCTTGGTCGATGTGATCGAAGGCGGCGGAAAGTACGAGGTCGAGGTCGATTCGATGACCAAAGCCGCGTTCGACAGGATGGAGGAATTTCAGGGATGGTAAAAACGAAATTGGAGCAAGCCGCGCAAGCCGTCCTAGACCGCTGGGATAGCCCGCAATGGAAATGGGCAAAGCATGGGCCGACTGCTGACCTGATGGCCGATCTGCGCGCCGCACTTGCCGAGCCGCAGCAAGAACAGGCGCCGGGCTGGCAGCGTGTGCCGGTATATCCAACCGCCGAAATGATTGATGCCGGGCGGTGGTCCGAGTACGGCGAAGAGTCATCTCGGCTTAGGCCAGTTGACGATGATGAAGTGGCCGGGGTGTGGGCATTGATGCTTGCGGCTGCGCCACAGCAAGGAGCCAAGCCATGAGCACCATACCCAGCGAAAGCGAACTGGCACGCTTGATCCGTGAATCCAAGCCACCACTCCCCCCCGCAATCCGGGAGCTTCTTAGGCACCACCGCGCCGCCGAAATAATTGAATGCGTGCTGGCCATGAAGGACTCAGAACTGCACATGGCAAAGGCTGAATTTGATCGGGCGCAGTTGGAGGCAGAAGCCGCACATGCAGCTGCAATCCGCGCCCGGGCCAGCGCACCCAAGACCGCAGCCGAGTCCTGCGTGGCCGGCCTGCGCAACGTGATAGCGGAGGACACCAAGAAATGAGCAACGAAATCGACGCCGGCACAGTGGCCCAGCTTCTCGGAGTCACCCGCCAGCACTTCACAGACCGGATAGCCAAGAAAAAAGGCTTCCCGCAGCCCGTGGTGAACTTCAGCCCGAAGTCGCGCCGCTGGCGGTATGACGAAGTGCTGCGGTGGCGTTCCAAGGCCAGCCAGCCGGCCTAGATCCGGGCGGCAACTTGCTCCGGGGATTCTCTGTAATAGTGTCGGATGAGCACGTTGATGTCAGCGTGCCCGCTGATCTTCTGCAGGGTCTGCACATCCACCTTACGACTGAGCAGCGTCAGCGCTTCGCCGCGGCTGTCGTGGAAGGTCAGGCCCTTGATGCCGCACCGCTTTTTGGCTTTGACAAACAGGGCGGCGCGGCTATCGTCCGATACGGTGAATAGCTTCACTGCCCGCCCCGCCATCATGGCCGCCAAGAGCCGTTTTGCTGGCTTCCTGAATGGGATGAATCGCGGCCTGCCGGTGTAACGCAAAGTCTTGTGTTTGTCGAGCTTGACCACGCGGGTTTCGAGGTTCACTGCCTCGGTAGTCAGGCCAAGGATTTCACTGGATCGCATGGCCGTCCTGAGCGCGATCAGGAACGCATAGGCGACCTCTGCCTGCATGGATTGAGGCGGTTTGCCAGAGATATAGCCCAGCGCCCGGCATAGCCGCCTGACTTCCTGCCAGGGTATGCGCCGTTCGCGTGGCTGGCCGTCGCTCGGAACCCTAACGAATGACCATGGCGATTCCAGCGGGCACCACTTCCAGACCTTGGCTGCAACTGTCCAGACGTTGGAGAACGAATTCGACTCGCGCCGCACCGTCGCCGGCTTCACCTTCTCAAGCCGAGCATCAACCCACTCTTGCAGATCATCGGGCTTCACATCAACCAGGCGCATTTCCACCAGCTTGGGGAATTTTCGCCTTAGCGCTTCAAACCGCAAGACCTCGAAGTGCTCGCTTTCTTTGGTGGGGCTGATTTCCTTTTCGTACCGCAGCAAGGCTTCGGCCAGGGTCTTGTCTGGGAACTTCCCTGCCTTCCCGGCGCGGATTTCTTGTTCGCGGAATGTTGCCCACTCTTGCGCATCGCGCTTCGTAGGGAAGCCGCCGAGCGAGTCCCGAACGTCCAGAAGCTCTATCTCTGCCCGCCAATTGCCCGAGGGCAGTTTCCGAAAATAAGCCATTCCAACTCCGTGCGGGATCGCGTGCGGGCGTGGTGCGGGCAAGCGATGCAGTCCTAGGGGGTCGAATGATGCCAGATGCTGGCCTATTTCTGATGGCCTACGCCGGGGAAAGTTGCCGGCTGCTGTTCAATGCTGGCTTATATCATGGTGCCCAGGACGGGACTTGAACCCGTACGACCGTTAAGTCGGCGGATTTTAAGTCCGCTGCGTCTACCAATTTCACCACCCGGGCGGGCGAGCTTTGCGCGAGATTATCACCGCATCGCAAAGGTGATTCTCCAACTGAAAAAGGGAAGCCGTATGGCTTCCCTTTTCATATTTGGAGCGGGAAACGAGACTCGAACTCGCGACCTCAACCTTGGCAAGGTTGCGCTCTACCAACTGAGCTATTCCCGCAATGCTAGCGAATGAGACTTTCGACTCACTGCCATGCTTGGTACTACAAATTTTTCCAAATTTCTCTGGAGCGGGAAACGAGACTCGAACTCGCGACCTCAACCTTGGCAAGGTTGCGCTCTACCAACTGAGCTATTCCCGCAGTGATTTCTTGGAGGCGCGATCCAGAGTCGAACTGGACTAACCGGATTTGCAATCCGGGGCATAACCGCTTTGCTATCGCGCCTTAAGAACCGTTAGTCTGGGGCTTGGTGAAACCCCGACTAAAAAAGGAAGCCTGAGCTTCCTTTCTTTCAAATTTTGGAGCGGGAAACGAGACTCGAACTCGCGACCTCAACCTTGGCAAGGTTGCGCTCTACCAACTGAGCTATTCCCGCATTGTCTTGACGACATCTCACTTCTTGCCGCGTAGTATTTGCTCATTTATCAAGAACCTAAGTTTTTGACTTATTTACAAACTTGCGCGTTTCGAAGCAAGACCAAGATTGTATGCCGGATTTAAGTGCCTTTGCAAGCTTTTGAGAGATTTCTTCAAAAATCTTTCAATCTCTCCACTTCAACCCGGCTCGAACCTCAAACCGCGATCAATGTGTAGCCGCAGGCGCGGCCACCACATCACCGGGCTTGGCCGCCACGGCGGGCTCTTCATCCGGCAGGGGCTGAGGCATGGATTCCAGGGCCACTTCCAGCACCCGGTCGATCCAACGCACGGGCACGATCTCAAGCTGGTTCTTGACGTTCTCGGGGATGTCTTGCAAGTCCTTGACGTTGTCCTCGGGAATCATCACCGTCTTGATGCCGCCGCGGTGCGCAGCCAACAGCTTCTCTTTCAAGCCGCCAATGGCAGTGACTTCACCGCGCAGGGTGATCTCACCCGTCATGGCCACATCAGCGCGCACCGGAATGCCCGTCAGAGCCGACACAAAGGCCGTGGTCATGGCTGCACCTGCACTGGGGCCATCCTTGGGCGTGGCGCCGTCAGGCACGTGGACGTGCACATCGCGCTTCTCGAAGAGCTCGTCCTTGATCCCTAGGCGGCGGGCGCGTGAGCGCACCACCGTGCGAGCGGCCTCGACCGATTCCTTCATCACATCGCCCAGCGAGCCGGTGCGGATGATATTGCCCTTGCCCGGCATGGCCGTGGCTTCGATGGTCAGCAGATCGCCGCCCACTTCGGTCCAAGCCAGACCCACCACTTGGCCGACCTGATTCTTCTTCTCGGCGCGGCCGAAGTCGTACTTGCGCACGCCCAGGAAGTCGTTCAGGTTGTCTTCGGTGACGACGGCCTTGCCCTCGATCGTCTTGAGCGCGATGCCCTTCACCACCTTGCGGCAGATCTTGGAGACTTCGCGTTCCAGCGAGCGCACGCCGGCTTCACGGGTGTAGTAGCGGATGATGCCGCGGATAGCGGATTCGGTGACTTCCATCTCCGAGTCCAGCACGCCGTTGTTCTTGCACTGCTTGGGCAACAAGTAGCGCTGGGCGATATTGACCTTCTCGTCCTCGGTGTAGCCCGACAGGCGGATCACTTCCATCCGGTCCAGCAGCGCTGGCGGAATATTCATCGAGTTCGAAGTGGCGATGAACATCACGTCGGACAGGTCGAAGTCGACCTCCACATAATGGTCACCAAAGGTGTGGTTCTGCTCGGGGTCCAGCACTTCCAGCAGGGCCGAAGACGGGTCGCCACGGAAGTCCATGCCCAGCTTGTCGATCTCGTCCAGCAGGAACAGCGGATTGCGCGTACCAACCTTGGACAAGCTCTGCAGCACCTTGCCCGGCATGGAGCCGATATAGGTGCGGCGGTGGCCACGAATCTCGGCTTCGTCACGCACGCCACCCAGGGCCATGCGCACGAACTTGCGGCCGGTGGCGCGTGCCACGGACTGCCCCAGCGAGGTCTTGCCCACGCCTGGAGGGCCGACCAGGCAAAGAATCGGCGCCTTGACCTTGTCCACGCGGGTTTGCACCGCGAGGTATTCAAGGATGCGGTCCTTGACCCGGTCCAGACCATAGTGATCTTCGTCCAGCACTTGAGCGGCGTTGACCAGATCGTGCTTGATCTTGGTCTTCTTGCTCCAGGGCAGATTGACCAAGGTCTCGATGTAGTTGCGCACGACGGTGGCTTCGGCCGACATCGGCGACATCAGCTTGAGCTTCTTCAACTCGCCATCGGCCTTTTTGCGGGCGTCCTTGGGCATCTTGGCGGCCTGGATCTTCTTATCCAGCTCTTCCAGATCCGCACCTTCTTCGCCGTCGCCCAGTTCCTTCTGGATCGCCTTGACCTGCTCGTTGAGGTAGTACTCGCGCTGGCTCTTTTCCATCTGGCGCTTGACGCGGCCACGGATGCGCTTTTCCACCTGCAGGATGTCGACCTCATGCTCCAGCAGATCCAGCAGCGTCTCCAGACGCTTGCCGACCTCGGACAAGTTCAGCACCGATTGCTTGGCATCAAGCTTGAGCGGCAGATGCGCAGCAATGGTGTCGGCCAGACGACCGGCGTCATCGATGCCGCCGATGGAGGTCAGGATCTCGGGAGGAATCTTTTTGTTCAGCTTGACGTACTGGTCAAACTGCTGCGTTACAGCACGGCGCAGGGCCTCGATCTCGGGTTTGGTGTCCGGCTCGGGCGGGATGGGCATGACCTCGGCGACGAAATGCTCTTCGCCGTCGGTGATGGTTTGCGTGGTGGCGCGCTGCAAGCCTTCCACCAGCACCTTGACGGTGCCATCGGGCAGCTTGAGCATTTGCAGGATGCTGGAGACGCAACCCACTTCGAACATATCGTCCGATTTGGGCTCATCCTTGCCAGCAGCTTTCTGCGCCACCAGCATGATTTGACGGCCAGCTTCCATCGCCGCTTCCAGGGCCTTGATGGACTTCGGGCGCCCCACGAACAGCGGGATCACCATATGCGGGAACACCACCACATCGCGCAAGGGCAAGAGCGGCAGCGTGATGAGTTCCGCAGGCAGAACGGGATGACCAGACATGTAAACCTCTCTTTCTCAGCCCTAGCTGCGGGCTGAGCGGGCAATTGCAAGACGCCGAACAAAACAGAACAGGCGGTGATTCACCTGTTCATTCGGGGCTAGATAGATTGGTTGATTGATGCTTAGGCGCTGGCCTTGGCTTGCTCTCGGTAAACCAGCAGAGGTTTGGCGTTCTCGTCGATGGTGTGCTCATCCAGCACCACTTTGGCCACGCCGTCCAGCGCGGGCAGCTCGAACATGGTGTCGATCAGCGAGAGCTCCATGATGGAGCGCAGGCCACGTGCGCCGATCTTGCGCGCCAGCGCCTTCTTGGCAATGGCGGTCAGGGCCGAGGGACGAATCTCCAACTCCACGCCGTCCATCGCGAACAATTGCTGGTACTGCTTGACAAGGGCGTTCTTGGGCTCGGTCAGGATCTGGATCAACGCGTCTTCGGTCAACTCACCCAAGGTCGCCACCACAGGCAGGCGACCCACCAGCTCGGGAATGATGCCGAACTTGATCAAGTCAGCCGGCTCCACCTCGCGGAAGATCTCGGACACGCGACGCTCGTCCTTGCTCTTCACCGAGGCTCCGAAGCCAATGCCGGTTTTCTCGGAACGGTTCTGAATGACCTTCTCCAGGCCGTCGAAGGCGCCACCGCAGATGAACAAGATATTGGTCGTGTCAATCTGCAAGAAGTCCTGATTCGGGTGCTTGCGGCCGCCCTGCGGGGGCACCGAGGCCATCGTGCCTTCCACCAGCTTCAGCAAGGCCTGCTGCACGCCTTCGCCCGACACGTCGCGGGTGATGGAGGGGTTGTCGGCCTTGCGGGAGATCTTGTCGATTTCGTCGATGTAGACGATGCCGCGTTGGGCGCGCTCGACGTCGTAATTGCAGTTCTGCAGCAGCTTCTGGATGATGTTTTCAACATCCTCACCGACATAACCCGCCTCGGTCAGCGTGGTCGCATCGGCGATCACAAACGGCACGTTGAGCAGGCGAGCAAGCGTTTGAGCCAACAAGGTCTTGCCGGAGCCCGTGGGGCCGATCAAGAGAATATTGCTCTTGGCCAGTTCGACCGAGTCCTTGGTGCCGGCCATATGGCGCAGGCGCTTGTAGTGGTTGTAAACCGCCACCGACAGCGTGCGCTTGGCAACGTCCTGGCCAATCACATACTGGTCAAGGCTGGCCTTGATCTCGCTGGGCACGGGCAAGTCCGACTTGCTGGCGCGCGCCGCCGGCGTGTCGGCAGGCACTTCGTCGCGCACGATGTCGTTGCACAGCTCGATGCATTCATCACAAATGAATACCGACGGGCCAGCAATCAACTTCTTCACTTCATGCTGGCTCTTGCCGCAGAAGGAGCAGTACAGGACTTTTTCGCTGGAGTTGCCTTTTTTCTCGGCCATGGATCTGCTTGTCTTTCAGGCGTTAATGCCTGCTGTGATGATAGTTCAAACGCATACGGGGCCCTTAGCTTGAAAAGGGCCCCCTTACGCTCGCTGTTAGAAGCGGCAATTCAGCGGATCAGGGGCGCTTCTCAAGCACGCCATCGACCAGCCCGTAGGCTTGCGCTTCGGCGGCGGACATGTAGTAGTCACGTTCGGTGTCGGCCTGGATTTTCTCCAGGGTCTGGCCCGAACGCTCAGCCAGGATGCGGTTGAGCTGTTCACGCGTTTTGAGAATCTCGCGCGCATGAATCTCGATGTCCGTGGCCTGGCCCTGTGTGCCGCCCAGCGGCTGGTGAATCATCACCTTGGCATTGGGCAGCGCAAAGCGCTTGCCCTTGGCGCCGGCAGCCAACAAGAAGGCGCCCATGCTGGCGGCCATGCCCATGCACAAGGTCGAAACCTCGGGCTTGATGAAGTTCATGGTGTCAAAGATCGACATGCCGGCCGAGACGCTGCCGCCAGGCGAGTTGATGTACAAGAAGATGTCCTTGTCGGGGTTCTCGCTCTCCAGGAACAACATTTGCGCCACCACCAAGTTGGCGACCGCGTCATTGACGGGGCCTACCAAGAAAATGATGCGCTCGCGCAGCAGGCGGCTGTAGATGTCGTAGGCACGCTCGCCGCGGCCCGACTGTTCGATGACGATGGGCACCATGCCCAGATTGTTGATTTCCAGCGCGCTCATGTAGGTCCTCTGAAGAAAGTCTCTATGGATCAGGTGTTGGGGCTGATTATGTCGCCACAAGACCTGACCCTTTGTATTTGGAGCTTATCCGCAACTTGGCACGATCCAGCTAAGCCCGAAACCGAGCCCAGGGCACAAGCGCCAATGCGCGCAATACCACAGGATCAAGCCCTGCATCGACCGCTGCCATCGGCACCCTGCCCCAAGCCCAAATCAGCTCGCCGTCCTCCGCCGCGAAAATTTCGGACAAGAGTTCTGAGCCAAAAAGCAAAAAGCGCCGCCCTTGCGGTACGGCGCTCTCTTCAAGCTGATGATCGGGTGAGGATCAGTTGGCTTGTTGAGCCATCAGTTCGTCGAAAGGCAGAGCCTTGTCGCTGACCTTGGCCTTGGCCAGCACGAAGTCGGTGACGTTGTTTTCAACCACAACGGCTTCCACTTCGGCCAGGCGATTGCGGTCGCTGAGGTACCAGCGCACGACTTCGGCGGGCTTCTCGTAGCTCTGAGCCAGATCTTCGATATGGGCTTGCAACTGCTCAGGCTTGGCTTGCAGGTTGTTGGAGCGAACCAACTCACCCACCACCAGACCCAGGCGCACGCGACGCTCGGCTTGCGGACGGAAGATTTCTTCGGGGATCGGAGCCTTGTCAGCATCCTTCACGCCACGCTTCTTCAGGTCTTCACGGGCAGCAGCCACCATACGCTCGGTCTCGCCGGCGATCAGGGCATTGGGCACGTCGAGTTCAGCGGCAGCGACCAGAGCGTCCATCACGGCGCCCTTGTTGCGAGCCAGCACGCGGAACTTCACTTCGCGCTCAAGGTTCTTCTTGATGTCGGCGCGCAGGCCTTCAACGCTGGCGTCGGTGATGCCCAGGGACTTGGCAAAAGCCTCGTTCACTTCCGGCAGATGCTGGGACTCGATCTTCTTGACCGTGACCAGGAAGTCGGCTTCCTTACCAGCGACGTCCTTGCCGTGGTAATCCTCAGGGAAAGCCAGCGGGAAGGTCTTGGAATCGCCAGCCTTCATGCCGCGCACAGCCTTCTCAAACGCTTCCAGCATCTGGCCTTCGCCGATGATGAATTGGAAGCCTTCGGCCTTGCCGCCTTGGAAGGGCTCGCCATCGAGCTTGCCTTCGAAGTCGATGGTGACGCGATCGGTGTCGCCGGCCACATCGGCCGCGCCACGCTGGGCGAAGCTGCGACGCTGCTTGCGCAGGATCTCAACCGTCTTGTCGATGGCTTCTTCGGTCACTTCGCTGACAACGCGCTCGACGTCGGCGTTAGCCAGATCACCGATCTTCACTTCCGGGTAGACCTCGAACGTGGCGTCGAAAGCCATCTGGCCTTCAGGCGACTCGTCCTTCTGGGCGATGCGGGGCGCGCCGGCCACGCGCAGCGCGGCTTCGTTGGCGGCGGCCGAGAAGGCCTCACCCAGCTTGTCGTTCATGACTTCGTACTGGACGGAGTAGCCATAACGTTGTGTGACAACGCTCATCGGCACCTTGCCGGGGCGGAAGCCATCGGCCTTGACGGTGCGAGCGAGTTTCTTCAGACGTTGCTCGACTTCGCTGTTGATGTCAGCAGCCGCCAGCGTGAGCGTGATGCGGCGTTCGAGCTTTTCGAGGGTTTCGACGGTGACAGCCATAGTTGACTCAATACAAAGTTATCTGGTGCGCGGGGCCGGACTCGAACCGGCACGCCGGTGAAGGCGTCAGGACCTAAACCTGGTGCGTCTACCAATTTCGCCACCCGCGCTAGAAGGATTTCAGGCCCGCTCTTCCGGCTGATTGGCGCCAGACTTCTGGCACCAACACAACCGAGCAAGCCTGCGGCATTTCGGCAAACCGTGGATTGTAGCCACTTGCGGAGCCGATTTTCGCGACCAGGTGAAACCCCGGATCGGAAATCTGCGTCAGCCCGCTTTTTTGGGGCCCTTTTTCGGACCCTTTTTCAACTCTTTACTCGGGCCGTTTGATACGAAACCAGGCCGCGTACATGGCCGGCAGCGCCAGCAAAGTCAGCGCAGTGGCCACGATCAAACCACCCATGATGGCCACGGCCATCGGGCCCCAGAACACGCTGCGTGACAGCGGCACCATGGCCAGCACAGCAGCGGCAGCCGTCAGCACGATGGGACGGAAACGCCGCACTGCTGACTCAACAACAGCCGACCAATCGGGCACGCCGCGTGCGCGGTCTTGCTCGATCTGGTCGATCAGGATCACCGAGTTGCGCATGATCATGCCCATCAAGGCAATCACGCCCAGCAGAGCCACAAAGCCGAAGGGCTGATTGAAGATCAGCAAGGCCGCGGCAACACCAGCAATGCCCAGCGGGCCGGTCAGGAACACCAGCATCGCACGCGAGAAGCTTTGCAGTTGCAGCATCAGCAAGGTGAAGATGAGGAACAGCATCATCGGCACACCAGCCGCGATCGAGCCCTGGCCCTTGCTGCTTTCTTCCACCGCGCCGGCCACCGAGATGCTGTAGCCCACCGGCATCTTGGCCTGCAAGGCCTGCAACTGCGGCCACACCTGAGCAGTGACGGTAGCGCCCTGCATGCCCTCAGCGACATCGCCCTGCACTGTCACCGCGTAATCACGCGCTTCGCGCCACAGCACGCCGGGTTCCCAGGCAAAGCTGACCTTGGCAATCTGCGCCAGTGGAATGGAGCGGCCGCTGGCCGTGGGCACATAGGCATTGCCGATATCGCTGATTGCATTGCGCTCATTCAAGGGCTGACGCAGCACGATGTCGATCAGGCGATCGCCGTCGCGGTACTGGCCGATCGTGCTGCCCGAGAACATGGTGCGCGCAGCCTGCGCAAGCGCCTGGCTGCTCACACCCAGAGCGCGGGCCTTGTCCTGATCAACTTCTAGGCGCAGAACCTTGATCGGCTCATTCCAGTTGTCATTGACGCCGCGCATATTCGCGTTGGCGGCCAGAATGACCTTGGCTTGGTCACCCCATTGGCGCACCTCTTGCGCATTCGGCCCGGCAACACGGAACTGCACCGGGTAAGGCACCGGCGGCCCGTTGGGCAGCAGCTTCACACGCGCCCGCACTTCGGGGAACTCAGCCGCTACCAAGGCCGGCAGGCGCTTGCGCAACTCTTCACGCTCGGGCAGGTCCTTGCTCAGGATGATGGCCTGGCTGACGTTGGCCTGCGGGAAGATCACATCCAGCGGCAAGTAGAAACGCGGCACGCCGCTGCCGATCCAGGTGCTGACCGACTCCACGCCCTGCTCTTTGAGCATGCGGGCCTCGAAGCGCTTGGCGACTTCGCGGCTTTGCAAAATGGTGGAGCCTTCGGGCAGGCTCAGGTCAACCAGGATTTCCGGCCGCGATGAATCCGGGAAGAACTGCTGTTGCACCCGGCCCATACCCACCAAGCCCAGGGCAAAGGTCAGCACGGTCAAGCCGATGGTCTTCCAGCGATTCAGCACGCACCAGCGCACCAGGCTGCGGAAGCGGTTGTAGAACGGCGTATCAAAGAGTTCATGCGCCTCCCCGCCCTCGTTGGACTTGTGGGTGCGCAAGAGCAAGGCCCCCAGATAGGGCACGAAGTAGACCGACACCAGCCAGCTGATCACCAAGGCCGCGGCGGTGACCGCAAAGATGGCGAAGGTGTACTCACCGGTCTGCGACTTGGCCAGGCCAATGGGCAAGAAGCCGGCCGCAGTGATCAAGGTGCCGGTCAGCATGGGCATGGCCGTGGCGTCGTAGGCGAAGGTGGCCGCTGTCATCTTGTCGTAGCCCTCCTCCAGCTTACGCACCATCATCTCGACAGCAATGATGGCGTCATCCACCAACAAGCCCAGCGCGATGATCAGGGAGCCTAGCGAGATTTTGTGCAGACCCACGCCCCAGTAAAACATGGTCACAAAGGTGATCGCCAGCACCAGCGGAATGGTGATGGCCACCACCATGCCGGGCCAGATGTCGATGCGCAGCGGCTTGGTGTGCAGACCCAGCGAGATGAAGCTAACCGCCAGCACGATCACCACCGCTTCGATCAACACCTTGATGAATTCGTTCACCGAACGGGTCACGGCCCGGGGCTGATCCTGAATCTGCTCCAGTTCGATGCCGGCCGGCAACTGGGCGCGGATCTGCGTGGCCGTCGCCTGCAAGGCCTTGCCCATGGCCACGATGTCGCCGCCCTTGGCCATAGACACGCCCAGCGCAATCACATCCTTGCCCTGATGCCGCACCATGACGGCCGGCGGGTCAGCGTAGCCGCGCGTGACCTCAGCAATATCCGACAAACGCAGGCTGCTGGCTTGGCCGGTCGTTGCATTGACGGCGCGGATCGGGAAGTCCTTCAGCGCCTGCACCGACTTGAACTGGCCCTGCACCCGCACCTGCAAATTGCCGCTGCCGGCATCCAGAACGCCGCCGCCTTCGATCGCGTTTTGCGCGCCGATTTGGGTAATCACCTGGTTGAAGTCCAGGCCCATGGTGGCGACCCGCTTTTGCGAGATTTCGACAAACACCTTCTCGGCTTGCACGCCAAAGGGCTCGACCTTGGCCACATCGGGCACCTTGAGCAGGGCCGAGCGAACGCGGTCCGCATGAGCACGCAACTCCTCAAACGAGAAGCCCTGCGCCGACAGCGCAAAAATGCTGCCGTAGACATCGCCGAACTGGTCATTGAAGACCGGCCCGATCACGCCTTGCGGCAAGGTGTGCGTCATGTCCCCAACCCGCTTGCGCACCTGGTACCAAACATTGGGCACCTCGGCCGCCGGCGTGTGCTCCTTGAGCTGGAAGATGGTCAGCGATTCACCCGGCTTGGTGTAGCTGCGCACCCGGTCGGCGTAAGGCACCTCTTGCAGGGTCTTCTCGATCTTGTCGGTGACCTGCTCGGCCACCTGCTCGGCGGTGGCGCCTGGCCAGAAAGCCTGCACCACCATCAGGCGCAAAGTAAAGGGTGGGTCCTCATCCTGGCCGAGCTGGAAATAGGCGGCAAAGCCCATCAGCATGAAAACGACCAAGAGATAGCGCGTCAGCGCCGGATGCTCCAGGGCCCAGCGCGAGGCATTGAAACTCCGGCGTCCACCGGCGCCCGCGGGCTTGCTTGATTTGACTGGCTTGATGCTCATGAAGGCGGGCTCCAGGCTTACTTGGAAGCCGCAGGGGCCGCGTTTGGAGCGCTTGGGATATTTGGCACAGCCGAACCTGCCGCAGCCGGTTGCACATAGCGGCTAACCTTCTGGCCAGCCTTGAGCACATGCACGCCCGCCACCACCACCTCCTGGCCAGCCACCAAGCCGCCAGCAATCAGCACCTCATTGCCATCGGCACCGCCCACTTGCACCGGCTGCGATTTCAAGGTCATGCTTGCTGGGTCCAGCACCCAAACCGAACTCTTGCCCTGATCCTGGCGCAAAGCGGCCAGAGGCAGCTTGATGACTTGCTCGACTCTGGGCGATTGCAGGGTCACGGTGGCTGTCTGGCCCAGCTTGGTGTCCAGGCGGCCCACATCGGCCTTGACCATGAAGGTTCGCGTGACCGGATCGGCCGCCGCCGACACTTCCCGCAACACCGCGTCGCGCGGCGGCTGGCTCGTACCCCAAAGCGTGAACTTCAAAGCCCCGGGCTGGCTGGCGGCGGCGCGGAACTGGTCCAGCTGATCCTCAGGCACGGCAAACACCACATCGCGCGGCCCGTCTTGAGCGACTCTCACAATCGGCGTCCCTGGCGAGACCACCATGCCCGGCTCCGCATCCACCCCCGTCACCACGCCCGCCGCATCGGCCAGAAGGCTGGCGTACTCTGTCTGATGGCCTTGCGCTTCGCCCTGCGCCCTGGCTTGATCCAACTGCGATTGCGCGGCCTTGAAGGCGCTATTGCGGCGCTCCAACTCAGCAGCGCTGATGAAGCCCTGCTGCTGCAGATCAATGAAGCGCTTGTAGTCGGCGGCGGCCTGATCGCGATTCGTTCTAGCGGCGGCCACGGCAGCATCGGCGGCGCTGCGGGCCAACACCAGATCCTGCGCGTCGAGCTGCGCCAGCAATTGCCCCGGCTTAACGGCATCCCCCAGATTGACCTTGCGCGACAAGAGCTTGCCGCCCACGCGGAAGGACAGGCGGGACTCGACCCGCGCGCGCACTTCGGCCGCGTACTCAAAACTTGCGCCCACCGGCGCCGTCCGCAGCACCAGGGTGCGCACGGCCCGTTCGGGTTCGGCCGCCGGTTCTGGTTTGCCGCAGGCCACGAGCAGCACGCTCAGGCTGAAAACAGGCGCCAAGCGCAAGAACCTGGAAGATCGCAAAGACATGGATAACCCCGAGATGCAGAGCTCAGGCGCGCATCAGCGCCACCCAAAAAAGGCAGCGTCATGCGGGGCCAGAACCCTTATTGACTGATTGGTCAGTAATGTATGCAAGGGGCTAGTGCCTGTCAAACCAGCAGTTCGCGCAGCCAACTCAGGCGTAAATGCGCCTTGACAGGCAGCCAAGCCGCTGACCGGCCCAATTCCCCGACACAATCTCGCCCGTGAACATTGACCACTACGAAAACTTTCCCGTCGCCTCCTGGCTGTGCCCCAAGCCGCTGCGCCCACCCATCGCGGCCATCTACCATTTCGCGCGCACGGCCGACGATCTGGCCGATGAAGGCGATGTCAGCACCGCGCAACGCCAAGCCGACTTGCAGGCCTACCGAGCCGACCTGCATGCCATCTTCCAAGGCCAAGCCTGCTCGCCGCGCTGGGCCGCCCAAGTGTTTGAGCCGCTGCGCCACGCCAGCCTGCAATATCGGCTGCCCCTGCGCCTGCTTGACGATTTGCTCGACGCCTTCGAGCAAGACCTGCACCAAAGCAGCTACGCCGACCGGCCCGAGCTGCTGAACTACTGCCGCCGCTCAGCCAACCCGGTGGGCCGCTTGCTGCTGCATCTCTACGGCATTGATGACGCCCTGGCCCTGCAGCGCTCCGACGCCATCTGCAGCAGCCTGCAGCTGATCAACTTCTGGCAAGACTTCAGCCGCGACGGACCGCGCGGCCGCGTCTACGCCCCGCGCGCCGACCTGCTGCGCCACGGCCTGACCGAAGATGAGTTGCGCCAATGCCAAGACAGCCCCGCCGCGCGCGCCCTGATTGCCGAGCTATGCGCCTGGGCGGAGGACTTGATGCGCCAAGGCGCGCCCCTGGTTCACCAGATTCCAGGCCGCGCCGGCTGGGAATTGCGCCTGGTCGTGCAAGGCGGGCTGCGCATTCTTGAGAGAATCCGCGCCATGCAATTTGCCAGCCTGACTCAGCGGCCTCAAATCGGCCCGCTGGACGCGCCGCGACTGCTGCTTCGCGCCATGCTGATGCGCCCCCAATCCAACCAGAAGGAAACCTCGTGAGTCCCGAGCAGTACGTGCAGGACAAGGCAGCCAAGAGTGGCTCTAGTTTTTACTACGCCTTCTTGTTTTTGCCGCCACCCCGGCGCGCCGCCATCACCGCCTTTTACGCCTTCTGCCGCGAGGTGGACGATGTGGTGGACGAAACACAAGACGCCGGCGTGGCCGCGACCAAGCTGGCTTGGTGGCGCAAGGAAGCCGCCAGCGCCTTCGCCGGCCAGCCCCAGCATCCGGTGATGCGGGCCTTGATGCCCCATTGCCAGAGCTATGGCATCCGCCTGGAGCACCTGAACGCCGTCATCGACGGCTGCCAGATGGATCTGGAGCAGACCCGCTACCTCGACTTCCCCGGCCTGCAGCGCTACTGCCACCTGGTGGCCGGCGTGGTGGGCGAAGTGGCGGCCAGCATCTTCGGCCAGACCCAGCCGCAAACCACCGCCTACGCCCACAAGCTGGGCCAGGCGATGCAGCTGACCAATATCATCCGCGACGTTGGCGACGACGCCCGCCGGGGCCGCATTTACCTGCCGGTGTCGGAGCTGCAGCAGTTCGAGGTCAAGGCGCATGAAATCCTGCAGCGCCAAAAGCCCTGGGGCTATAGCGAGCGCTTCACCGCCATGATGAAGTTCCAGGCCGAGCGCGCCCACCGCCTCTACGACGAAGCCTTTGCCCTGCTGCCCGAGGCCGACCGCCGCACGCAAAAGCCGGGGCTGATGATGGCCAATATCTACCGCGCCTTGCTGCGCGAGATTGAGGCGGAAAACTTCCGCGTGCTGGAGCAACGCATCTCGCTGACCCCGGTGCGCAAGCTCTGGATCGCCATGCGCACCAACTGGACGGGCCGTTGAGCCCAACGCCTCCGCATCAACAGCAGCGCCGGCGCAAGCTCGCCATCATCGGCGGCGGCTGGGCCGGGCTGGCAGCTGGCGTCAGCGCGGTCCAGGGCGGCGCCGAGGTCTGCTTGCTGGAGATGGCCCCTCAGTTGGGTGGCCGCGCCCGCAGCCTGGCCTCTGACGACAAGCACGCGCTGCTGGACAACGGCCAGCACATCCTGATCGGCGCCTACACCCACAGCCTGGCCTTGCTGCAGACCCTGGGGGTCGATCCCGAACACGCTTTTTTGCGCACGCCTTTGCGTCTGCGCTACCCGCGCCACGAAGGCCTGCGCTTGCCCGGCGGCGCCCCGCTGATCAGTTTCACGCGCGGGGTGCTGGCCAACCGGGATTGGCCCTTGTCGGCGCGCCTGAGTTTGCTGATGACCGCCGGCCGTTGGCTGCTCAAAGGCTTCCAGTGTCCGCCGGACTGGAGCGTTAGCACCCTGTGCGCTGATCTGCCCGGCTGCGTGCGCGAAAGCCTGATTGAGCCGCTGTGCGTGGCTGCCCTCAACACCCCGGCAGCGCAGGCCAGCGCCAGCATCTTTTTGCGCGTGCTGCGCGACGCCTTGTTCAGCGGCCCGGGCAGCGCCGACTTGCTGCTGCCGCGCCTGCCCCTCAGCGCCCTGCTGGCAACGCCGGCGCAGAACTGGCTGCTCGCGCATGGCGCCGAGCTGCGCCTGAGTCAGCGCGCGCAAAGGCTGCAGGCCGAGGGTACTGGCTGGCGTCTGGACGGTGAGTTTTTCGACCAAGTCGTGCTGGCATGCACCTCGGTAGAGGCAGCCCGGCTTTGCCGCGACATTGCGCCGGCCTGGTCACAGCAGGCCCAAGCCCTACGCTTCGAGCCCATCCTAACCGTCTACCTGCACAGCCCGGGCAGCCGCTTGCCGGCACCGATGGTGGCCTTGCAAGAAGGCCCGCAAGCCCCCGCGCAGTTCGCCTTCGATCTAGGGCAGTTGGGCACCCAGCCGGGGCTGTTCGCTTTCGTCATCAGCGGTGCCGCGCCATGGGTCGAGCATGGCTTGGCCGAGAGCGGCCGCTGCACCCTGGCGCAAGCCATTCAGGAATTCGACTGGGCCACGCCGCCAACCGTCTACCGCGTACTGGCCGAAAAGCGCGCCACCTTCGCCTGCACACCGGGCCTGGCGCGCCCGCCCATGGCGATTGCGCCGGGCTTGTGGGCCGCGGGTGACTATGTCGCCGGCCCCTACCCCGCGACGCTGGAGGGTGCGGTGCGTGCTGGGCAAGCGGCTGCCGCACAGGCCTTGCGTTAGCGCCTCAGCGGCAGCGATATGGGCTGAGATCGACTAGAACTTCGGCGCAAACGGCGCCGCCAAAGGCTCGCCGATGAACACGCCCTGCCCGGGCCACAACACGCTATGCCAGTAGGCCTCCAAGGCCGACAAGCCCTGCACATAGCTCAGTAGCAAGACTTGAGGATGCGGGAACTTCTGGCGATGGTTGCAGGGCTCGCTGACTGAGCCGTAACTGGCGGTGGCGCCCGCCTCCAGCCAATCGAGTGCACTCATCTGGCCACTGTCGGGGCGGCGCTCCAGCTGACCGCCAAAGGAGGTCAGGTGATCGGCCAGGGCGCCCGGCAGCCAATCCACCTGCTCAAGACCTGGCACCACCGCCAGCCCAGTTTGGTAGATCAAGGTGCGGCGTAGCGGCGGCAGCTCTTTGTGCACCGGCGTGTGCACCTCCACACCCAGGCCGCGCAAGGAACTCGCCGGAGGGAACAAGGTGGATCGCACATTCCGCGCCGCGTCCGCCGTGTTGACGAAATAGGCATTGGCAGGGAGGAAGCCAGGCAGGCTTTGGTCGGCCGCAATGCCGCGCTCAATCAGGGCTTGTGCACTCTCCACGGTGCGCGCCGCCAGCAGCATGGACGGCCGCAGGCCCAGATCGCCAAAAGGCTTGGCGCCCTGATAGCTGAAATAGGGCGAGGGCTTGGACGGCGCGCAGCCATTGCTGCACAGCTCCGCCTGATAGCCCAGCGCCAGCGCGCCGGTGATGGAGTTGCAGACCACGGCGAAAGGCTGGGTCCAGGCCAGAGCCAAGCCCTGCACCTCGGGAGCGAGCTTGCTTTTGATCTGCGCCTGCAAGGCCTCGAACTCATCGAGCGTCAGACTGGCTCGCACCGGCAATTGCAGCCGCAGCACATGAGCTTCGAGAATGCCGCGCCGGCGGGCGTAATACTCGCCCACGGCCACCGAGTAGGGGTCGGCCGTGTTGATCACCAAGCCCAGCTCCGCCGCCGTGATGCGACCTTGCAAGCGGGGCATGCGCAACCAAGTGGACGCCGCTGCAGCTTGACTTGGCGCCGCACTGGCAGGCAGGGTGGCAGCGGGGGTAGCCCCGCCGGCCGGCGCTGATGCTGATGGCGTTTGCGCCTGCGCCTGCGTCACAACCAGCGCCAGCGCCAGCAGGCCCGCCAGCAGCATCAAGGCCCGGCCTGCCGCCTGCCGCCAAGCTGTTGCGGAGCGGTCACCATATCGAGGGGCGAATCTACTTTTCGCAATACAAAACAAAGAAATCTCCCGCACAATCAGCGCATGAAAAACACAGAGGAAAAAACGCCTGCCATCCAGGTGTTGGAGCGCATGTTTTCGCTGCTGGATGTGTTGGCCAGCCACCAGGATCCGGTCTCGCTGAAGGAAATCAGCGCCAGCACCGGCCTGCACCCCTCCACGGCCCACCGCATTCTCAACGACTTGGCGATTGGCCGCTTCGTTGACCGACCCGAAGCCGGTAGTTATCGCTTGGGCATGCGCATGCTGGAGCTGGGCAATCTGGTCAAAGCCCGGCTGGACGTGCGCGACGCCGCCATCGGGCCGATGCGCGAGCTGCACAAATTCACCCACCAGCCCGTCAATCTTTCGGTTCGCCAAGGCGACGAAATCGTCTACATCGAGCGCACTTACAGCGAACGCTCGGGCATGCAGGTGGTGCGCGCCGTGGGTGGCCGCGCGCCCTTGCACCTCACCTCGGTGGGCAAGCTTTTTCTGGCCAGCGATGACCCGGCGCGCGTGCGCAGCTATGCGGCCCGCACCGGCCTAGCCGGCCACACCCGCAACAGCCTCACCGATATTCAAGCGCTGGAGCGCGAAATGGCCCTGGTGCGCCAGCGCGGCGTGGCGCGCGACGATGAAGAACTGGAGCTCGGCGTGCGCTGCATGGCCGCCGGCATTTACGACGACCAAGCCAAGCTAATTGCTGGCCTGTCGATCTCCGCCCCGGCCGACCGGCTGGAGGAATCTTGGATGGTGCGACTAAAGGAAACCGCCGCACAAATTTCGGCCGAGCTGGGCTACCGAGGCGGCTGAACCGTAAGCGTCAAGTGCACACAAAAAAGCGCGCTCATTGAGCGCGCTTTTTATTTGGGGACTCCGCGGCCAGCGGAATCACTGAGGCTAGCGCTCAGCCCGCTACCTTGATCTTGCTGTGACTGAGCTCAGCAGGGTTGCTGATGATCCACTTGCGCACCCGCTCAGCATCGCCAATCCGCGAATACTTGCCGGTCGAATCCAGAAACACCAAGATGAGCTTGCGGCCAGCCATGCGGGCCTGCATCACCAAGCAGCGACCCGCCTCGTTGATGAAACCGGTTTTCTGCAGGCCGATATCCCAGCCAGGATTGCTCAGCAAACCATTGGTGCTGTGGAAGTTGACCTGGCGTCGACCCAGCGCGACCTGATATTCACGCGAGGTGGACAGTTCACGCAGCAGCGGCACATCGTGCGCCACCTTCACCAGGGCGGCCAAATCCTTGGCGCTGGACTGGTTGCGGCTGGACAGGCCCGTGGGTTCAACATAATGTGTGTCGGTCATGCCCAGGCTCAAAGCCTTCTGGTTCATGGCCGCCACAAAAGCGCTCAAGCCACCGGGATAGTTGCGCCCCAAGGCATTGGCGGCGCGGTTTTCCGAAGACATCAGGGCCAAGTGCATCATCTCGCCGCGCGTCAGCGTGGTACCAATGGAAAGGCGCGAGCGGGTGCCCTTCTCCGAGTCGATGTCTTCGTCGGTGATCGCCAGCTTCTCATCCATGGCCTGGCCGGCATCCACCACCACCAAGGCGGTCATCAGCTTGGTGATCGAGGCGATCGGCAACACGGCCGAGGGATTCTTGGAGAACAGCACCTCATTGGTGTCTTGATCCAAGACCAGCGCGACGCTGGACTTCAGATCCAGCGGGTCTTCAACTGCATGCAAACCATACAACTGACCATAGGTCGGCTTGGCCGCAACGACAGCGGCAGCGCCAACAACAGCAGCCTTGCGAGCGCCGGAGCGCGCTTGAACCGTGGTCTTGGCTTTGCGTACGCTTTTGACCTGCGGCTTCTTCGCATCAGACTTGGCCGCCGTGGAAACCTTGGACTTGGCGCGCGTCGCCTCGGCTTGCGCGGGCGCCACCAAACCCGTGGCCGCCAAAGCGGCGCACAAGACGGTGCGCGACAACAATGAATAAATGTTCTTCAACTCGGTCCCCAGCGACTATCACTCAGTTTAAGTGATCAGGAAAACACACGCAAGATCAATCGCTTAAACGCGGCTCTTAAAGTCAAGCCTCGTCCAAATACGTGTTCATCGACGACCCCAAATCTAACGCACATGTCAGCCCGACCGACGACAAATTGGGGCCGGGACTTCCCTAGCCCTGCGCCGCCACACGCTCCAACTTGCTGCGCAGCTTGTTCAGCGCGCTCAAATACGCTTTGGCGGACGCGACCACGATGTCAGGATCAGCGCCCACGCCATTGACGACGCGGCCGGCATGCTGCAAGCGAACTGTCACCTCGCCTTGCGATTCTGTGCTTCCACTGGTGATGGCATTGACCGAATAGAGCAACATCTCGGCGCCACTTTGGGCGGCCGACTCAATCGCCTTGAGCACGGCATCCACCGGGCCGTTACCATCGCTCTCGGTGCGGTGCTCCGCCTCACCGGCCGCGAAGACGACGCTGGCGTGCGGCCGCTCGCCCATTTCGGAGCGCTGCGCCAGGGCCACCAAGCGGTAATGCTCTTGCTCGGCGGTGACCGACTCATCCATCACCAAGGCGATGATGTCTTCATCGAAGATTTCGTTCTTACGGTCGGCCAGATCCTTGAAGCGCACGAAGGCGGCATTCACCTCCGCTTCCGACTCCAGGGCGATGCCCAGCTCTTGCAGACGCTGCTTGAAGGCATTGCGGCCGCTCAGCTTGCCCAGCACGATTTTGTTGGCGGCCCAGCCCACGTCTTCGGCGCGCATGATTTCGTAGGTATCGCGCGCCTTGAGCACGCCGTCCTGGTGGATGCCCGAGGCATGGGCAAAGGCGTTCGCCCCCACCACCGCCTTATTGGGCTGCACCACAAAACCGGTGGTCTGCGAAACCAAGCGCGAAGCCGCCACGATGTGGGAAGCGTCGATATTGCAGTCCAGGCCGAAATAGTCGCGCCGGGTCTTGACCGCCATCACCACCTCTTCCAGCGAGCAATTGCCCGCCCGCTCACCCAGGCCGTTGATGGTGCACTCGATCTGACGCGCACCGCCGATTTGCACGCCGGCCAAGGAATTGGCCACCGCCATGCCCAGGTCGTTATGGCAATGCACCGACCAGATGGCCTGATCCGAATTGGGCACGCGCTCGCGCAGAGTCTTGATGAAATTGCCGTACAGCTCGGGGATTGCGTAACCCACCGTGTCCGGGATATTGATGGTGCGCGCGCCTTCCTTGATGACGGCCTCGACGACGCGGGCCAGAAACTCCGGGTCCGAGCGATAGCCATCTTCGGGCGAGAACTCCACGTCATCCGTCAGGTTGCGGGCGAAGCGCACGGCCAGAATGGCTTGCTCCAGCACCTGCTCGCGCGTCATGCGCAGCTTCTTCTCCATATGCAACTCGCTGGTGGCAATGAAGGTGTGGATGCGTGAGCGCGCCGCGCCCTTGAGCGCCTCGGCGGCGCGGGCAATATCGCGGTCATTGGCGCGTGCCAGCGAGCAGATCGTGCTTTCGCGCACCGCATCGGCAATCGCCTTGACGGCCTCGAAGTCACCGATGCTGGAGGCGGCAAAACCGGCCTCGATCACATCCACCCGCAGGCGCTCCAGCTGACGGGCAATGCGCAGCTTCTCGTCCTTGGTCATGGAAGCGCCGGGGCTTTGCTCGCCGTCACGCAAGGTGGTGTCGAAAATGATCAGTTGCTGGCTCATGGCTGGAGATCCTTTAGTCGCGGATGCGGAGGTTTATTGATTCAATCGATGAAGCGCGCGTTCGATCACTCGACCGCGATGGCGGCGCGCGCCACGCTCAGCTGGCCTTTGCCGGCCGCCCGGTTCAGGCCGGAGACCACGGCTTTGAGCGAGGCAGACACGATATTGGCATCGACGCCCACGCCGAACAGGGTCAAGCCCTCGCCAATGCGCAATTCCAGATAGGCCACGGCGCGGGCATTGGCACCGCTGCCAATGGCATGTTCGTGATAGTCCAGCACACGCACCGCGGCGCCGAGCTGGCTGCTCAAGCCGGCCACAAAGGCATCGATGGGGCCGGTGCCCTGTCCGTCGATTTGCAGCGTTTGGCCGGCTACCTGAGCTTGGCCGCGCAGGCTGGCGACGCCGCCCGCCGCTTCATTGAGCTGCGCTTGAACACTGGTACTGGCCAGGCCGTATTCGCCTTCAAAAATGCCCCACAGGTCGGCGGCGGACAGCTCCTTGCCGGCATCGTCCATCACCGCCTGCACCACCTGGCTGAATTCGATTTGCAGGCGGCGCGGCAATTCCAGGCCGTACTCGGTTTCCAGCAAATAAGAAATTCCGCCCTTGCCCGACTGGCTGTTGACCCGGATCACCGCGTCATAGCTGCGACCCAAGTCCTTGGGGTCGATGGGCAGATAGGGCATGTCCCAGATGTCGCCTTCTTTGCGGGCGGCAAAGGCCTTCTTGATCGCATCTTGGTGCGAGCCCGAAAAGGAGGTGTAGACCAGATCTCCCACATAGGGATGGCGCGGATGCACGCTGAGTTGATTGCAATGCTCGACACAGCGGCGCACTTCGTCGATGTCCGAAAAATCCAGCTGCGGGTGTACGCCCTGGGTGTAGAGGTTCAAAGCAATATTGACCAGATCGACATTGCCGGTGCGCTCGCCATTGCCGAACAAGCAGCCTTCGATGCGGTCTGCACCCGCCATCAGCGCAAATTCGCCCGCCGCCGTGCCGGTGCCGCGGTCGTTATGCGGGTGGACCGACAAGATGATGGCCTCGCGCCGCGCCAGATGGCGATCCATCCACTCGACCATATCGGCAAAGATATTCGGCGTGGAATGCTCCACCGTGGCGGGCAGGTTGATGATGCATTTGCGCTCGGGCGTCGCGCCCCAGGCCTCGGTCACCGCGTCCACCACCTGCTTGGAAAAAGACAGCTCGGTGCCAGAGAACATCTCGGGCGAGTACTGGAACACAAACTCGGTGCCCGCCTGTGCTGCAGCCAGTTCACGCACCATGCGGGTGTGATGGGTGGCGAGGGCGACGATCTGCGCCTCATCCAGACCCAGCACCACCCGGCGCATCACCGGCGCCACGGCGTTGTAGAGATGCACGATCACACGGCGCGCGCCGATCAGCGATTCGAAGGTGCGTTCAATCAGGGGCTGGCGCGCCTGCGTCAGGACCTGGATCGTCACATCCTCGGGAATATGGTTTTGCTCGATCAGCAGGCGCACAAAATCAAAGTCAGCCTGCGAGGCGGAGGGGAAGCCGACCTCAATTTCCTTGAAGCCGATCTTCACCAGCATCTGGAACATGCGCAGCTTGCGCTGCGGATCCATGGGCTCGATCAAGGCTTGGTTGCCGTCGCGCAGATCGGTGCTCAGCCACAGCGGCGCCTGCGTCAGCTGGGCATCGGGCCAAGTCCGGTCGGGCAAGGCGATGGGGGCAAAAGCGCGGTACTTGTTCTGTGGCTGCTTCAACATGGGGAATGCTCCAGAGTGATTGATTTGCAACCCACAGACACGAAAAAAGAAACGGCCCGCTGCAGATTGCATACGGGCCGTTGAGATCAGATTGACGTTCTTGTAGAGACGCGCGCGATCACCGAACCCGTGGGGTTCCTAGTAGTAGACCGAGCATGTTCAACGAGAAATTCATAGCGTCAAATATAGCACGCGAGAGCCCAGGCGCTTGGCGCTCAAGCTTATTGATGCAAGCCCTTTTCATCAGGCTCATCCGTCGAGGTCGCAATCACGCTGACCGGCTTGCCCTTGAGCTTTTTGTAGGTGTAGACGGCATAGCCCGACAGGCCGTAAACGCAGAACAAGAAGAACAGCACCCGCGGCGGGTCGATATTGATCACCGCGATCAAGAGCGCAATCGCAACGATCACGATGAAGGGCACCGAGCGCTTGAAGCTCACATCCTTGAAGCTGTAGAACGGCACGTTGGTGACCATGGTCAGGCCGGCATACAGGGTGACCGCAAACACCAGCCAAGCCTGAGTCGGCTGGGCATGCACATTCTTAAAGCCCGCCTCATCCATCACCCACACCAGGCCGGCCAGAATGGCCGCCGCCGCCGGGCTGGGCAAGCCCTGGAAGAAGCGTTTATCGACCACGGCCAGATTGGTATTGAAGCGTGCCAGGCGCAAGGCCGCGGCGGCGCAATACACAAAGGAGGCGAACCAGCCCCATTTGCCCAGACCTTGCAGGCCCCAGATGTACATGATCAGGGCCGGCGCGGCGCCGAAAGACACCATGTCGGAGAGGCTGTCCATCTGCTCGCCGAAGGTGCTTTGGGTGTTCGTCATACGGGCCACGCGGCCGTCCAGGCTGTCCAGCACCATGGCACTGAAAATGCCAAAAGCGGACTGCTCGAAGCGCCCGTTCATCGCCATCACGATGGCGTAGAAACCGCTGAACAAGGCCGCCAGCGTGAACAGATTGGGAAGGATGTAAATGCCCTTGCGACGCGGGCGCAGGGGCTCTTGGAATTCGGTGTTGTCGTCTTCGGGAAGATCGACGGAGGTCTTTGGCTCAGTCATGGGGCGCAAGGATACAGCAGACGGGCCATGGAAAAAGCCGCGTGGCCTGCTGGCGCACGCGGCTCTTGGCACTGATTAACTCAGGGCTTAGTTCTTCGATTGATCAACCAGACGGTTCTTTTTGATCCAAGGCATCATCGCGCGCAGCTTCTCACCGACTTGCTCGATGGGGTGCTCGGCGGTCAGGCGGCGGCGGCTAAGCAGGGTCGGTGCGCCGGCCTTGTTTTCCAGGATGAAGCTCTTGGCGTACTCACCGGTCTGGATGTCCTTGAGGCACTGACGCATGGCGTCCTTGGTGGCCTCGGTGACGACGCGCGGGCCGGTCACGTACTCGCCGTACTCGGCATTGTTGGAGATCGAGTAGTTCATGTTGGCGATACCGCCTTCATAAATCAGGTCGACGATCAGCTTCAGCTCGTGCAGGCACTCGAAGTAAGCCATTTCGGGCGCATAACCGGCTTCCGTCAGCGTCTCGAAGCCAGCCTTGATCAGTTCCACGGCGCCACCGCACAGCACGGCCTGCTCGCCGAACAGGTCGGTTTCGGTTTCTTCGCGGAAGTTGGTTTCGATGATGCCAGCCTTGCCGCCGCCGTTGGCCGAGGCGTAGCTCAGGGCCAGATCACGGGCCTTGCCGGTCTTGTCGGCGTAGACGGCGATCAGGTGAGGCACGCCGCCACCTTGGGTGTAGGTGCCACGCACGGTGTGGCCGGGAGCCTTAGGCGCCACCATCCAGACGTCCAGGTCGGCGCGGGGCGTGACTTGACCGTAGTGCACATTGAAGCCGTGGGCGAAGGCCAGCGAAGCGCCTTGCTTGATATTGGGCTCGACTTCGTTCTTGTAGACCTCGGCGATTTGCTCGTCCGGCAACAGAATCATCACCACATCGGCGGCGCGCACGGCGTCGGCGATTTCGGCAACCTTCAGGCCGGCATTCTCGGCCTTGGCCCAGGACGCGCCGCTGCGACGCAGACCGACGGTGACCTTGACGCCGCTGTCGTTCAGGTTTTGTGCGTGGGCATGGCCTTGTGAGCCGTAGCCGATGATGGTGACGTTCTTGCCCTTGATCAGGCTCAGGTCAGCGTCTTTGTCGTAATAAACGTTCATGTCGTGCTCCAGGGTAAAACGGTGTGTTGGGTAGAAAAATTCGGGGAATTCAAGTTCACAGGCGCAGGATGCGCTCGCCGCGGCCGATGCCGCTGGCACCGGTGCGCACGGTCTCCAGAATGGAGGCCCGGTCGATCGAGTTGATGAATGCATCCAGCTTGGACGAATCACCAGTCAGCTCAATGGTGTAGGTCTTCTCGGTCACATCGATGATGCGGCCACGGAAGATATCGCTGGTGCGCTTCATTTCCTCGCGCTCCTTGCCGACGGCGCGCACCTTGATCAGCATCAGCTCGCGCTCGGTGAAGTGGCCTTCGGTGAGGTCCACCACCTTGACCACTTCGATCAGGCGGTTCAGATGCTTGGTGATTTGCTCGATCACCTCGTCCGAGCCGGTGGTGACGATGGTCATGCGCGACAGCGAGGCGTCCTCCGTGGGGGCAACCGTCAGGCTCTCGATGTTGTAGCCACGGGCCGAAAACAGCGCCACGACGCGCGACAGCGCGCCTGCCTCGTTCTCGATCAGCAATGCAATGATGTGTTTCATTTGACTCGTCCTTCGCGCTCTTCAAACCGGCAGCGGTAACTGCCGGTTCTTGGCCACGCTCTTCGATTGATGGGAGTAGGTACCCGAACTCGAAATCTTGTTTGTCGGGCCATTGGTCGTGCGCGGTAACGCAGCGGCCCCAGCCCTACTCACAAGACTCAGAGGTCTTCGGACCCCAGGCGCATTTCGGAAATGCCCTTGCCGGCCTGCACCATGGGCCAGACGTTTTCGGTCTGGTCGGTGCGGATGTCCAGAAAGACCGTGCGATCTTTCAAGCGGATGGCCTCTTTCAAAGCGCCTTCCACATCTTCGGGCCGGGTCACCAAGAGGCCCACATGGCCGTAGGCCTCGGCCAGCTTGACGAAGTCGGGCAGCGCTTCCATATAGCTATGGGAGTAGCGACCTTCGTAGTCCAGCTCCTGCCACTGCCGCACCATGCCCAGATAGCGGTTGTTCAAGGCGACGATCTTGACCGGCGTCTTGTACTGCTGGCAGGTGGAGAGCTCCTGAATGCACATCTGGATCGAGCCTTCGCCCGTCACGCAGAACACATCCGACTCCGGCTTGGCCAGTTTGATGCCCATGGCGTAGGGCAGGCCCACACCCATGGTGCCCAAGCCGCCGGAGTTGATCCAGCGGCGTGGTTGCTCAAAGCGGTAGTACTGCGCCGCCCACATCTGGTGTTGACCCACATCGGAGGTGATGTAGGTGTCGCGGTCTTTGGTTAGGCGGCACAGGGTCTCGACCACCATCTGCGGCTTGATGACCTCGGTGGACGGCTTGTAGACCAAGCAATCCTTGCGGCGCCATTCATTGATCTGGCTCCACCAAGCGTTGATGGCGGCCGAATCCGGCAAGGCGCGTGCTTCCTTGATCTGGAAGATCAATTCCTGCAGCACATCCTTCACATCGCCGACGATGGGGATGTCAACCTTGACCCGCTTGGAGATCGACGAAGGGTCGATGTCCACATGGATGATCTTGCGCTCAACGGAAGCGAAGTGCGCCGGGTTGCCGATCACCCGATCATCGAAACGCGCGCCCACGGCCAGCAGAACATCACAGTTCTGCATGGTCATATTGGCTTCGAAAGTACCGTGCATGCCCAGCATGCCGAGGAACTTGGGGTCGCTGGCCGCCGTGGCGCCCAGGCCCATCAAGGTATTGGTGACCGGGTAGCCCAGCAGATCGGTCAGCTCGCGCAACTCGGCGCAGGCCTCGCCCAGGATAACGCCGCCGCCCGAATAGATATAAGGGCGCTTGGCCTGCAGCAGCAACTGCACGGCCTTGCGGATCTGGCCTGAGTGACCTTTGCGCACCGGGTTGTAGCTGCGCATCTCCACATGCTGCGGATAAGCGAAATTAGGCAGTTTGGCCATCGAGACATCCTTGGGGATGTCCACCACCACCGGGCCGGGGCGGCCGGTGCGGGCGATGTGGAAGGCCTTCTTCATCGTCACGGCCAGATCACGCACATCCTTGACCAGGAAGTTGTGCTTGACGATAGGCCGGGTGATGCCGACGGTGTCGCATTCCTGGAAAGCGTCCAGGCCAATGGCGGGTGTCGGCACCTGGCCGGTCACGATCACCATCGGGATCGAGTCCATATAGGCGGTGGCGATGCCGGTGATGGCATTGGTCACGCCAGGGCCCGAGGTCACCAGCGCCACGCCGACATTGCCGGTGGCACGGGCATAGCCGTCTGCGGCGTGCACGGCGGCTTGCTCATGGCGCACCAGCACATGCTGGATGGTCTCTTGCTTGAAGAGCGCGTCGTAGATGTAGAGCACCGCGCCGCCTGGGTAGCCCCAAAGGTACTGAACACCCTCGGACTGCAGACAACGGATCAACGCTTCGGAGCCATTGAGCTCAGACGAGGTCGAAAAATTGGGGGAAGTAATGTGCGACTGTGCCGCGGAGGCACGCTTGAAGTCCGCGCTTTGCAATTCCATATAAAACCTTTGTGAATTTCTCTAACGAAAAACCATCGGTGCTCCTACTCGCACCCTTGTGAGGTGGACTCGGAACCTGCGCAATCAAAAAACATGGCGCCCCGGTTGGGCAGCCAGCTTGAGACCAGAAAATTCATTGTGCGAAGCAGCATTATGCACCGAGTTCGCACAGCTCCGGCTGGAGTGGCTAGTCAATTCGCTCGGAATGCGATACTGCGCCCACATTTGCCAGCATCGGGTTCGCCCATTTCCCTCCTTGGCCACCGACAAAGAACTCAACGACTTCCTGAAGAGCGTGGACCGCCGCGCCTTCAAACGCACCGCCTATTTGGTGCGTGACGATGATGGCGCACTGGACATCGTCCAAGACGCCATGATCAAGCTGGCGGAAAAATACTTCGACCGCCCGGCGGCCGAGTTGCCGCTGTTGTTTCAGCGCATCTTGTCGAACGCGACCATGGATTGGTTCCGGCGCCGCAAGACGCGCACAGCCGTCATGCAAAACATGTCGGACTTCGAATCCAACGACCCCGACAGCGATTTTGACCTCATGCAGATGCTGGAGGGCCAGGACGGCGCCCTGGGCGCGCTCAGCGCGGCCGACGAGGTTTCGCGGGTGCAAATCTTGCATGCGATTGAAGCCGAGGTGGCTGAATTGCCCGAACGTCAACGGGAAGCCTTCCTGCTGCGTTACTGGGAGGAGTTGGACGTCGCGGAGACGGCCGCCGTCATGGGTTGCTCGGAAGGCAGCGTGAAAACGCACTGCTCGCGCGCCACTCATTCATTGGCAAAATCGCTCAAGGCCAAGGGGATCACACTATGAATACAACAACACATTTCGCGCAGGAGTTGGACGCCCGCGTGGCACGCTTTGGCCTCAGCGTGGCGGCCAGCCTGAGCGAGGCGAACGACACCCTGCCCCACGATATTTCCGAGCGCCTGCGCGTCGCCCGCGACCAAGCCATGCTGCGCGCCCGCTCGGCCCGTGCCGCCCAGGTGCAATTGGCGCCCAAAACGGTGCAGAACACCGTGCAAATGGGCGCCACTCTGGGCTTGAGCGGCGGCCCTTCGCCGCGCTGGCTCAAGTTCGCCTCTGTTTTGCCCCTGCTGATGTTGGTGCTGGGCTTGGCGCTGATTCAGGAAAGCCAGTGGTACCAGCAAATCAATGCCTCGGCCGAGGTCGACACCGCCTTGCTGGCCGACCACCTGCCGCCCGCCGCCTACAGCGACCCCGGCTTCACGGAATACCTGAGCGAAGAACAACAGTGATGATGGGTTTTGCATGAGAGAGTCAGCTATCGCCTTCGCACTGGTTTTCACGCCATGGCTGAGTTGGGCCCAGGTCAGTGACAGCGCCTCTGCACCCGTGGCGGCGCCACCAGCCGGCATTACCGCCGCCGCCAGCGCGGCCCCGGTAGCGGCGCCAGCCATTAGCTTGGCCGCATCTGCCCCAGCCACAGCCAAGCCAACGCCCATTCCGCGCACCACCAGCTCGCCGCTCTTGCCGGCCCCGGCCTGGAAGAGCCTGAACCCAGCCCAGCAGGCGGCCTTGCAGCCCCTGGAGCGGGACTGGAACACGATAGACGACTTCGGCCGTAGCAAATGGCTGGAGATTGCGGCCCGCTACCCAGCCCTGCCCGCGGTGGAGCAGGCCCGCCTGCAAGAACGCATGCACAGCTGGGCCCGCATGAGCCCGGCCGAGCGCCAGCAAGCGCGCCTGAGCTTCCAAGATGCTCAGCAGCTCAAACCAGACGCCCGCCAAGCCAAATGGGAGGCCTACCAGGCCCTGACGCCAGAGCAACGCCAAGCCTTGACCGAAAAGGCAGTGAGCAAGCAGATCAAGCGCAATGCAGCACCCGGCCAGCCAGTTGCCGGCGCACAGCAGCAGCAAGCCAAATCCAACCTGATTCCCTCCACCAGCAAGGGCTTGCCGAATCGTTCGGTGGCTCCGGCCGTGGTGCAGGCCAAGTCGGGCGCCAGCACGGTGCTCATCAACCAGCGCCTGAGCCAGCCCAGCCATCAGCAAGCCGGTCAGACCAAGGTGTTTGCCGACCCCAGCTTGGTGGACAGCAAGACCCTCTTGCCCAAACGCACGCCACCGCCCCAGCAATGAGTTCCACTGAGACGACAACTGCCGCCCCCTATGAGCGGCCCGGTCTGGCGCGCCGCATGGCCGCCTTCATGTATGAAGGCGTGCTGCTTTTCGGCGTGGTTTTTGTGGCGGGCTATTTCTTCTCGGCCATGACCCAACAACGCCACGCCATGCAGGGCCAGCATGCCTTGCAGGCCTTTTTATTCGCGGTGCTGGGCATTTATTTCGCCTGGTTTTGGTCGCGCGGCGGCCAGACGGTGGCAATGAAGGCCTGGCATATCCGCGTGGTGGACAGCCAAGGTCGCGCCTTAAGCCAAGCCCGCGCCTTGGCGCGCTATGTGCTGAGCTATCTGTGGTTTGTGCCCGCGCTGCTCAGCGCCTGGGCCTCAGGCCTGCACAGCACCGGCGCCATCATGGGCGCCCTGCTCGCCGGCATTGCCGCCTATGCCGTGCTGGCATTGCTGCTGCCGCAAAAACAGTTTTTGCATGACGTGCTGTGTGGGACGCAGCTGATCACTCAGCTGCCGATCAAGCGCGCTGAAAAACACGCGCTGAACAGCACTCGCTAAAAGCTTAAACCGCGTCTTCGTCGGTCTCGCCGGTGCGGATACGCACCACCTGCTCCACCGGCGTGACGAAGATCTTGCCGTCGCCGATCTTGCCGGTCTTGGCGGCTTTCAGGATGGCGTCGATGCAGCGCTCCACATCCTCGTCCTTGACCACCACCTCGACCTTCACCTTGGGCAAGAAGTCGACCACATACTCGGCGCCGCGATACAGCTCGGTGTGGCCCTTCTGACGGCCAAAACCCTTGACCTCGGTAACGGTCAGGCCGGAAGCGCCCACCTCGGCCAGTGACTCACGCACTTCGTCGAGCTTGAATGGTTTGATGATGGCGGTGATCTGCTTCATGGACTTGGGTCTCCGAATGGTCAATAAAAAGGCTTGCTTGATTTAAGCACGGAACTTTGAAGTGATTGGGTAGCGCCAATCACGACCGAAAGCGCGGTGGGTGATGCGTATGCCCACCGGCGCCTGCCGACGCTTGTATTCGTTGATCTTGATCAGGCGGGTGACGCGCTCCACATCGGCCGGGGCATAGCCGGCCTGGATGATGTCCGCGATGGACTGATCCTGCTCCATGTAGAGCGCCAAGATGCCGTCCAGCACCTCGTAAGGCGGCAGACTGTCTTGATCCTTCTGGTCGGGCCGCAGTTCGGCCGAAGGCGGGCGCGTGATGATGCGCTCCGGGATCACCGGGCCAATGCTGCCATCGGCGCGCCGTGTGGGCTGCTGATTCTTCCAGTTAGCCAGGCGAAACACCAAGGTCTTCGCTACATCCTTGATGACCGCAAAGCCCCCAGCCATATCGCCGTAAAGCGTGCAGTAGCCGGTGGCCATCTCGCTCTTGTTGCCGGTGGTCAGCACAATCGCGCCGAATTTATTGGACAAGGCCATCAGCAAAGTGCCGCGGATGCGTGCCTGAATATTCTCTTCGGTGGCATCCAGCGGCAGGCCGGCGAACTCATCGGCCAGGCCGGCGTTGAAGGCCTCGAACATGGGCACGATCGATTTCTCGTCGTAGCGCACGCCCAGGCGCTCGGCCATATCGCGGGCATCGATCCAGGAAATATCGGCCGTGTAGGGCGAAGGCATCATCACCGTGCGCACGCGGTCGGCCCCCAGGGCATCCACGGCAATCGCCAGCACCAGGGCCGAATCGATGCCGCCGGACAAGCCGATGATGGCGCCGGGAAAACCGTTCTTGCCGATGTAATCACGCACGCCGGTGACCAGGGCGGCCCAGGCTTGCGCCTCCATTTCCGGCAGGGGCACGACCTGACCCTCAACGCTGCCGTCGGCGCTCACCTCGACCAGGGTCAAGGCTTCTTCAAACATCGGCGCGCGCGCCGCGATCTGGCCACGCGCGTCCAGCGCAAACGAGGCGCCGTCAAACACCACCTCATCCTGGCCGCCGACCAGGTGCGAATACAGCAGCGGCAGGCCCACATCGGCGACCCGCTCGGCCATGCGCTGTTCGCGCTCTTCGACCTTGCCCAAATGGAAGGGTGAGGCATTGAGGACGCACAGCACCTGGGCGCCAGCAGCCTTGGCGGCGCGCGCCGGCTCGGCAAACCAGGCGTCTTCACAAATCGTCAGGCCAAAGCGCAGGCCATCGACATCGAACACCACCGGCGCTTCGCCGGCATCACGGCCGGAGACGAAGTAGCGGCGCTCATCAAACACCTGGTAGTTGGGCAATTCACGCTTGCAATAGGTCTGCAAGACCTGTCCCCCTGCCAGCACCGAGGCGGCATTGAAGCGGGCCGGCACGGCCCAGCTTTTGCTGCGCTGCTCGGCCGCACCGGCCTGCTGATGGGGGTGGCCCACCACCAGATGCAGGCCCACGCAATCGCGCAGCTCATGGGCGATCCAGCGCAAGGCCTCATCACAGGCCTCGATGAAAGCCGGACGCAGCAAAAGGTCTTCCGGGGGGTAGCCACACAGGCTCAGCTCTGGCGTGAGCAACAATCGGGCGCCTGCGGCGTGCGCGCGACGGCCCCACTCGACCATCTTTTGGGCATTGCCTTGGATGTCACCGACGGTGACATTGATTTGCGCCAGCGCGACTTTGACGGACATGAGGATTTGGATTGAATACGAGGCCGCACGATTATGTCATTCGGGTTCACAGCGACCCGCACGCGCTGCCAATGGACGCCTGGAACGCACTGCTCACCGCCGCCGCCCAGCCCACCCCCTTCATGCGCCTGGAATACCTGCGGGCCCTGCATGCATCAGGTAGTGCCGTGGCCGCCAGTGGCTGGCTCGCGCAGTTCATCAGCGTGTGGCTGGACGAGACCCTGGTGGCCGCCTGCCCGGCCTATCTGAAAAGCCACTCCTACGGCGAATATGTGTTTGACTGGGCCTGGGCCGATGCCTACCAGCGCCATGGCCTGGCCTACTACCCCAAGCTGCTGGTGGCGGTGCCTTTCACGCCGGTGCCGGGCAGCCGCTTGCTGGCCAGCGACGACGCCGCGCGCAGCGCCTTGATGCAAGGCTTGCAGGCGCTGGCCAGCCAGCAAAAGCTCTCATCCGCCCACCTGCTTTTTGGCACCGAGCAAGACCACGCGGCCGCACAGCATCAGGGCTGGATGGCGCGCCATGGCGTGCAGTTTCATTGGCAAAACCGCCAGCCCCTGCCCTACGCATCCTTCGAGGAATTTCTCGCCTCGATGCAACGTGAGAAGCGCAAAAAGATCCAGCAAGAGCAGCGCCGTGTGCGCGAGGCCGGCATTGTTTTTGAAGCCCGCGAAGGCGGGCAAATCACGCCGGCTGACTGGGACTTTTTCTACCGCTGCTACCAACTCACCTACCGCGCACACCACAGCACCCCCTACCTAACGCGCGATTTCTTCACCCAGATGAGCGAGCACATGGCAGCCAACTGGCTGCTCTTCATCGCCAAGCGGGAGGATGGCGAGCGGGTCGCCGCATCACTGATCGCGATTGACCCCAGCACCGGCGCAGCCTACGGCCGCTACTGGGGCGCACTGGAGAGCATCTCCTGCCTGCACTTCGATGCCTGCTACTACCAACCGCTGCAATGGTGCATTAGCAAAGGCTACCGCCGCTTCGAGGGCGGGGCCCAGGGCGAGCACAAGATGGCGCGTGGCCTGCTGCCGGTACCCACCCAGTCCAGCCATTGGCTGGCGCATGCCGGCTTCAGCGATGCGGTGGCAGACTTTCTGGCCCAAGAAGGCCAGGCCATGCGCGGCTACGTCAATGAGTTGGAATCCCACCTGCCCTTCAAGCCCGAGCCATAAAAAAAGCGCCGTGCTTTCGCGCGGCGCTTTTACTGGACAGGCTTGAAACAAAGGCTTAGGCCTTGTTAGCGGCCTGGTAGGCGGCCATGCCCGAGACGATCTCGGCCTTGGCGGCTTCTGGGCCTTCCCAGCCCTTGACCTTGACCCACTTATTGGGCTCCAGGTCTTTGTAGTGCTCGAAGAAATGCTGGATCGCGTTGAGGCGCATCTTGTTGACGTCCTCAGGCTTTTGCCAGTGGGTGTACATCGGCAAGATCTTGTCGATGGGCACGGCCAGCAGCTTGGCGTCGCCGCCAGCTTCGTCGTCCATCTGCAAGACGCCGATGGCGCGGCAAGTCACCACCACACCAGGGGTCAGCGCGAAGGGGGTGATCACCAGCACATCCACCGGGTCGCCGTCGTCAGACAGCGTTTGCGGGATGTAGCCATAGTTGCACGGATAGTGCATGGCCGTGGTCATGAAGCGGTCGACGAAGAGCGCGCCGCTCTCCTTGTCCACTTCATACTTGATCGGATCGGCATTCATCGGGATCTCGATGATGACGTTGAATTGCTCGGGCGCCTTGGCGCCAGGGGTCACGTTGTGCAGGCTCATGGGATTGTCAATTTGCCGAGGGGAAACCCGGATTCTAAGGGCAGGCCTTGCCCAGAACTGACGTGATGATGATTCCAATCCACACACCCTTGTTTACCCGCACACATTGGGTAAACACCCACACGCCTCAATTGCATTGCCGCAAGCCCATCCCTTAAGCTCAAGTGGCGTGACCTGACCCCAAAAGGCGCAGGCCTATTTGCATACGGACATTCCATCCATTACGGCAATCACTAGAACGGGAGACAGCTACATGTCGACGAGTTTGGCGCTGTATTTTGCTTTGGCCTGCGGCTTCGCCGCGGTGCTCTATGGCTTCATTCAAAGAAGCTGGATCTTGAGCCAGGACGCGGGCAATGCCCGCATGCAGGAGATCGCTGCGGCGATTCAACAAGGTGCCGCCGCCTATCTGGCGCGGCAGTACAAAACCATTGCCATCGTGGGCGTGGTCTTGACTCTGTTGATCGCCGTGTTTCTGGACTACATCACGGCCGTTGGCTTTGTGCTGGGCGCGTTCTTGTCCGGCGCCTGCGGCTTCATCGGCATGAATGTGTCGGTGCGGGCGAATGTACGCACCGCTCAAGCCGCGACCAAGGGCATTGGCCCGGCGCTGGACGTGGCCTTCAAGGGCGGCGCCATCACCGGCATGTTGGTGGTGGGCCTCGGCCTGCTGGGTGTGAGCCTGTTCTTCTGGTACTTGAGCGGCGGCGAGAAGGTTGACGCCGCCACCCTGAAGCCGCTGCTGGGCTTTGCCTTCGGCTCCTCGCTGATCTCGATCTTCGCCCGCTTGGGCGGCGGCATCTTCACCAAGGGCGCCGATGTGGGCGCGGACTTGGTGGGCAAGGTGGAAGCCGGCATCCCCGAGGATGACCCACGCAACCCGGCCGTGATTGCCGACAACGTGGGCGACAACGTCGGCGACTGCGCCGGCATGGCGGCCGACTTGTTCGAAACCTACGCCGTCACCCTGATCGCCACCATGACGCTAGGCGCCTTGATGGTGGCCAACGCGCCAATGGCAGCGGTGCTTTACCCGCTGATGCTGGGTGGCGTGTCCATCATCGCCTCCATCATCGGCTGCTACTTCGTCAAGGCCTCGCCAGGGATGAAGAATGTGATGCCGGCCTTGTACAAAGGCCTGGCGGTGGCGGGTCTGCTGTCCCTGATCGCCTTCTACTTCGTCACCAATGCCGTCATCCCGGATGACGCCCTGGGCGCAGGCACGCAGCTGCGCCTGTTCGGCGCCTGCGCCGTGGGCCTGGTGCTGACGGCCGCCCTGGTCTGGGTGACTGAGTTCTACACCGGCACGCAGTACTCGCCGGTGCAACACATCGCCCAGGCCTCCACCACAGGCCACGGCACCAACATCATTGCCGGCCTGGGCGTGTCGATGCGCTCCACCGCTTGGCCGGTGCTGTTTGTTTGCGCGGCCATTTTGTGCGCCTATCAACTGGGCGGCCTGTACGGCATCGCCGTCGCGGCCACCTCCATGCTCAGCATGGCCGGCATCGTGGTGGCCCTGGATGCCTACGGCCCCATCACTGACAACGCTGGCGGCATCGCCGAGATGTCCGAGTTGCCCAAGGAAGTACGCGATGTGACCGACCCGCTGGATGCCGTGGGCAACACCACCAAGGCCGTCACCAAGGGCTATGCCATTGGCTCGGCGGGCTTGGCCGCGCTGGTCTTGTTCGCCGACTACACCCATTCGCTGGAAAGCCGCGGCATCTCGGTGGCCTTTGATTTGAGCGACCCCAAGGTGATCGTCGGCCTGTTCATTGGCGGCCTGATCCCCTATCTGTTCGGCGCCATGGCGATGGAGGCTGTGGGCCGGGCGGCTGGCGCGGTGGTGGTGGAAGTCCGGCGCCAGTTCCGCGACATCAAAGGCATCATGGACGGCAGCGGTAAGCCCGAATACGGCACCGCCGTCGACATGCTGACCACGGCAGCCATCAAGGAGATGATCATCCCCTCGCTGCTGCCCGTCGTTGTGCCGGTGCTAGTTGGCTTGCTCTTAGGCCCGGCCGCCTTGGGTGGCTTGCTGATGGGCACCATCGTCACAGGCCTCTTCGTTGCCATCTCGATGTGCACCGGCGGCGGCGCCTGGGACAACGCAAAGAAGTACATTGAGGACGGCCACCATGGCGGCAAGGGCTCGGAAGCACACAAGGCCGCCGTCACCGGCGACACCGTGGGCGACCCTTACAAGGACACGGCCGGCCCGGCGGTCAACCCACTGATCAAGATCATCAACATCGTGGCCCTGCTGATCGTGCCGCTACTGCCCGCAACCGTCAGTACCAAACCCGTGGCAGCAGCCCCGCATGCTGCCACCGCGCCCGTGCTGGCCGATGCGCCCAGCCTGCGCACCAATGCCGACGGTTCGGTCGCCTTCTACTTTGCCAGCGGCAAGGCAGAGTTGGCGGCGGATGCGGCAGGCGCGCTGGCGGCCGTCGTCAGCGGCGCTGCGGCGGGCAAGCAGGTGATTCTCAGCGGCTACACCGACGCCAGCGGTGACCCGGCCAAGAATGAGGAATTGGCCAAGCAGCGCGCCTTTGCGGTGCGCGACGCGCTCAAAGCCGCCGGCATCGCTGAGGACAAGATCGAGCTGAAAAAGCCCGAAGTGCTGACCGGCAGCGGTGACGCCGCCGAGGGCCGCCGCGTCGAAGTACGCTTGCAGCCCTGAGCTGCCGAGGGACTCAGGTTCAGACGATGGAATAAACAGCCCGCATGCGGGCTGTTTCTACTTTGAAGCGCCCCACTAACAGGCCACAATCAGCCCATCCGAAAATGCAGCCCGAACAGCCCCACATGTCGATGTCCTCTTCCGCGCTGTCCCGCCATGGCTTAGAACGCCGCCGCAGCCAGCTGAATGATCTGCATCGCTTTCTGGCTCAACAGGAGCAGACCTTCGTCACGCTGCGCGAGCAGGTCCAGGCATTCGTGGATCGCTACACCAGCAACTTGGGCGAGCATTACCTGGAACTGGACGCGCTGGAGTCGCAGCTGCATTGCGCCACCCATTACCTCGCCGAGGCTTTGCGCCGCAACGGCATCGAAGTGCCCTTGCCACGCGCCCCGCAGGCCACCGCCCTGCCGGTGTTGCCTCAGCTGCCCACAGGCACGGCCCTGCCGGCCCCGCCGGAAGCCGGCCAGGTCGAGTTGGCACCGCCCAGCTTGAAGACCTTGTATCGCCGCGCAGCCATGCGCATGCACCCGGACTTTGCCGCCAGCACGGTCGAGCGCCAGCGCCGCGAACAGGCCATGATGACGGTCAATGAGGCCTATGCCGCCAACAATCGCACGCAGCTTGAGGCCTTGCTACTGGCTGCGGGCGAAAGCCCCTTGCGGGTGATGGGCGGCAACGCCGATGCCATGCAGACCTGGCTGACCCGCAGCGAGCAAATGGTGCAGGGGCGGCTGCGCGTGGTGCAAGCGCATTTGATCGCCCTGCAAGCTCACCCCATGCATCAGCTCTGGCAAGCCATTGCGCAGGCCGAACTCAAGGGCCTGGATCCCCTGTGCGTGATGGCCAACCGCCTGCGTAGCCAAATCCAAGAACGCCGCCGCGAGCTCTACATCGGCCAGCGCCTGCTGCCTGAATCCAGCCTGGCCCAAGCTTTTTTGCGCCGCCGCGTGGAACGCATGGGTGTGGCCCCCATGGCTGGCGCCGCAAGCAGCCAGCAAGCTAGGCGCAGCGCGCCGGCTGAGCAGACGCTGTAAACCAGCGTTAGCCCTAAGCCTAAGCGGGCCTGTCGGCATGGCCTCGCCACGCTATCAACCAAGCTCGCCGCTCGACTGGCCCAATCTGGCCCAGCAAGCCTCAATCCGCCGAGAGTGAAATGGTGGCCGGCGCCACCGGCAGCGGCAACTCACGCCCCTCCCACAGCAAGGGCTTGCCATCCGCTGCAGCGCGCGGCAGGCTCATGCTGCCAGGCCAAACCAGGCGAGTCGGCGCACCGGCTTGCTCCAGCGTCAAGCGCCAACCCCAATCCGTGCGTTCAAGCGCATAACTCAAGGGCCCGTAAGCCGTGGCAAGCCCGCGCACGGTCACATCGCCCTGGCTCAGCCAATCTGGCTTGAAACCCGCACCGATCAACAACTGACCTGGCTTTTCGCGCTCAAAAGCGAAGATGTCCAAAGCCGCGCGGATAAAGTCGGATGACACCCAGGCATGCGGCATCTCGCCCAGAAAGCGCGGCTCGCGCGCTTCCGGCAGCACCACCTCGGCCCATTGATTCCAGCCCGCCGGGCGCTGATATTTGAAAAAGAAATCCAGCATGGCATGCGCGCGTTCAGCCTGGCCAAGACGCACGAAGGCGCCCACCGTGCGCAACTCATACGGGGTGTAGTCCGTCCACGTGCGCTGGCCTTCGCTGCGGGCATTCATCTCGCTCCAGTAGCGCTCAAAGGTGCCCGACAGCAAGCTGGCTGGCAGCGCGTCTTGCGCCTGCGCCGGGTCAAGCGCGATTGAAGACGAGGTCGGGTCGAAATCCCCTCGGTCTGCGGCGCCGGCAATGGTGTCGATATGGAAGCGTTTGGCCGTTGCGGCAATGCTGGCCATCAACTCACCCTGAAACTCATCTCGCTGCGCCGCCCATTGCTCAGCCTGCTGATGCTGGCCCATGCCGCGCGCCATGATGACCGCATCTTTGTAGCCACGCAGGGCCCAGAAATCGTCCCAGTAAGAGTAGGCCGGCTTGTCCGCATACCCTTCATGGCTGATCGATGGCGGCATCAGGCCAAACAAATGGGCCCGCTCAATTTGGCGGTTATTGCTCTTGCGCTCGCGCTGCCGCAGGCTCTCCATCCAGGCCATCACGGCTTGCACACGCGCCCAGTGATGTTGCAAGAAGTCATGGTCATGACCGTGCCGCCAGACCTCCGCCACGGCATAAAGGTATTGCCCTTGGCTGTCGTATTCATCCACAGGGTCGACCCCGCGCGCATCCACACAGCAAGGCACCTTGCCACCGACGAAGATTCGATCGGCATACCAGTCAACGAAATCGCGCGCGGACTCCAACTCGCCCATGCGCAACAAGGCCGCAGCCATCATCGCGCCTTCGCGTATCCAACTGCGCGGGTAGGACCGTGTGCCGGGGCGCAGCACGACGCCGTCGCGCGACATCAAGATATGGGCCAGTGAGCTGCGCACGCTGTTGACGATGGGCTGCGCGCGGGCTGGCGCCTGGATGCTGACGCGATTGAGACGCTCGCGCCAAAGTGCCGCCGCTAGATCCATTCGTTGGGCCAACTCCGCTGCTCCCAGCTGCCACACTCTGCTGGTTTTGACGTCGGAACCACCCAATGGCGCCACCCAACCCAAGGTGCGGGACTCGCCTGGGGCGAGCAAAAAGCGAAACTGCAACATGCCCGAGGCCAACTCTTGCGGATCGTTCAGGCTGCCAAGACTTGCGCCGCTCAGCAAAGCCTTGAGACTCAAGCCCCCGTCAAAAGGCAGGCCAGTGATGACGTGCGGCGCTTCGGTGGAGTGAGGCCCCGCCGCACCGTTCACCAGCAGTTCATTGTTCTGCCAGCGCAGGCTGCGCACCGCGCTCGCTCCGCCCGGCATCGTCAGGTACTGCTGCGGCGGGTTCACCTGCCAAGGGCGAATAGCCAGTGCGAGGGTGTAGAGCTGCTTGCGCTCGCTCGTGTTGCGCAGAACATAGCGCGCCAACAAACTGGGCGACTGGCGCGGGCCATCAGCTGCAGCCTCCACGTCTAGGCTGAACGCCGCATGTTGCCAATGCACCGAGGGCAGCGGCAAATAGCCATCGCGCAGGCTCTGCGTCACTGCCACGTTAGCCCAGTTGACTACCGTCCCATCGTCCAACTTCACAACAGGCTCGATGCTGTAGGCGCCGCGTCCGACCTCCAAAGCGCCGTCTTCGCTCATCAGCGCCGAACGCTGCCCCCCGCCATCCACACCCACCAGCGTCCAATAGTTCTGCTCACCTAACCAGGCTCGCGGAACATCACCACGCGGCACCTCGGCCCGAGGTCTATCCTGGGCCAAGTTCGCCAAGACAGCATTGATACTCGGCCATTGCGTAGCCGAGCGAAGCTCCAGCAAGGGTTGCGCCATCACACTAGATTTGATGCGCAACCACCGTGACTCACTGTCGGGCAAATAGACGGCATCCAAGCCACCGTCACTGCCCTTGACGGTGCGCAATGACTGCCAAGCCTTGCCATCCTGGGAAGACAAAATTTCGTAATTGATACCGCGAGCAAACGCCGGCCAGCGCAAGGCCAAACCATTGAACTCGCGCGGACTATGAAAATCGAAATCGACGAAACCGCTGTCCACCAGCACCTTGGGCTCGAGCGCATTGACTGGCTCAGGCACCCGTTCGATCAAACTGAGATTCGCCAAACACAATGAGCCCTTGCCACCGGCTCGGTCGCCGGTCCCAGAGGAAATGACAAACTCAATGCTTTGCGTGCCACGCAAGCGCTTGTCTTTCGCCGGCCCACCAGCGAACTCAATTTGCCTGCTGCGTAGCTTCAGCTCACTGTATTTGGACGGCAAAACAGTAGCTGGCTTGTTGGCCCACCAGGCGTTCTCGCCAGATCCATCAAGTAGCTTGATCTGCAAATCATTGGGCCCACCAGTACCCTTTAACTTGGTCAGCAACTCGAAGCGCTCAGGCCAGTTCACCGCCAAGTTACGTCGCATCACAACGGAGCCGACAACGCCGCCAAAGTCATAGTCCAGGCACAGGCCGCCACCGACCTCGTGGCGCAAACTGGCTCGAACCTGCTCAGAGCCCGATGCAGTCCACGGAGAACTTGCAACAGGCGCCCTCGCCGCCTTGCTGGCCTTTGTCGACGCCTGCGGCAGCGAGACGGCCTTGAAGTCATCCAGCACTTCCAAGCGTGTGCCCAACTTCTGCACCGGCGTTGGTTGATCCGCTGAACTCGACAAAGACATCATGGCCATCGCCATCGATATCAACGCCCCCACGACATCGCTTCGAATCAACCTCACTTGACGCTCCTCATCATTGAGCCAACTTCGCTCAATGCCCCAATAAGACGAAACCGCAGCTCGCTGGCACTGCCGCGCCAACGCGGCCCGGCCGTGCCCCTACCGCCAACGGGCAGACCCAAATTTCACGTTGTAGACGCGGCGGCTGAACTATGAACCGATTATGCAGGTACGGCCGAGAAGGCTACCCCAGTTCGCCCGAGTAGGCCATTTAAGCGATATGAAGTGAAGCACCTTTAGGCCATCAAAACGATAGATGACCAAACACAGCCGGGGCGACTGAATACCAAGAGCAAAAGTAACAGCGGCGCCCCAAAGCAAAAAACCCCCAACTCTTGCGAGCTGGGGGTTTTGCTTAATATTAGCCTGACGATGACCTACTTTCA
>NZ_JBCARA010000015.1:0-107093 GCF_038419725.1 Roseateles sp. PN1 | reverse complement strand
CGCGACTGCGGACCGATCTTTCTGGTCGACGAAAACCAAGTCACGCAAAAGGCGGTCGGCTTTCGCTTCAATGCCTGGGGCGAAAAGTACCGTCCTTATGAGGGTTGTCAGCGTTCGGCCGCCGATATTTCGGCGCTTGCCCAGGTGCCGCTGATTCAGTCGGAGATGGTGCTTGAAGGCGGGTCCTTCTACGTGGACGGTCAAGGCACCTTGCTGACGACTGAGAGTTGTCTGCTGCATCCGAATCGAAATCCAGGCATGACGCGGGCCGAAATCGAGGCCGAGTTGCGGCGCATGCTGGGCGTGGAGACAATCATATGGCTGCCGGGCAACCCAGCCGAGGTGGAAACCGACGGCCATGTGGACGGCATCGCCTCCTTCATTGCGCCGGCACGCATCCTCTTCAATGCGGCCGACCCTGATCAGGGCGACTACTACCGCGCCATGCAGGAGAACCGCCGCGCGCTTGAACTGGCCACCGACGCGCGGGGTCGGCGCTTTGAGATTCTCGATCTGCCGGTGCCGCGAGGTGCGCACAACTACGGCAGCGAGCGCTTCTGCGACATCTACTCCAACTACATCTTGGTCAATGGCGCGGTGATCTCTACCGCCTTCAACGTGCCGCAAGACGAGTTGGCGCGCCAGGTTTTTGCCAAGGCCTTTCCGGATCGGAAGGTGGAGCTACTACCTATTGGCGCCATCTCTTTGGGCGGTGGCGCTACTCATTGCTCCACCCAGCAGCAACCGATGTTGGGCAACCGCCTCGCGGTATGCCGCTTCCCCGCCTGAGCCACACGGAGACTCGCAAGATGACAACAAGAAAAATCACCGTCGCGGCCGTCCAAATGGCTTCGGGCGACTGGGACTTTCAGCGCAATATGGATCGCGCCGAGCGCCTGATTCGGCAAGCCGCCGCGCGGGGAGCCAATCTGGTGCTGTGCCCTGAATTGTTCATGATGCCGTACTTCTGTCTGGATCAAAACTGGCGCCATCTGGACCTGGCCGAACCCTTCGAAGGCAATGCCAGCATCGCGCATTTCGCCAAGTTGGCAGGTGAGTTGGGCATCGTTTTGCCGATCGGCTTCTTCGAGCGCGCCGGTAATGCGGCCTACAACAGCGTGGCCATGGCCGATGCCGACGGCAAGGTGCTTGGCGTCTACCGCAAGACCCATATCCCTGATGGCCCGGGCTACACAGAGAAGTTCTACTTCACCCCAGGCGACACCGGCTTCAAGGTCTGGGACACCCGTTTCGGCCGCATCGGCGTTGCCATCTGCTGGGACCAGTGGTATCCCGAGACGGCGCGCAGCATGGCCTTGATGGGGGCGGAAGTGCTGTGCTTCCCCACCATCATTGGTTCCGAACCGCATAGTGCCGAGATGGACACCGCTGGCCATTGGCAGCGCACCATGCAAGGCCACGCTGCGGCGAATATGGTGCCAGTGGTCGCCGCCAACCGCATCGGCAGTGAAACCGGCCTGGGCAATGGCAATGACAGGCAGCAGGCATTGACGGGCACGTTCTATGGCAGCAGCTTTATTGCCGATCACACCGGCGCCAAGCTGGCCGAGGCAAATCGGACCGATGAGACCGTCCTGCTGCAAAGCTTTGATCTGGAGGTTATTCGGCAGGACCGGCAGAGCTTCGGATTCTTCCGTGACCGCCGGCCCGATATGTATCGCACCTTGCTCAGCAGCGATGGGCAGCATGTTCGCCCCGACCTAAGACCGGCAGGCTGACCCTCATTTTCGATTTGTTGTCGAAGTTCCAGCGCCGAGGGCAGTCGGGATCGGTGCATTGTTCAAGTGAAGCCAAAGAAAACCATCGAGGAAACACGCATCATGAAACGAACCATCCATCGCTCGCTGTGGCGCGCAGCCCTGCTGGGACTGGGCCTGGCGACCGCGCATCTTGGCGCTTCGGCCCAGGCTGAAGAGAAGGTACTGAACTTCTATAACTGGTCGTCCTATATCGCCGATGACACGATTGCCAACTTCGAGAAGGAAACCGGCATCAAGGTGCGCTACGACACCTTTGACAGCAGCGAGATCCTGCACACCAAGTTGGTGGCAGGGCGTACCGGTTACGACATCGTGATGTCCTCGACCGGCTGGGCCAAGATGCAGGCAGATGGCGGTCTGCTGCAGCCCCTGGACAAGAGCAACCTTCCGAATCTGAAGAACCTGGATCCAGTGCTGCAGGCCCAGGTCGCCAAGCTGGATCCCGGCAACCAGTACATGGTGACCTGGCTGTGGGGCTACACCACGGTGGGCTATAACGTCGACAAGGTGAAGGCCGCGCTGAAGGACCTGCCCATGCCCGAGAACAGCTGGGATTTGCTGTTCAAGCCCGAGTATGTATCGCGCCTGAAGAATTGCGGCGTGTCCTATCTGGACTCGGCCTCCGAGGTGCTGCCGGCTGTCTTTCACTATCTTGGAAAGCCACTCAACACCACCCGGCCTAGCGACTACGCGGCAGCCACCGAACTCTTGCATGCGGTGCGCCCCCACATCACCTTGTTCAGCTCCTCGGGCTATCTGAATGATTTGGTGTCGGGCTCCGTCTGTGTGGCGATGGGTTGGTCGGGTGACATTAACGGCGCCCGCCAGCGCGCAATCGAGTCCAAGAGTGGTCAGCGCATCGAGGCGCCAATGCCCAAGAGCGGCGGCATCTTGTTCTTCGACACCATGGTGATTCCGGCAGATGCGCCGCATGCCGCCAATGCGCACAAATTCATCAACTACATCCTGCGCCCCGAGGTGCACGCCTCGCTCAGCAACAAGCTCTTCTACGCGAACCCCAACAAGGAAGCGCGCAAGTATGTACGCCCCGAAATCTCCAGCAACCCCTCGGTTTTCCCGACCGATGCCGAGATCGCCCGCATGGGTGTGCAGGGTGGCGTCAACAACGAACTGCGCCGCATGATGTCGCGCGCTTACACCAGCTTCAAGTCCGGCCTCTAAGACTGGCCGTTAAGCCTGGCCGCTAAGCCCGGCTCTTCCCCCAATCCCCTACCGCTCTGGAGCGGGTCGTGTTGCACGCGGCCTGCCCAGGCGGAGCCTTGCCCGAACCCTTTACCGAAAGAGGCATTGCCATGAAGAAAGACATTCCCTTTGCACTGCTGCCCTTGTTGGCATTGTTGACCCTGCTGCACGGTGCGCCAGTGCGGGCGCAGACGGCCGCTGAGTTGTCCGACCAGATGAGGCAAATGCAGGCCGCCATGAACGCCATGCAGATCAAGCTGCAGGAGTTGGAGAGCAAGCAAGCGGCTGAGCCCCAAGGCCTCACGCCCGAGCAGCAGCGCCAACTCAATCGCACCACGGTGCGCGGCGAAGCGCTGGAAGAGGCGCAGGAGACGATGGGTTTTAAAGGGCTGAAGATCAGCGGCCTGATCGACCCGAGCTATGTCTACAGCCAGGGGCAAAATCGCGCCGGATTTCAGTTCCTAAACTCGGCCCAGAACGGCGAGTACGCCTATGACAACGGCGCCTTCGGCATGGCCATACTGGACTTCCAAAAGGAGTTCGAAGGCGGGTCCAAGTTCCGCCTGACGTTGGCCCCGAACCGAGGAGGCGGCGGCATTGCCATCGATGGCCAATCCATCGTGCACGAGGCCAGTGTGTCGATTCCCTTGGGCAATCTGCAGACGCGTTTCATCGCGGGCCAGATTCCTGACTGGTCGGGCTATGAAGTCATGCAAGCGAATCAGAACCGCCTGGTCTCGCACAACCTCTTGTTCGACTTCACCCTGCCGGCGGTTTACACCGGCGCGGGCCTGGACTTGCAGCGCAGCCCCTGGTCCATCAAGGTCCTACTGGCCAATGTGAACAGCTCACGCAAGAACAGTGGTCAGAAGATGCCTGCCTTGGCCTACCGGGTGGACTTCTATGACTACAAACGCGAGTTCAATGGCTGGGGCTTTGCCGGCGTTCACGGCAAGCTGGCCAATTGGCGCAGCACTGATCCGGCCGGCAATCCGGTCAGTGGTCAGCCCTATGCCAGCGACGACACGCTGGTGCACGCCTTCGAGATCGATGGCTTCTTCAGTCGCGGGGATTGGACGCTGGGTGGGCAGATCGGCGTCGGCATGCAACGCCAAGCTGCCATCAGCGCCAATGCGCTCAGTGGCGAATTGCAAGACAGCCAGTGGTGGGGCATCTCCACCATGGCCGCCTACAAGCTGACGCCCCAGCTCGAATTGGTCGCGCGCCTGGACTACCTGAACAACAGCAAGAACGGTGGCGGCGCCCTGGGCTACAGCTTTGCCGACTCGCGCAACGGCCTGGGACCCGACTTGCTGGGCGATGCCCAGCGCGGCGCCAATCGAAGCGCCTTGGCCCTGGGTGGGCGCTATCAATTCAATACGAGCACCCAATTCAAAGTCGAGTATCGGGTGGACCGGGCTGACTTGCCTGTGTTCCTGCACAAGGGAAGCGAACAGTTTCAGCGTAATAACCAAATGCTCGCCACCTCGGTGGTCATGAGCTTCTGATTGAGCAAGATGGACCTGCCCATACGAAATCGGCGCAAGCCACTGGTGCTTTTGCCCAGTTGCAGTCGTGAGATCGGTGCGCACCGCTACCAGGTCTTGCGCGAGCCTTATCTGGAAGCGCTGCGCAACGCCGGTTGCACGCCTCTGGTGGTGCCGGGTGCCAGCCAGGCGGAGTGGGAGGAGTTGCTCGAAGTGGCTGCTGGAGTGCTGTTGACGGGTTCGCCCTCCAATGTCAACCCGCGTCACTTCGGTGAGCCTCTGCGTGACCCCACGCTGCCCTTGGACGCCAGGCGTGACGCGGCAACCCTGCCTTTGATTCCGCAAATTTTGAGGCGTGGTTTGCCGCTGCTGGCAATTTGCCGCGGCATGCAGGAAGTCAACGTCGCACTGGGCGGATCGCTGCATCAGGCGGTGCATGAGCAGCCCGGTCTGGGCGAGCACCGTGGCTCTGATGAGGACGGCGCTGCAGCCATGTTTGCCGAGGCCCACCCGGTGCGTCTAACGCCTGGCGGTCTGCTGCGCTCGCTCTTGGCCTGCGATGACGTTCGCGTCAACTCGGTTCACGGGCAGGGCGTGAAGACGCTGGCGCCAGGCTTGCGGGTGGAAGCGACCGCCCCAGATGGCTTGATTGAAGCCTTCAGCAAGCCCGATGCCCCTGGTTTCAATCTGTGTGTGCAGTGGCATCCGGAGTGGCAGGCAGACCGCTTGCCGGTATCGCGAGCACTGTTCAAGGCCTTTGCCCACGCCTGTGAGGAATACAAGGCCAGCACCGTCCCGGCCTGGTGCTAACGAGACATCGCCTCATACCGGGGCGAGTGAATAACGAGAAGAAATAGGTGACTTATGGTGGAAAGAGACAACCAGAGCTTTAGCGAGCTCGAGCAATGGTTCAAGGACAAACGCGTCACCGAGGTGGAGTGCCTGGTTCCGGACTTGACCGGCGTGGCGCGCGGCAAGATCCTGCCGCGCGAGAAGTTCACTGAGGATCGTGGCATGCGCTTGCCCGAGGTGGTGGTGGCCATGGGCGTGACCGGCGAGTGTCCCGAAAGCGGACCCTACAACGAGGTCATCAGCCCTACCGACCACGATATGCATCTGCGCCCCGATCCGAGCACGGCCCGCATCGTGCCCTGGGCCACCGACCCGACGGCGCAGATCATCCATGACTGCTTTGATCGCGAGGGCAAGTTAGTGCCCTTTGCGCCGCGCTCGGTGCTGCGCCGCGTCTGCGATTTGTATGAGCGTGAGGGCTGGGACCCAGTGGTGGCGCCCGAGCTGGAGTTCTATTTGGTCGAGCGCAACACCGATCCGGACATCCCGCTGAAACCCCCGGTCGGCCGATCGGGCCGCGCCGAGACCTCGCGCCAGGCCTATTCCATCGATGCCGTCAACGAGTTCGATCCGCTGTTCGAGGATGTCTACGCCTACTGCGAGCAAATGGAGTTGAACGTCGACACGCTGATCCACGAGATCGGCGCGGGCCAGATGGAGATCAATTTCTTCCACGCTCATCCACTGGGCTTGGCCGATGAGGTCTTTCTTTTCAAGCGCACCGTGCGTGAAGCCGCCTTGCGTCACGATATGTATGCCACCTTCATGGCCAAGCCGATTGCCGGCGAGCCCGGCAGTGCCATGCATGTGCATCAGAGCGTGATCAACAAGGCCACCGGGCGCAACCTTTTCAGCAATGAGGACGGCAGCCCGAGCAAGGAGTTCTTCTGGTACATCGGCGGCTTGCAGAAGTACATTCCGGCCGCCATGGCCTTGTTCGCCCCCTATGTGAACAGCTACCGTCGCCTGGTGCGCTCCACCGCTGCACCGATCAATATCCAATGGGGCACCGACAACCGCACCGTCGGCATACGCTCGCCGCTAGCGCCTCCGGTCGCGCGCCGAGTTGAGAACCGCGTCATCGGCGCGGACGCCAACCCCTATGTGGCTCTGGCCGCCACGTTGGCCTGCGGCTATCTGGGTATCAAGAATCGCATCGAGCCCAGCCGCGAATGCACCGGCGATGCCTATCTGGGTGACTACCAGCTGCCGCGCAGCTTGGGCGAGGCTCTGGCGCTGCTGCGCGAGGACAAGGATCTGGCCGAGGTCTTGGGCCCCGAGTTCGTGACCGTCTATACCGAGGTCAAGGAAGTCGAGGTCGCCGAGTTCATGAAGGTGATCTCGCCCTGGGAACGAGAGCACTTGTTGCTGCATGTCTGAGCGCGGAGGCCTGTTGATGAAACCCAGTCAATTCCAGCAGCTTGAGCCTGCGATGGCGCGCCGACCCGGAGCCTATCTGCGCATTGAGGCGGTGGACAAAGACTTTGGTGGCGTCAAGGCCGTGGACCAGGTCAACCTGAACATCGCGCGCGGCGAGATCTTCGCCCTGCTGGGCGCCTCGGGCTGTGGCAAGACAACCTTGCTGCGCATGTTGGCCGGCTTTGAGAACCCCAGTGCCGGCCGCATCGTCTTGAATGGACAAGACCTGAGTGGCTTGCCGCCCTATGCCCGGCCCATCAATATGATGTTTCAGTCCTACGCCTTGTTCCCCCATTTGAACGTGTGGGACAACATCGCCTTCGGTCTGCGCCGCGATGGCCTGCCCAAGGCCCAGGTGGCCGAGCGTGTCGACGCCATGCTCAAGCTGGTGCAATTGCAGGCCTTCGCCAGACGCCGGCCACACCAGCTGTCAGGCGGCCAGCAGCAGCGGGTGGCGCTGGCGCGCAGCCTGGCCAAACGGCCGCAGCTGTTGCTTTTGGACGAACCACTGGGTGCCTTGGACAAGAAGCTGCGCGAGCAGACCCAGTTGGAGCTGCTGGCCATCATCCGCGAGGTCGGTGTGACCTGTGTGATGGTCACACATGACCAGGAAGAGGCCATGACTATGGCGACCCGCATCGCCGTCATGGGCCAGGGCAGGGTGCTGCAGGTGGGGGCGCCGCAAGACATCTACGAAACCCCAGCCAGCCGCTATGTGGCCGATTTCATCGGCAATGTGAACCTGATGGACGGCCATGTGGTGGCCGACGCTTCGGACCATGTGCATGTGCAATGCCAGGACTGTTGTCACCATGTTGGCCACGGCATCACCGGCACCTTGGGCATGGCGGTCAGTGTGGCCTTGCGGCCGGAGAAGATCGCACTGTCGCACCGCGCACCCGAGTCCGAATACAACCGCCTGCAAGGGGTGTTGGACTCGCAGGCCTACTTCGGCAGCTACACGGTCTACAGCCTGCGCCTGCGCAGCGGCGCGCGCTTGAAGGTCAGCCAGACCAATGCCAGCCGCCATGCCGAAGACCCCTTCCACACCGGCCAGACCGTCTGGGCCAGTTGGTCCGACGATGCCCAAGTGGTGCTGAACCAATGAGCGCGTTGTTGCTTAGCTCAAATGCATGGCGCCCCGCATGGCTGAACGGTTTGCGCGGCCGCCACTGGGTCATCGGCTTGCCCTATGCCTGGCTCTTGTTGTTCTTTCTGGCGCCGTTCGCGGTGGTGCTGAACTTCAGCCTCTCGCAGATGGGCCTGGTGCGACCCGACAGCCTGCTGCGCCAGATCGACGGCGCGTGGCAGCTGACCCTGCGCAGCAGCAATTTCAGCAATCTCCTGGGCGATGGGCTCTATTTCAATGCCTATCTGGCCAGCCTGCGCATGGCGGCTTTCACGACCCTCGGTTGCCTGCTCTTGGGCTACCCTTTTGCCTACTTCATGGCGCGCGCCAAGCCCGCGCGGCAGGGCGTGCTGCTGATGCTGGTGATGGCTCCGTTCTGGACCTCATTTCTGCTGCGGGTCTATGCTTGGAAGCTGCTGCTGGGGGAGGGCGGCTGGTTGGCCGCGCTGATGGATAGTGTCGGCCTGGACCATGTGCTGCTGTGGCTGGGCTTGATCGAGGCGCCGGGCAAGTACATGCACACGCCGTTTTCGCTGATGCTGGGGCTGCTTTACAGCTATCTGCCCTTCATGATCCTGCCGCTCTATGCCGGTCTGGCCAAGATGGACCTGCGCTTGCTGGAGGCAGCGCATGACCTCGGCGCGACGCCCTGGCAGGCCTTCTGGCGCATCACGGTACCGCTGTCGCGAGGCGCCATTGCGGCCGGAAGCATGCTGGTCTTCATCCCTTGCATCGGTGAGTACGTGATTCCGGAACTGCTCGGTGGGCCACGCACTCTGATGATAGGCAAGGTGCTTTGGGAGGAATTCTTCAATAACAACGACTGGCCCATGGCCTGCGCGGTGGCGGTGGTTCTGCTTTTGCTGATCGTGCTGCCCTTGAGCTGGCTCAACCGGGTACAGGATCGGGAGGCTCGAGCATGAAGAAACCCTTGTTGACACCACATGCCTTGATGCAGGGCCTGTCAGGCCAGTTGGCGCGCTGCTGGTTGGGTGCTGGCTACTTGTTCCTCTACCTGCCGATCGTCGCCCTGGTGCTGTTCTCATTCAACGACTCGGCAGTGCCGAGGCTGTGGCGAGGCTTCACGCTGCGCTGGTACAGCAAGCTGTTCGGCGACGGCGAGATGCTGGCAGCACTTGGTCTGTCGCTCAAGTTGGCCTTGCTGGCGGCCACCGGCAGTGTGCTTCTGGCTTTGCCGGCGTCTTATGCCTTGGTGAAATACCCGCGCTTTCGCGGCCGGGCTTTGTTCGCCGGCATGGTCAGTGCGCCCTTGGTGATGCCGGAAGTGATCGTCGGCCTAGCCTTGCTCTTGCTGCTGGTGGGCATGCAAGGGGCTTTGGGCTTCCCTTCGCGTGGCCTTGGCACCTTGCTGATTGGCCACAGCCTCCTGGGCATGGCCTATGCCACCGTGGTGATCCAGGCCCGGCTGCGCGAGTTGCCGCCCGCCTTGGAAGAGGCCGCACTGGATTTGGGTGCGCGCCCGCAGCAAGTGTTTGTCTTGGTCACCCTGCCGATGATTCTGCAAGCCCTTGGCTCAGCCTGGCTGCTGACCTTCAGTCTCTCGCTAGACGATGTGGTGGTGTCGGCCTTTTTGTCCGGCCCGGGTTCCACCACGCTACCGCTGGTGATCTTCTCGCGCGCTCGCCTAGGCGTGGACCCGAGCGTGAACGCGATGGCGACGCTAATCATCCTGGTCGTTGTGGCCAGCATCACTGCCGCCAGCCTATGGGCGGTGCGTGCCGAGCGCCGGCGCACGCGGGAGCTGTGTGCAGCCTGGAAAGAGTCGCCGAACAAGTCCTAACCCTGACCCTGATCCAAGAAACCCGCCATGACTTCCTCCATCTATGCAGAGACCGACTGGCACGCCCGCGCGTGTCGCTTGCGGCCTGATGGCCGTGCCTTCATCGCCGGTGAGCGTCAGGCGCTAGGCGCCAGCTTTGCCAAACATTCACCTTTGGACGGCCGCTTGCTGGGACAGGTCGCACGCTGCGGCAGCGCCGAAGTGGAACTGGCCGTGCGCAGCGCACGCCAGGCCTTTGACGATGCGCGTTGGGCCCGCCAGGCGCCGGCCCAGCGCAAAGTCGTCTTGCAGCGTTTTGCGGCTCTGGTCCTGGAGGCCCGCGAGGAATTGGCCTTGCTGGAGTGCCTGGACATGGGCAAGCCGCTGCGCAATGCCCTGCAGGTCGATGTGCCGGCGAGTGCGCGCTGCCTGGCCTGGTATGGCGAGGCCATCGACAAGGTCTATGGCGAAGTGGCGCCCACCGGGGTCGATGCGCTGGCCCTGATCACGCGTGAAGCCATGGGCGTGATCGGCTGCGTTGTGCCCTGGAACTACCCCCTCATCATGGCATGCTGGAAGTTGGGGCCGGCGCTGGCCGCCGGCAACTCGGTGGTGTTGAAACCAAGCGAAAAGTCGCCTTTCAGCGCTTTGCGCCTAGCTGAGTTGGCGCTGCAGGCCGGCTTGCCGGCTGGGGTATTGAATGTGCTGCCCGGCTATGGCCATGAAGCCGGCGAGGCGCTGGCCCTACACCCGGAGGTGGATGCGATTGGCTTCACCGGCTCCACTCGGGTCGGCCGCTGCATGCTCGAGTACGCGGGCCGCTCCAACCTCAAGCGCGTCTACAACGAGCTGGGCGGTAAATCGGCCTTTCTGGTCTTCGATGACCATGCCGACCCGGCTGCGGCTGCGCGGGCCGCTGCGGCCAGCCTGTTCTTCAATCAAGGCGAAAGCTGCAATGCCCCTTCGCGCGTGCTGGTGCAGGACAGCGTGGCCGATGCCTTCACCGAACAGTTGGTGGAGGCGGCGCGAGGGTTTCGCGCCGAGAACGGCCTTGACTGGGGCGCGCCCATGGGGGCCTTGGTGGACGAAGCGCAACTCAAGAGCGTCGAATCCTATGTGGGTGCAGGCCTGCAAGAAGGCGCACGTCTGCGTCTGGGTGGCCAACGCTGTCATGCTGAAAGTGGCGGCAGCTATATGCAGGCCACCGTCTTCGATCAGGTCGACAACCGGATGCGCATTGCTCGCGAGGAGATCTTCGGCCCCGTCATCAGCGTGCTTCGTTTCAAGACCGAGGCTGAGGCGATTGCGATCGCCAATGACAGCCCCTACGGCCTGCAAGCCGCCGTCTGGAGCCACAACATCAACCGCGCTCACCGGGTGGCGCGCGCCTTGCGCGCTGGTACGGTGCATGTGAATCAGTACGATGAAGACGATATCACCGTGCCTTTTGGCGGTGTCAAACAGTCCGGCAACGGCCGCGACAAATCCCTGCACGCCTTGGACAAATACACCGAGTTGAAAACCACCTGGATCCAGATCGATGCCTGAACTTGCTCGCTCCACTCTCGCTCAAACGGATGCGCCGGCGCATGACGCCAGCCGGCATGCGCCGTCCTACTACGCCGCTTCTGGCCTCCCGCAGCCAAGTCGGCCCGCTTTGCGAGGCACGGTGCGCGCCGATGTTTGCATCATCGGCGCCGGCTACACCGGACTGTCTACTGCGCTGCACCTGGCCGAGGCTGGCCTCAAGGTGGTGGTGCTGGAGGCGGCCAAGGTCGGCTGGGGTGCCTCCGGTCGCAATGGCGGCCAGATCGTCAACAGCTATTCTCGTGACCTAGATGTCATCGAAGCCCGCCATGGCGCGGCTACGGCGCAGGCACTCGGGCAGATGGCCTTCGAAGGTGGACGGGTGATCCGAGATTTCGTCAGCCGCTATCAAATTCCCTGCGACTTGAAGGATGGTGGCTTGTTCGCGGCGCTGACAGCCAAGCAAGCCCGTCACCTGGAAGCGCAGAAGGCGCTGTGGGAGCGCCATGGCCACCAAGGTCTGAGCATGCTGGATGGCGTGGGCTTGCAGCAGGCCGTCAAGGTTGACCGTTATTGCGCAGCCTTGCTGGATTCAAGCGGCGGTCATATTCATCCCCTCAAACTGGCGCAAGGCGAGGCCGCGGCGTTCGAGGGAATGGGTGGTGTGATCCATGAGAATTCTGCGGTACTGAAGATTGAGCGCGGTGCCACGGCGCGTGTGCGAACCTCCGAGGGCGAGGTCTTGGCCAACACCGTCGTGCTCGCCTGCAACGCCTATATCGGCGGATTGGAGCCCCGACTGGCGGCGCGCTCCATGCCTTGCGGCACCCAGGTGGTGGCAACCGAACCGCTGGGAGAACGCTGGCGCGATCTGATTCCCTCGGACTACTGCGTTGAGGACTGCAACTACTTGCTGGACTACTTCCGATTCTCGGCCGATAAGCGTTTGCTTTACGGCGGCGGCGTGATTTACGGTGCGCGGGATCCGGCGCATGTGGAGGCCATCATTCGCCCCAAGTTGCTGAAGACCTTCCCGCAGTTGGAGGGGGTGCGGCTGGACTATGCCTGGACCGGCAACTTCCTGTTAACGCTCTCGCGCCTGCCCGAAGTGGGGCGCCTGGATCGCAATATCTATTTCTCGCAGGGCTGTTCTGGCCACGGTGTGACCTACACCCACCTGATCGGCAGGGTGCTGGGCGAGGCAATCCGCGGGCAGACCGAGCGTTTCGACGTGTTCGCAGGCTTGCCGCACTATCCCTTCCCTGGCGGTCGCCTAATGCGCGTGCCTTTCACTGCTTTGGGCGCTTGGTACTACACGCTGCGCGACAAGCTGGGGGTTTGAAGGCCTGGGCTAAAGTTGAACTCCTGAGACTCAATCTTGGGAGCAGCCATGATCAAATTCCTTCGCTTATTGGCCGCATTGGCTTGGTGTGGAACTGCTGCAGCTGCCGAGTCGGTGACCTTGGCATTCCCGGACTACCCTGGCTATGTCGACGGCCAGGGGCGCGGGCTCTATGTGGAGTTGGCGCGGGCGGTGTTTCCGCCACCGCAATTCGAGCTGCACGTAACCATCGTTCCGTTTGCGCGCGCTCTGACCATGCTGACGTCGGGTGAGGGCGTGGTCGTTCCGGGCACAAATGACCCCGGTCCTGGCGGTCGCTTGTCCAAGCAGGTCACCGATATGGACCTCGTCAGTGCCGCGGTCTTGCGTCAGCGCTTCCCGCTCTGGCTGGGCATCGAAACTCTTCGCAACAAGTACGTGGTGGCGCAGATAGGGTATGGCTACCAGCGCTACACCGATGTGCCCATGGAATATCGAGAAATCCATGACATAGGTTCGATGCTCAGGATGTTAGTTCGCGGCAGGGTTGATGCGGTGCTGGATTACGGCCCTCGAATCACCGAGGCTTTGCGTTACGTAACGGATGCGCAAGACGTGGAGATTAGGCCCGCCGTGCTGCGCAAGCCTATGTTCTTCGCCTTTCGCGCCAGCCCATCAGGTGATTTGCTGCGGGCCCGCTTTGACTCGGAGTTTCTACGTCTGCAGAACAGCGGTGAGCTGTTGGCACTCTTCCAGCGCCATCCGCTTGTGCAGGAGCAGGCATATCCGCCTGCAATTCGCCGTTGATTGCAGGGTTCACACCACCGGTTGCTGCTGCGTCACGCAGTGGATGCCGCCGCCGCCGGTATACAGGCTGTCCATCTTGATCATCTCCACCGTGCGGCCCGGGTAGAGCGCGGAGAGCTTGGCGAAGGTGTCCGAATCGGTGATGGTGTCGCCGAAATTGACAGTGATCACCGCCTGGTTAACGACTAGATAGTTGATATAGGTCAGCAGGGCGTCGGGGCCTTTGAGGCGACCCTTGGTGGGCTGATTCAGCAGCGTGATGTTGAAGCGGCGGCCGCGCGCATCGGTGGCCGCACTGAGCAGGCTGCGTACTTTGCGCGCATCTTGGGCCCAAATGCTCGTGTCGCCCTCGGGCGGGTTGTGGATCACCAGGCTGCCCGGCGCCACGAACTGGGCCGTTGCATCGATGTGATCATCAGTGATGTCTTGACCCTTGATGCCCTGGCACCAGATCATCTTGCTGGCGCCATAGAGATAGAGCAATTCGGCCTCGATGTCAGCACGCGATAGCTTGGGGTTGCGGTTGGAATTGACCCAGCAGCTCTCGTTAGCGATCAAGGTGCCGTCGCCGTCGTAGATCACGCCGCCACCTTCGCCCACGATGTCCGCGTGAGTAATGCGCAGGCCCAGTTGCGCAGCGATGCGTTCGGCCACATAGCCGTCGCGGCTCCAGGCCTGTTTACTCCCCCAGCCGTTGAAGTTAAGGCCTATGCAATCCAATCCGCCAGCGCCGTTGATTCGGAAAACAGGGCCGGTGTCTCGCAGCCAGCAGTCATCCACCGGAATGTTACTGAGGATGGTGACCGGATAGTTTGTGGGTCCGATGCGCGTGCGGGCATTGGTGGCGTTGACTGTGCCGCTGGCGAGCAAAGTCACCGGTTCGTACTTGGCAATGGTGCGAGCCAATCGGGCGATGTCGTCTTGCACTTTTCTCAGCAGGCTGCTGCCCCAGATGCCGCTGCTGGCGGGCCAGCCCATCCAGACGCGAGTTTGTGGGCGAGCCTCATCGGGCACACTGAAAGCGGCGGCGGCATTCGCGCTCTGTGGCAAGGTGGGCAACAGGCCGGCGCCGAGGCCGGCGGCACCCATTTGCAAGACCTGGCGCCGCGAGGCGCAGAGTTTGGGGGCGTAGCTGTTTGGGGTCATATCAGGTCCTGTTTTTTCGAGGTACTGCGAGCGTGTTTCGTCAGCCCCGGCATTCCAAACCATGTGAGCCCGCATGACTACTGACATGTTTTGAACCCACTGATCGGTTCGGCTCATGCCTGCAACAAGACGTTCAATGCCTCGTGATTCGCGGTCGAGTCCAACGCATCAGCGTGTGGTTCAGTAGTTCCAACTTGGGGCGGCTGGAGCCGTGCAAGGCTAGCTGTTGGCTTGGGTACAGGCTGCGGTGAGTCGGCCATGCCGAGCTGCCACTGAATCAGAGCAAGCCGCCTTGCGGCCGCCGATCAGCTGAACCACTGTCGTGTCTCGGCCTCTCGAAACCAGGGCCCCGAACTGGGGGCTGCGCAGCACCTTGTTGCAATAGGGCTTGAAGGCGGCGCAGCCTGCGGACGCGAAAGGGCTGCGCTGGTCTACGGCCTTCTCAAGGGGGTGCCGCGCATAGTGCTGGCCACGCCTGCCCTGCAGTTTCTGCAGGGCATAGCGATTAGCATGATGAACTGAGCGGGCTTAGCAAGCGCGGGCCCAGGTCAGTGACCGCTGTGTGCCCGACACCGTGAATTCAGCTCTCAGCCTTGAGCGACTGCATTCGCTGCATCGTTGACTTTGACGTCGGTACTTGGGATGTCTGCTATGGGCACTAAGCGGCCTCACGCCTATTTACGTCGGTTATGGCTGACTTGGTTCATTCGGGCACTTGTCGGGTGCAACACGAAGCTGCAATTCGGCAGGTCAAGAGTCAGCAGCTTTGGTCGGTTTCCGGAAGCAACGTCGAATTCACACTGTCCGCCGTCAGATGTCTTTCGCGACCACTGCCGTGCGCGACCGGATGCCGGCGAGCCAGCGCTGCGCGCCATGCTGCCGCTGCGGCGGCCAAAAGTCGATCGACCCAGGCCGAAAGGACCATGGCCATCTCGGTCTCGTCACACACGCAACGCATGCTTTGGGGTCTGTAGTCAGCGGCCGCGCCGCGTGTGTCTCACTCAAGCAAAACCCCATGTCTAAACTCAGAAGCACTCCTGTCCTGCGTCATCAAACCCTGCGCGCCCTGGCCGCCGGGCTATGCTGCATTGCCGCCACTCAAACCATGGCCAGCACCCAGGCCGATAGCTACAAGAGCGCCGTGCTCGCGGCCAAGCCCATGGCTTACTGGACGCTGGACGCTCTGGCCGGCAGTTTGAGCGGCGCTGACTTCAGTGGCAACGGCTATAACGCCACTCCCCTGGGCAGCGCCGGCCTGCAAACCGGCCTGTTCGGTGGCGCTGCGGCTGGCAAGGGTAGCTATCTGCAAGTGCCACTGATGCCTGCGATGACCGGAAAGAAGGCGGTCAGTGTGGAAGCCTGGGTCAAGCTTGACGCCTCCATGCTCAGCACCAGCGGCGCCTACGGCAGCATCTATGACAGCAGCCAGGACAACTACGTCATGTACCTGGACAAGGCGAATGGCGAATTGCGCTTCAAAGTGGCCACGGCCAATGGCTACGCTGAGCGCCCCGGTGCCAGCGCCACGCTGATCGACAAGCGTCAAGGCGAGTGGATGCACGTGGTTGGCCAACTCGACCCCAACGACCCCGCCGGCCCCTCGGCCAAGATCTATGTGAACGGCGTGCTGCGTGATCGCCATACCGCCGTCAAACTCAACTCGGCTCTGCCGGTGGGTCAGCTGGCCGCCATTGGCGCTGACTGGAACAAGGGCACACCCAACAGCTTTTTGAACATCGGCGTTGTGGACCAAGTGGCCGTCTATGACAAGGCTCTCAGCGAAGCCGAGATGCGGCAACATTACTTCCTGGGCAGCGGCAAGACCTTCGAGCAAACCGCGCCCAACATCACCAGCATGGCCAAGGGCTTCGAGGTGATCGCACACCGCGGCAACTCCATGTTCGCGCCCGAGAATTCCTTGGCCTCAGACCGTCAGGCTATCGCCCTGGGTGCGCATCGCTTTGAAACCGACATCCGCCTGAGCAAGGACGGCGTGGCCGTGATCTCGCACGACGACACAACGACACGGGTGAGCGGCGTCAACAAGAAGGTCGCTGACCTGACGGCTGCCGAGCTCAAGGGCATGTCCAATGCCTTGCCGGACGTGTTCGGTGACAAGTACAAGAATGAAAGAATCCCCACCCTGGCCGAAACCCTTCAAGTTGCCGTGGAAGGCAAGAGCAAAGTCGTGCTGGATGTGAAGGTCAACAACGCCGGGGCCGCCATGGCTCAGGCCATGGCCGAGACCGGCTTCGACGCCAAGCAAGCCGTGGCCTTTGCCTGGAATGACACCGCCGCCGCTGACCTGGTGCAACACCTGGGTGAAGCCGAGGTCTTTCACCTTGGCTTCGTGGGCGGCTTCCGCGCGGCTCAAGGCCTGGATGCACGTGGCGCCTTCCTGGATGGTCTGGTCGCGCGAGGCATTGATGGCGTGGCCTTGTCCTTCACCGATTTGCTCAATGGCGGCGAGCCCTTCTGGGGCGATCTGCTCTCCCTGGCCAACAGCCGCGGCCTGCGGGTCTTCGCCTGGACAGTGAACGAGGCCGAGACCATGGCCGACCTGATCAATCTGAAGTCGCAGCGCATGATCAATGGGAAGGTAGTGGACGGCCAGCTCTCGGGCATCATCACCGATGACCCGGGCACTGCCCTGGCCTTGGTGAGCTCGGTGCCCGAGCCGACCACCGTGGTGCTGATGATGGGCGGCCTGCTGGGCCTGCACCTGCGCCGCCGCCAGCAATGCCGCCATTGAGCTAAAGCCACTCAGCGACAGAAATTCCGTGCCTAAGCTTCCATCTGCTGACCGAAGTTCTCTCTGCGGGCCGCCTAGCCCGCCCGACATAGCAGCGGACGCTTGGGTACGGTGTCGCAGCAGAAAGTCGTTTAGGCCAGGGAGATGGCCGCAGCCGGCACTTGTGGCTACCTGCTGGGCCATCTGCTGAGCCGTCTGCTGAGCCACGTGCCCGGCTCGGTGGCCGAGCCTGCGCGGCTTCAGTGCTTGAAGATCATGCTGACTGGCTTGCGCTCATCGGCGGCAGAGGGCTTGCCTACGCCCAGCCAATAGGCCATGGCCGGCAACATGAAGATGGCACCCAGCATATTGACGAGGAACATGAACGCCAGCAGCACGCCCATATCCGCCTGGAACTTGAGGGCTGAGAAGGCCCAGCTGCCTACGCCGATGGACATCGTCACTGCGGTGAACACGGCTGCCGTGCCGCGCTGTCGCATCGCCTGATAGAAGGCTTCGCGCAACGAGGCACCTTCATGTTCGATTTCATGCTGCAGGCGTTCGAACAAATAGATGCCGTAGTCCACGCCTACGCCAACACCCAAGGCAATCACCGGCAGGGTGGCCACCTTGAGGCCAATGCCCAAAAGCGCCATCAAGGCATTGCACAGGATAGACACCAGGGCCAGCGGCACCACGATGCACAGCACGGCGCGCCAGCTTCTGAAGGTCACCCAGCACAGCAAGGTGATCGCGCCGAAGATGGCCAGCAGCATCGTCACCTCAGCTTGTTCAACCGCCTCGTTGGTGGCGGCCGCTACGCCAGCGTTTCCGCCGCCAAGTCGGAACTTGAGGTTAGGCGTGTTCTCGGCGTCGATGAATTTCTGCACCTCGCGCACCACATGCTTGAGCGTGGCGCCCTCATGATCCTTCAGGAAGAGCAGCAGATTGATGGTCTTGCAGCCTTCGGAGTTCAGTCCAAGCTCAGGGTTGGCGGCTTTGGCGCCGGTGCGCAATGCGGCCTCGGTGCGCTGCAGTGCAGCCCAGCGGGGATTGCCCTCGTTATTGCCGCTGGCCGCCAGTTTGGCCAGGCCCGCCACGGTGTTGATGGAGCGCACACCATCCACGCCGCGCATGGCCAGATCGAAACGCTCGACGGCGTTCATCACCGGCCAGTTCAGGCAGGCTTCCTGGAGGTTCTCGGTCTCAACATACACCGACAGCACGTCCATGCCGATCGAATAGTTCTTGATGATCTCGGCGTTGTCGCGGTTGTAGCGAGAGTCGGCGCGCAACTCGGCAGCGCCGGAGCCAATGTCGCCGGTCTGGAGGAAGCGCGAGTAGTAGGTGCCCGCGGCCAGGAAGGCGACCGAGACCAGCAATGCCACGATGGCGGGCCGAGGGGTGGCAAAGGCCGATACCGCCCACCAGTGCTTGTGCAGCGGCGTGACACCGTCTTTGTGCGCCAGCGCGACGCCCTCAAGCTTCAGATGCGACAGGATCACCGGCAGCATGATCTTGTTGGTGATGATCATCAGCAGCACGCCCAAGCAGGCGGTGACGCCCAACTCGTGAACGATGGGAATATCGATCAACATGATGACCATGAAGCCCAGCGCATTCGTCAGCAGCGCCACGATGCCGGGCACCGCCAGCTTGCGGAAGGCGTTGGCAGCTGCATCCTCGGAGCCCATGCCGGCCATCACGTCCTGCTTCCAGGCATTGGTCATCTGCACCGCATGAGACACGCCGATCGAGAAGATCAGAAAAGGCACCAGGATGGACATCGGGTCGATGCCGTAGCCGATCACGGGCAGCACACCCAGCAGCCACACCACCGGCAAGAGCGCCACCACCAGAGCCAGCACGGTAAGTTTGAGCGAGCGTGAGTACAGCCACAGCAATAGGGCGGTGATGCTGAAGGCCACGGCAAAAAAGCTCACCACCGTGAACAAGCCGTCCATCACATCGCCCATGACCTTGGCGAAGCCGACGATCTGGATGTCGATGTGCGCGTCGGCGAATTTGGACCGGATCTCCTCCAGGCGTTTGGCCACCTGGGCGTAGTCCAGCTTGGCGCCGGTCTGCGGGTCGATGTCGAGCAGGTCGGCGCGCACCATCGCTGACTTCAGGTCATTGGCCACCAACTGGCCGATCTGACCCGATTTGGCGACGTTGGAGCGCACCCGCGCCAGGCCTTCCGCGTCCGCCGTGAACCGGGACGGGATCACCACTTCGCCGGTGAAACCTTCCTCCGTGATCTCCATATAGCGCACGTTCGCGGTGAACAGCGAGAACACCTGGCCGCGGTTGACGCCAGGGGTGAAGAAGACTTCGTCGGTGACGCCGCGCAGAGTTTTCAGAAACTGCGCGTTGTAGATGTCGCCTTCGCCCTTCCAGTGCACGCTGACCAGGATGCGGTTGGCGCCGGAGAAGTTGGCGCCATGCTTGAGGAAGGCGGCCATATAGGGATGCTGCTGTGGGATCAGCTTGTTGAAGCCGGCATCCAAGTGAGTGCGCAGCGCCGAAGCACCCAGCAGCAAGGTGATGAGCAGGGTGACGATGCCGATGGGCTTGCGCCACTGCAGCAGCGCGCGCGCCATGGCGTCAATCAGCGGGTCCAGTAGCGCGGGGCGGTGGTTCTTAGGGTGGCGAGTGGCGCTCATTGCGAGGCTCCGGCGTTAGCGACTTTCACGGCAGCAGCCGGGGCGGGGGGAAGTGGGTGCAGGCCGGTGCTGCTGGCGATCCAGGTTTGATCCTTGCCTTGGATGAGCAGGTCGGTGAGGGTGGCGCGCATGCCGGCGCGCCGCAGCGTGAAGCTCTGCCCCTCGTCGGTGCTCAGGGCCAACATGCCACCTTGGCCGGCCAGCGTGATGTGGCCTTGTGCGTCTTGGCTGTGGGCAAAGAAGGAGATTGGGGCCGGGATCTGTGCCTTGGTCCAACTGTTGCCGCCGTCGCTGCTGCGGAAGGCATTGCCGCGCATGCCGTAGACCAGCCAGCCGCCATTGACCAAGCTGGCGACGTTGTAAAAAGAGCCGTTGTAGAAGGGCGGCAAATCGCGCCAACTTGCGCCGCTGTCATTCGAAATTAGCACCAGGCCGCGTTCCCCCACGATCATCCACTGTCGGCCATCTGCGCTGCCGGTGATGCGATTGAGGTGCTTGTCCTCCACAGAAGGCGGCAGCTCCAGCGCCTGCCAATTCGATCCATCGGCATTGGACTTGATGGCGCGCCCAAAGGCGCCTACGGCGATCCACTCCCCGGAAGGCATGCGCGCGATGCTCATCAGGGGTTCACCATTGCGCTGCTGGAAGTTCACTTCCTTCCAGGCCAAGCCGCCATCGGTACTGCGCAGAATCCAGCCCTCATGGCCGACCGCCATGCCGGTCAAGCCGTCAGCGGAGAAGCTGATCTGATTGATCGAGGCCTGGCGATTTTGGTCAATGGCCGCGGGGGTCCAGGTCTTGCCGGCGTCGCGGGAATAGCTCAGCTGACCCAGCTCGCCACCGGCCAGCATGGCCGTTTTGCTTTGGGCCAGGGAATTGATCTGCATGCGCTGCACGATGGGCTTGGTGGCGGCCAATGGCGCCGTCTCTCGCGAGGCAAAGGCCTGCATTGCGGCCAAGGCCACGAGTGCAGACAGGGCCACACCGATGGGGGTTCTCACGTCAAGTCTCCTTATGCATCAGCCGAACGAACCGCGGCCTTCTATGTGGGCGCGATTCTTTGCGGTCTACAGATCGCTGCATCGTCCGAAAGGACGAATCGGCGGTCAGCGCATGAAGGGGGCGAACTCCCAATGCCCTAGCTAGTCTGCTCGGACGATGGCCCGAGGCTTCTGCTGGTGACAATCAAGTCATACAACACTACAAGGGCCCAAGGGGGCCCCAAGGGCGCTTATGGGACTCCAAGGCAAGGCGGCACTGGTCGGTGCGGCGCAGTACAAACCAGAAAAGTATCAAAGTGCGCCACGCATGTTCCATCTGGAGCAGGTGGCGGATCTGGCCACCCTGGCCTTGGCGGATGCCGGGCTCTCGCTGGCCGATGTCGATGGCCTGATCGTGCCGAGTGCGCAGTTCCACGAGGCCGGCATGTTCGTGCCGGCGATGGCGGGTGAGTACCTGGGCGTGCGACTGAACTTTGCCGAGGTGGTTGACTTAGGGGGCGCAAGCTCGGTGGCCATGGCCTGGCGCGCCGCGGCGGCCATTGAGATGGGTTTGTGCGATACCGTCGTCTGCGTCATCCCAGCGCGTATGGCGCCGGCCTCGGCGCATGATGACCATGTGGCCGAAGTGATGCGCGCCAGCCGTTTTGGTGGTCACAGCACGCGCTACGGTGCGCCCGAAGCGGAGATGGACCTGCCCTATGGGCATATGGCGCAGAACACCGGCTACGCCATGATCGCCCAGCGCTATGCGGCAACGCATGGCTACGACGCGGCTGCGTTGGCGCGCATCTGCGTGGACCAGCGCTTCAATGCCTGCCACAACCCGGATGCGATGTTTTTTGGCCAGCCCATCACCGTGGATGATGTGCTGAACTCACGCATGGTGGCCGAGCCGCTGCGCATGCTGGAGATCGTGATGCCCGTGGCCGGCGGCGGCGCGCTGGTATTGACACGTTCCGACAAGGCCCGTGGCTGCAAGCACCGCCCGGTGCACATCGTCGGCTGCGGCGAGCATGTGCACAGCAAATCGCCCACTTATGCCGCTGACATGCTGGCCACGCCAATTGGCCCGGCGTCCCGCAAAGCCTTCGAGATGTCCGGCTACCGGCCGAGCGATATGCATATGGCCCAGGTCTACGACTGCTACACCATCACCGTCATGCTGACGCTGGAGGACGCAGGCTTCTGTGCCAAGGGCGATGGGCTGCGCTTCCTGCGCGAGAACGATTTCACCTTCAAGGGCAATTTCCCAATGAATACCCATGGCGGCCAACTCAGCTTTGGCCAGACCGGCAGTGCCGGCGGCATGACGCAGGTGATTGAGGCCATGCATCAAATCCAGGGCCGCGCCGGCGCGCGCCAGCTCTCACGTCACGATCTGGCCTATGTCTCTGGCACCGGCGGGGTGATGAGCGAGCAGGGCGCTTTGGTGCTGAAGGGAGCTGAATGATGGCTGCCTGGAACAAGCCTCTGCCGCATCCAACGCCGATCTCCCAAGCCTATTGGGATGCCTTGAAATCTCACGAGGTGCAAATTCAGCAATGTGATCAGGGCCATTGGTTCTTCTTCCCGCGTCAGCATTGCCCGGTCTGCGGCTCGCGCCATGTGGCCTGGCGCAAGGTCAGTGGGGAAGGCCGGTTGTACGCCTTCACCGTCTCGCGGGTGCCGACCTTGCCTGAGTTCAGCGACGAGATGCCGCAAATGCTGGCCGTGGTGGAACTGGACGAAGGCCCGCACATCAACACCACCTTGGTCGGTGTCGATCCGGCGGCGGTGCAGATCGGTCAGCGCCTGCGCCCGGTGTTTGACGACCGGCCGGGCGAGGTCACGCTGCTGCGCTACACGCCCGTCGATTCGGCCCATCCGGGCGTGATCAGCGCGGACGAGCCAACAGAGCAAGCCCCGGCACCGGCCACGCAGGAATTGCCAAAGCGCAAGATCAGCTGCAAGGACATCGTGGCGATGAAGTCGCTGATTTCCGAGGAATTCACCGGCTGGTCCAACACCTTTGAGGTGAGCCAGGACGTCATCAACCAGTTCGCGGCGCTCAGCGGCGACGACTACTGGATCCACACCGATCCCGAGAAGGCCAAACGCGACAGTCCCTTCGGCACCACCATCGCCCATGGCGCGCTGGTGCAGGTGCTGGTGAGCCGGCTCAAGCTGCCGCTGGACTACGAGGTGGTGGACTTCAACAACATCGTCAACTACGGCTCTGACCGGCTGCGCTTCCCCGCCATCGTGCCCTCGGGCTGCCGCATCCACGCGCGCAGCCGCGTGACCAAGGTCGAGCAGCTCAAGAGCGGCGTGCAGATGACGCTGGAGATCAATGTCCACGTCGTCGGTCAGGATCGTCCCTCGGTCATCAACGACCTTGTGATGCTCTATATGTGAGGCCGGGCTGAGCATGGATGCCACCCAATCCCTCTCCACAACGCGCCCAGCCATGGCGGATCGGCACTTGTTGGGCTTCATGCTCGCGGCCAGCTTGGCGTCCACCATTGGTGGCCTGCCTTTCAACTCCTTGCCGGTCATGTTGGGCAGTCTGGCTGACAGCTTTGGCCTCACAGCACAAACGGTCGGCTTGTTGGGGTCGATTTGTTTTGCTGGCTATCTCTTGGGCACGCTGGGGGCGCCGTTCTGGATGAATCGGCTCGACTGGCGCGTGCTGACGGCCGTCAGCGCGCTCGGCACGGCCTCGGCTTTTGCGGCCAGCGCCTGGGTGTGGAGCTTGCCGGCGATGTATGTGGCCTGGGCGGCCATAGGCTTCTTCGCCTCCACCATGACCTGCTTGGGCATGCGCATCCTTTCAGATCTTCCCAACAAGGTGCGCGCCTTCGGTGTGCGCCAAGGTGTGGAGCTGTCAGTGACCGCCGCCGTCTTGTTTGCTTTGCCGCCTCTGGTGCTGGCGCATTTTGGCTATGCCGGCGGCGCCTTGGCCGTGGCGGCTGTGGTGCTCTTGCTTGGAATGTCCGCATGGTGGGTGCCAATGCGTCCGGCACCCGTGTTCGATGACGCGCAGGGTCAGGTCTTGCGTAGCGGCTTGCGCCTGCCGGCTGCAGCCTGGCTGGGTGTCTCGGTTTTCTTCTTTTTCTTGGTCGGCAATATCGGCCTGTGGGCCTTTCTGGAACGCATTGGCGCTGGCTTGAAGCTCGCGCCCACAGAGACCGGCCTGGTGTTTGCGGTGCTGAAGTTGCTGGGCGGTGTGGCCGCCTTCAGCGTGGCGGCGTTTGGTGACCGCCTGGGCCGACGGGCGGCGTTTTCCCTGGTGCTGGGCGGGGTGGGCATTGGCCTGCTGCTGCTTGGTTCAGCGAGCAGCTTTGTGCCGTTTGCCTTGGGCGCCTGGGTCTGGGAGTTTGCTTTCACCTGCGGCTGCGTATTCCAGACCGCGGCGATTGCGCGCAGTGACGCCAGCGGACGGGCCGTACTGCTGGTGCCGGCGGCCTTTGCCTTGAGTTCCATGGTTGGGCCGGGCCTGGCCGGTCAGCTACTGGCCCAGCCGGGCAGTGGCTTCGGGCCGCTGCTGATGCTGGCTTTAGCGTCTAGCGTGATTCCTTTGCTGGCAACCTTGTTGCCAACGTCCCTGGCAGACGAAGGAAGTGGGCTTTAGCCTGCCGAGTTGACCGGCCTTGGGCCGGTGCTTGAAGCGGGTTCGTAGCGATCAGGCGCGCTGCACGCTCTTGCGCAGCATCGTCAACAGCTTGTTGTTGAACGGCGGATTCAAGCCCAGGCTGTGGCGTGGGTCCCACCAGCCGGCGTGGTAGACGCCGCGAAGATGGCTGAATTCCGCAAAGCCTTCGGGGCCGTTGTAAACCCCCATGCCGGAGGCGCCGATGCCACCAAAAGGCACATCGCTGAGACCCACCTGCAGCATCGCGTCGTTGACACAGGCGCCGCCCGACAAGGTGTGGCCGAGCACGTATTCCTGCTCGGCTTTGTCACGGCCAAAGTAGTACAGCGCCAAAGGACGTGCGCCGGCGTTGACTCGAGCGACGCATTCGCGGACGTCGTCATAGGCTTGTATGGCCATGGCCGGACCAAAGATTTCCAGGCGCGATATCGCGCAATCCACTGGTGCGTTGATGACAAGGCGCAGTGGCCGGCGCCGGTCCTGCGCGGCTGAGCCGGCTGTACCTAGGCTTTCGACAGTGGCGCCAGCGGCGCGAGCCTCTTCGACCAAAGCTTCAATGCGTTCCAGATGGCGCTGGCTGGCCACGCTGGTGAGGTCAGTATTGCCGCTGATCTGCGGAAACATCTGGGCCCAGCGCTTGCGCAGGGCGGCGGTGAAAGTGTCAATGCTTTCCCGCGGCAAGTAGACGGTATCGGGCATGACGCAGATCTGGCCACCGTTCTGGGCTCGTGCCATGGCGATCTTGTCGGCGACTTGGGCAATGTCGGCGCTGCGGCTGACGATGGCTGGTGATTTTCCGCCGAGCTCCAGCGTGAGTGGCACCAGGTTGGCAGCGGCGTCGCGCATGATCTGGCGTGCCACGTCGGTGCTGCCGGTGAAGACCAGATGATCGAAGGCTTGGCGTGTGAAGGCCTGGGCTTGCGCGATGCCGCCCGTCACAACGCTCAGCTCCAGCGGGTCGAAGTATTCGGCCACGGCCTCGGCCAGCCATTCCGAGGTGAGCGGCGAGAGATCCGATGGCTTGAGCATGGCGCGATTGCCTGCCGCAAACACGCTGGCCAGGGGCGCGAAAAGCATGAAGAGCGGGCCGTTCCAGGTGCCGGCGATGCCTACAACCCCCTTGGGCTGATAGCGCAATTCCGAGCGCGCGCCAAAGAGATTGAAGGGAAACAGGCCGGCGCGGCGCTGCGGCCGCATCCAACCTGTCACATGCCGGCTGGCGTACTTCAGTTGCGCGATGGGCGCCTGCACATCCATCATCAAGGTGCTGACGGGGTGGCGTCCGCCGAAGTCTGCGCTGATGAGCTCGCAGATTCGGTCGCTGTGTTTGCTCAGCAGTGCCACGCAGCGCTGCAAACGATCACGTCGCAAGGCGGCGCTGACCGGCCCTTCGGCGCAGAACGCCGCCTTCTGGGCCTGCAGATGGGCGGTGATGCTGGCCTCGTCAGGGCAGGGCGGAAGAGCGCGTGCGTGCATATCGCGTGATCCTTGATGAATGTGTTGACCGAGGCACCGGTCACCGTCTGAACTCAGGCCGTGCGCAGGCGGCGCTCGCGTGCCATGGTGATGGCAGTGTCTTCGATCATGTCTTCCTGGCCGCCCACCATGCCGCGGCGACCCAGTTCCAGCAGCAGCTCGCGCGCCGGCACGCCGTACTTGGCCTCGGCCCGTTTGGCGAAGAGCAAGAAGCTGCCATACACGCCGGCATAGCCCAACGTCAGGGCGTCGCGGTCGATGCGGATCGGGAAGTCCATCAGTGGCACGACCAGATCCTCCGCCACGTCCTGAATCTTCCAAACGTCCACGCCGGTCTGAATGCCCATGCGGTCGCACACGGCAACCAGCACTTCCATCGGTGTGTTGCCCGCACCTGCGCCCAGGCCTGCAGCGGCGGCGTCGATGCGGTTGGCTCCGACCTCAATCGCTGCAATCGAGTTGGCCACGCCCATGGCCATATTGTGGTGGCCGTGAAAGCCCAGTTCGGTCTCGGGCTTGAGGGCCTCGCGGACCGCGCCGAGCCGAGCTTTGACGTCTTCAGGAAGCATATAGCCGGCCGAATCGGTGATGTAGAGGCAGTTGGCGCCGTAGCTTTCCATCAGCTTGGCTTGCTTGACCAGACCTTCGGGGCTGTTCATATGGGCCATCATCAGAAAGCCCACAGTGTCCATGTCCAGCTTGCGGGCGTAGGCAATGTGCTGCTCGGACACGTCCGCCTCGGTGCAATGGGTGGCCACTCGAATCGTGTGCACACCCAGTTCATGCGCCATCTGCAAATGGTCGACAGTGCCGATGCCCGGCAGCAGCAGGGCCGAGACCTTGGCCTGCTTCATCAGCGGGATCACGGTGCTGAGGTATTCCTCATCGGTGTGTGCAGGAAAGCCGTAGTTCACGGAGCTGCCGCCCAGGCCGTCGCCGTGCGTGACTTCGATCAGCGGCACGCCCGCTGCATCCAGTCCGCAGGCCACCGACCGCATCTGGTCCAGCGTCATCTGGTGGCGCTTGGGGTGCATGCCGTCGCGCAGCGTCATGTCGTGAACGGTGATCTTGCGGCCGTCGAGTGCGCTCTTCTTGCTTGTCATCGTGTCTGCTCCTTCAGGCCGCGGTTGGGCTCAATGTCAGCTTGCCTGCCAGGATCTCCTGGGCAAACAGTTCGGCGGTGCGCGCCGCAGCGGCGGTCATGATGTCGAGGTTGCCGGCGTACTTGGGCAGGTAGTCGCCCAGGCCTTCCACCTCCATATAGATGGAGACGCGCTTGCCGTCGAAGACGGGGCCGTTGACCAGTTTGTAGCCCGGCACATAGGTTTGCACCTCTTTGATCATGGCCTGCACCGAGGCTTCGATTTCGGCCTGGCGCGGCTCATCGACCGTGAGGCAGTGAATGGTGTCGCGCATGATCAGGGGCGGCTCTGCCGGGTTGATCACGATGATGGCCTTGCCCTTGGCCGCGCCGCCGATCTTCTCGACGGCGCCAGCGGTGGTACGAGTGAATTCGTCGATGTTCTTGCGCGTACCCGGGCCCACCGAGCGGCTGGAGACGGTGGCCACAATCTCGCCGTAGCCCACCGCTTGCACGCGCGACACCGCCGCCACCATTGGGATGGTGGCCTGGCCGCCGCAGGTGACCATGTTCACATTCATTTCCTTGAGCAGTGCACTGCCCGACGAGGGCTGGCCCGCCTGCGCGGCCAGATTGACCGCCGGCACGCAGAAGGGGCCGATGGCGGCGGGGGTCAGGTCAATCATCAGCACGCCAAGCTGGTTGAGCTTGCGACTGTTCTCGGCATGCACATAGGCGCTGGTGGCGTCGAAGGCGATCTGCACACCGTCGGCCTTGACATGCGGCAGCAGGCCATCGACGCCCTCGGCGGTGGTCTTGAGCCCGAACTCGCGGGCGCGCTTGAGGCCGTCGGATTCGGGGTCAATGCCCACCATCCACACCGGCTCCAGCCATTCAGAGCGTTGCAACTTCATCAGCAGGTCGGTGCCGATATTGCCCGGCCCGATGAGGGCGCATTTGATTTTCTTGTGTGTCATGAGCTTTACTCGCTAAAGGCAATCGAACAGCCGCCCAGGCCCTCGATTTGCATGGTGAAGCGGTCGCCGGCGGCAGCAGGCACCAGCGGTGCAAGCGAGCCCGAGAGAATGATCTCGCCGGCCTTGAAGGGGATGCCGAAGGCGCCCAAGGTGTTGGCCAACCAGGCCACAGCCTCAGCAGGGTGGCCCTGCACGGCCGAGCCCAGGCCTGATCCGGCGGGCACGTCGTTGCGCCACATCTGCATGGCGGCAGCGGCCAGATCCAGCGCTCGCGGATCGCTGTGCTGGCTGCCGATGACGAAGACGCCGCAAGACGCGTTGTCGGCGACCGTGTCCTGGATCTTGATCTTCCAGTCGTGGATGCGCGAGTCGACGATCTCAAAACATGGCGCCACCCAGGCGGTGGCTGCCAGCACATCCTCGCGAGTCACGCCCGGCCCTTGCAGATCGGACTTGAGCATGAAGGCAATCTCGCCCTCAGCGCGGGGTTGGATCAGGCCGGCCCCGGCAAGAGAAACGGTGCTGCCGTCGGCCACCTGCATGGCATCGGTCAGGAAACCAAAGTCGGGCTGGAACACGCCCAGCATGTCTTGCACCGGCTTGGAGGTAACGCCGATCTTCTTTCCGATCAGGCGCTCCCCCTGTGCCTCGCGGCAGCTCAGCAGACGCAGCGAGATGCGGTAAGCGTCTTCGATCTGGATGTCCGGATGGCGCTCGGTCAGCGGTGCCAAGGTTTTGCCGTGGCGCAGGGCGGCAAACAGCTCTTCCCCTAGTGCGTGGATCAATGCAGCTTCCATTTCAGCCATTCCTCAGAAAGTCGATGCAGGCGCGGTTGAACATCTCGCGGTGCTCCACCTGCACCCAATGCCCGCAGCGGTTCACCAGCACGATCCGCGCCTGCGGGCAGTTGTCCATCAGCTTCATGGCGCCGCTGACCGGGTTGAACTGGTCATTGACACCCCAGAAGCCGAACACCGGGCATTGCAGCTGGGCCAGCTCGGTGGTCATATTGGGCACGTAGAGGCGCTGGCGTGAAGCCGGCGTCTGGGTCAGTGCAATCGGGGCACGTTCGTTGATGATCTCGTCGGTGAGCAGGCTCGAATCCCAGAGTTGGCGCTCCATCACCGAGCGCATGGCTTCGGCGCCGGTCTTGCCGGATTGGTAGACGGCGAACATATTGGCGATGCCGGGCATGGCCATATAGGTGTCGAACTCTTCAACGCCACCCGGCGCCATCAGGATCAGGCGCTTCACATCCTCGGGGTGCTTGAGCGCATAACCCAATGCGACCGCGCCGCCGAGAGAATTGCCCAGCAGGGTGACTTGCTTGAGGCCCAGCTGATCGACCAGGGCTTTGACGCCGGCGATGAAAAAGTCGAGGTGGTACTCGGTCGGCGTGGCGGTCTTGCTGGACAGGCCATAACCCAGCAGGTCCGGCACGATGCAGCGGTAGCCGGCCTCGGCAAACACGGGGAAGTTGCCCTTGAAGTTGCTGTAGCCGCTGGCTCCACCGCCGGCGCCGTGCAGAAAGATCACCACCTCGCCCTCGCCCTCGCCGCTGTCGTGATAGTGAACACGCTGCGCGGCACCGGCGATCTCGCCAATGTCGAGGTAATGGCCTTCGGGAATAGGGGGGCTGTTGAATGTGAGTGGCATGGCTGGATTCATGTTCGTTTCGGCTGTTCCGCGCTTGGGGTCCGCGTGAGCGGCCGTTGCCGCCTGGCGTGGGCGGCAACAAAGAATGATTTCCGCGGCGCGACGCGGCGGCATCGTCTGGAGGGACTAGCCACAGCCTTGCGTCGGTTTCAGGCCGACCACAGCTTGGGCAGGCCGGGGTCGGTGGCGCCTATGGCCTGCTTGAGCAAATTGCGCAGCAATGCCGCCTCCGCTTCACCCATGCGCCCAACTAGGTCGGCCTCGACCGCTTTGGCCGCCGCCAAGACATGCAAGACGAGGTCACGGCCGCTGGTGCTGAGTTGGTAAAGCCCGGCCTCGGTCTGGTCGAGCAAGGCGCGCTCGCATAGCGAGCCCAGTGCCAAAGGACCGATGTCGATGCCGGTGTAGCTGACATGCTCGGCCAGGGCGCTGGCCGAGAGTGGCGCTTGTACGGACAGCGTGGACAGCACAAAGAAGTCCGCGTCGCTCAAGGCCCGCTCCTTGAGCCGGTTGCGAAAGCCACCCATGAATTGGTAGTGCGCGCGGCCCAGCAAATACCCCATCAAATTCTCTGAGTACAGCGCTTGCGAGGTGTCGGCCGCCGGGTCGGTAGAAACGGGCGCCGCCTTGCGTGCGGCCAGCGCATAGTTGCCCGTCACATAGAGCAAGGGCGGCAGCCCGCTGCTGTCATAGGCCAGCACTTCGCCGACGAAGATGATGTGGTCGCCGCCTTCGTAGCGAAACGCGGTGCGGCACTGGAAGCGCGCGCTGCAGCCTGGCAAGAGCGGCATGCCGTTGTCGGCCTGATCCAGGGTCAAGCCCGCGAACTTGTCTTCGCCGGCTCGCGCGAAGCGATTGGACAAGGGCTCTTGCTCGTTGGAAAGAATATGCACATTCCAGTACTCGGCCTCGCTAAATGCGGGCAGGCTGCGGGCGTTCTTGGCCAGGCTCCACAGCACCATGGGGGGCTGCAGCGAGACCGAGTTGAAGCTATTGGCCGTGATGCCAACCGGTGTGCCGTCAGCAGCCTGTGTGGTGACGATGGTGACGCCGGTGGCAAACATGCCCAAGGCGCGCCGGAAGTCCTTGGGGTCGATTTGAGTGGGGTGTTGCGCCATGCCGGCTCTCCTGTGCGATGCGGCGTCAGCATGCCTGCGATAGGCGCGCCGGGTATCCCTCACTAGGACTAGGGCGGCCGGTCTGGAGGAATAGACGCCGCCGTGCTGGGGCCGCGTTAGTCTGATCGGACGATGAATGCCCGGCCCGCGAATGGAACCATGGCGTGGCACGCAAGGTAAATGACCTTGACGCCTATTACCAACGCCCAGCCGACGCTGAGGCAAGCGGAGACTCAGCATGACTGCATTGAACGAGGACTACCTGACACCCGAGGCCATCGCCTTGATTGAGCGCGCCAGGGCCCTGGCGCCCAAGCTGGCGGAGCGCGCTTTTGCCGCGGACCGTGAGGGCCGGGTGTCCACGCAGACGATTTCCGAAATGGCCGAGGCTGGCCTGTTCCGCGTGCTGCAACCCAAGCGTTGGGGCGGCTACGAGTTGGACCCGCGTGTGTTCTACACCGTCCAGATGGCCCTGGCTGAGGGCTGTATGTCCACCGCCTGGATGTATGGCGTCGTCGGTGTGCACCCCTGGCAGTTGGCCTTGTTCCCCGAGGCGGCGCAGCAAGATGTCTGGGCCAAGGACAGCAGCATCCGCATCGCGTCCACCTATATGCCCACCGGCAAGGCTGAGCGGGTTGAAGGCGGCTATCGCTTTAGCGGCCGTTGGGGCTTCTCCACCGGGGTCGAGCATTGCGACTGGATCTTCCTGGGGGGCCTCTTGCCTAAGAAGGACGGCTCGGGAACGCTGGAGCACGCCACCTTTTTGCTGCCCAAGTCTGACTACACGGTCGAGGAAAACTGGGATGTGCTGGGCCTGCGTGGCACCGGTAGCCACGACATCATCGTCAAAGACGTCTTCGTGCCCGAGCACCGCACGCAGCGCACGAACGATCACAGCGATGCAGGCTGCCCCGGCCGCGAAACCAACCCCGGCTGGCTCTACCGCATTCCCTTCACCCAGGTTTTTCAGCGTGCGGTCTCCAGCGCCTGCATCGGCGCGTTGGAAGGGGCGGTGGCGGACTTCCGTCAGCGTTCGGCCTCGCACATTGGCAAGCATGGCAACAAGATGGCCGAAGACCCTAATGCACAAACCGCTGTGACCGAGGCCATGATGGCGGCTGACCAGCTCAAGCTGGTGTTGTTCCGCAACTATGCCCGCATCGTCCATTGCGCCAAGACGGGCGACAAGATGCCGGTGGAGGAGCGTTTGCTGCAACGGGCTCAGGCCTCCTCGGTGCCCAAAGTCACGGGGCGGGCGATTGATGAGCTGATGCGTGCTTGCGCCGCATCGGGGACCTACAAGACCAATGCCATCGAGCGCGTGTTCCGCGACATCCATCAGGGCCGTACCCACATCGCCAACAATACCGACGCCTATGTGCGTGCCCACGGTGGCGTGATGCTGGGCCTGCCCAACGCCGACCCGTATATCTGAGGCTTTGCGGCACAGCCCGTTCAATGCGGGCGTGCCGGTGACTGGCTGGGCAAAGGCTGGATAAACCCTGGGTGAAGAGGCGGCCGACAAGAAGTCGCCAAGACGCTGATTTGAGGAGACAAGACGCATGCAAGAACAAGAGTTCGATCTGGTGGTCGTGGGGACCGGTGCTGGTGCCTTGCTGGCGGCGGTGCGTGCGGCCGATGAGGGTCTGAAGACCTTGGTGATCGAGAAAACCGACTTGGTCGGCGGCACCTCGGCCATCTCGGGCGGCGGCATCTGGATTCCCGACAACTACGACATGCCTAAGGCTGGCTTGCGCGACAGCATTGACGCGGCATTCAAGTACGTGAAGGCCTGCGCCAAAGGACTGGCCAGCGATGACCGGGTGCTGGCCTATGTAGAGACGGCGCGCGTGATGGCGCAATACCTGCAGACCATCGGCATCCCTTACCGTTGCGTGCCCAAGTACAGCGATTATTACCCGGAGATGGACGGTGCCTTGCCGGGCGGACGCACCATGGATCCGGTGGACTACAACGCCGCTCAGCTAGGCCTGGGCGGCCTAGCCCAGCTGCGCCCGACCAGCCCTGGCCAGTTGATTCTGGGCCGCATGCACATCAATGCCTTCGAGGCCCATTCGATGTTGGCGCGCGAATTCAAGTCCAACTTCACCTTGGCCGGCATGATGCTGCGCTACTTTCTTGACTACCCTTGGCGCCGCAAGACGCGGCGCGACCGCCGGCTCACCGGGGGTCAGGCCTTGATGGGTGGATTGTTTGCGGCCCTGCGCAAGCGCAAGGTTGAGTTGTGGCTGAACAGCCCGCTGCAGGATTTGATTGTTGAGCAAGGCCGCGTCAGTGGCGTCACCGTGCTGCGCGACGGCCAGACCGTGACGGTGCGTGCTCGGCGCGCGGTCTTGTTGGGCGCGGGCGGCTTTGAGCGCAATCAGCAGATGCGCGAGCAATACCTGCCCAAGCCGACCGACGCCGCCTGGCCGGCTACGCCGCCCAAAGCGAATACGGGTGACGCGATCCGCGCCGGTGCGGCGGTGGGCGGTGCCTTGCATCTGATGGGTCATACCTGGGGGGCGCCGACGCTGGAAGTGCCCAAGGAAGAGAAGTTCCGCGCCTTGTTTGTGGAGCGTTCCTTGCCCGGCTGCATGGTGGTCAATGCCCGCGGTGAGCGCTTCTTGAATGAATCTGGCCCTTACCCCGAGTTCCAACAGGCCATGTTTTCCAACCACGCGGCCACGGGTGGTGCGGTGCCGGCATGGATCATCTTTGATGCCGACTTCCGCCAGCAGCAGCCCATCGGTCCCATGATGCCGGGCAAGGCCGTGCCCGACAGCAAGCTGCGCAAGAGCTGGTTGGGCACGGTGTATTGGAAGGGCGAGACGCTGGATGAGTTGGCGGCCCAGATCGGTGTGGACCCGGCCGGCCTCAAACGCAGCGCGGCCCGGATGACCGAGTTCGCCCAGACTGGAGTGGACCTGGACTTCCGGCGCGGCAGCAATGCCTTTGATCGCTATTACGGCGACCCACGCCGCAAGAACCCGAATCTGGGCCCGATTGCCAAGGGGCCGTTCTACGCCATGAAGCTGCTTCCTGGCGACATCGGCACCAAGGGCGGCTTGCTGACCGACCGTGAAGGCCGGGTGTTGGACGAGCAGGGCCAGGTCATCGAGGGCCTGTATTGCGTGGGCAATAACAGCGCTTCCGTGATGGGCCCGGCCTATCCCGGTGCGGGCTCGACCTTGGGGCCGGCCATGACCTTCGCCTACCGGGCCGTCGCTCACATGGTGGGCAAACCCATCGCGCTTCAACGCCTCGATCTCCTGGGGGCCTGAGGCGATGGCGCAGACGCAGCAGCAAGACGGCGGGAAGAAGAAGGTGCGCATCAGCACTGTCACGCCCATCGAGGCGCCCAGGGATATTGCCCATGTGGATGACTTGGCATGGAGCGATTCCGCCGATGTGCTGGTCGTAGGCTGGGGGGCGGCCGGGGCGAGTGCCGCCATCGAAGCGCGCGCCAGTGGCGCCGATGTGATCGTCATCGACCGCTTCAGCGGCGGTGGGGCCAGCACACTCTCGGGTGGTGTGGTCTATGCGGGTGGCGGCACCGCCTACCAGCAGCAAGCGGGCTTCACCGATACGCCGCAGGCCATGGCGGACTACTTGAAACACGAGGTCAATGGCGTGGTGTCCGAGGAGACCGTGCGCCGCTTCAGTGAGCAAAGTGTGGCCAATCTGCTGTGGCTGGAGGCGCAGGGTGCGCGTTTCGATGCCCGCATGCCAAGCTACAAAACCTCGTATCCCACCGACGGCTACTACCTCTACTACTCGGGCAATGAAGTGGTGCCGGCCTACCAAGGGCCCTTCGGCAAGCCGGCGCCGCGCGGGCATCGCGTTGTCGCGAAGGGTCAGTCCGGCGCCACCTTGTATGCGGCCTTGCAGGCCTCGACCCTGCGCTGCGGTGTTCGCCCTCTGACCCAAACCACCGTGCGCCGCCTGGTGCGTGAGCAGGCCAGTGGCCGCATTGTTGGCGTCGAGGTGTGGCAATTGCCGGCGGGGCATGAGAAGACGCGTCGCCACCAACAACTGGACGCGCTGATTGCAAGTTGGCGCTTGTTCCAACCCGGGCGCGCCGAAGCCGGGCGGCGCGAGCAGGCGCGTATCGAGCAGGAACTGGCCCAGCCGCGCCTGCTGCGGGCGCGCCGTGCGGTGGTGCTGTCCACCGGCGGCTATGTCTACAACCCGCAGCTGCTGATGCAGCATGCCCCGAACTACAAAAAGGGTTGGGCCATCGGTGGCGCCGGCTGTGACGGCTCAGGCCTGCGCCTGGGTCAGAGTGTCGGCGCGAGCACTCAGGATCTCAACAATATCTCTGCCTGGCGTTTCATCACGCCGCCTTCAGTCTGGCCCAAGGGCTTGGTCGTCAACACCCGGGGTGAGCGCTTCTGCAACGAGCAGGTCTATGGCGCCAAGCTGGGCTATGAGATGGTCGAGCATCAGAATGGCCGCGCCTGGCTGATCCTGGACAGCAGCCTGCGCTGGCAGGCCGTCCGCCAATGCCTGTTCGGCAAGCTCTGGGCCTTCCAGGCCTTGCCGGCCCTGGCCTTGATGTTCAAGGTCGCGCGCAAGGGGCGCACGCTGGAGGAATTGGCGCAGCGCATCGAGGTCGATGCCTCCACCTTGCGCGAACAGGTCGAACGGGCGAACGCGGCGGCGCGTGGTGAGTGCGAGGACCCGCTGGGCAAGTCGGTCGATATGCGGCATGAGTTCCGCAAAGGCCCTTTCTTCGCCATCGATATCTCGATCACGCAAAAGATGTTTCCGCTGGCCACGTTGAGCTTGGGCGGCCTGCAGGTCAATGAGGCGGACGGCCATGTGCGCGATGCGAGCGGACGCGATATTCCTGGGCTGTTCGCCGCTGGGCGCAGCGCCATTGGCCTGGCCTCCTCGCGTTACGTCAGCGGTCTGTCGCTGGCTGATTGTGTGTTTTCCGGGCGGCGTGCTGGGCGCGCCGCCAGCCTTGAATGAATCGTTGCCAGAGGGTGAGCAGGATGAGCGGACGTGTGCAAGACAAGGTGGCCCTGGTCACCGGCGGGGCGAGCGGAGTTGGCCAAGAGGCCGTCAGGCTGCTGCTGGCTGAGGGCGCCAAGGTGGCCTTCAGCGACATCAATGCCGAAGCCGGAGCAGCCCTCGCGGCAGAGTTGGGCGAGCGCGCGCTATTCCTGCGCCAGGATGTCAGCAGCGAGGAGGACTGGTCCACCGTGATCGCCGCAGTGCAAGCGCATTTCGGCCCTTTGCAGGTGCTGGTCAATAACGCTGGCATTCTGATTCCGGGCGATATGGAGCGCGGTCGCCTCGCAGACTTTCGCAGGCTGATGCAGGTCAACGCCGACTCGGTTTTCATCGGCTGCCAGCAAGGCATCGCGGCCATGAAGGAAGGTGGCGGCTCCATCATCAATATGGCCTCGGTCTCGTCCTGGCTGCCGGTGGAGCCCTATGCCGGCTACAGCGCCAGCAAGGCTGCAGTGGCCGCTTTGACCCGTGCCGCCGCATTGAATTGCCGCAAGCTGGGCTACCCCATCCGCGTCAATTCCATCCACCCGGACGGCATCTACACGCCGATGATGCAGGCCTCTTTGCCCAAGGGCGTGACGGCGGAGATGGTGTTGCACGACGCGAAGAAGAATCGCGGCGGGCGAGCCTATCTGCCCGAGCGCATCGCCCAGCTGATTCTGTTTTTGGCCTCGGATGATTCCAGCGTCATGAGCGGCTCAGAGCTACACGCCGACAACGCCATCCTGGGTTTCGGGCTGTGAGCATGGCAGAAGCCAAAGCGGGGGGCTCGCGCTACCACGCCCTGCGCGTCAGCGCCGTGATTGACGAGACGCATGATGCCAAGTCGCTGGTCTTCGAGGTGCCGGCTGAGTTGGCCACCCAATTTCGCTATGCGCCGGGTCAGTTTTTGACCCTGCGCCTGCCGGTTGATGGGCGCCAGTTGCTGCGCTGCTATTCCATGTCCAGCGCGCCAGGGTTGGATGCCGCGCCGCGGGTGAGCATCAAGCGAGTGCAGGGTGGCTGTGGCTCCAACTACATCTGCGACAAGGTCAAGGCCGGCGACCGCATCGAGGTGATGGCGCCCGCAGGCGTTTTCACACCCCGCTCGCTGGACACTGACTTTTTGCTCTTGGCCGGCGGCTCGGGCATCACGCCGGTGTTCTCCATCCTGCGCTCGGCGCTGACGCAAGGGCAGGGCCGCATCACCTTGCTCTACGCCAATCGCGATGAGCGCTCCGTGATCTTTCGCGATGAGCTCAAGGCGCTGGCGGCCGCGCATCCGACCCGCTTGCAGGTGATTCATTGGTTGGACTCGGTGCAAGGCGTGCCCTCGGTGGCGCAGCTGGCCGAGTTAGCCAAAGCCTCCTGCACCAACGGCCGCCAAGCCTTTATCTGCGGCCCCGCCCCCTTCATGGATGCCGCCGTGGCGGCGCTGCAGGCGATCGAGATGCCCTCGGACTTGGTGCATGTCGAGCGGTTTGCATCCTTGCCCGATGAGCAGGTCGTCGCTGCCAATGCCGCTGCGGCTCAGGCCGAACTGCTGCCAGATGCCGTGCCGCAGGCCCGGCTGGGTTTGCGTCTGGACGGGGTCGACCATGAGCTGATCTGTCAGGGCAGCGAGACGATTCTTGATGCCGCATTGGCAGCCGGCTTGAACCCGCCTTATGCCTGCCAGGCCGGTATGTGCGCGTCCTGCATGTGCCAGGTGATTGAGGGCAGTGTGCATATGCGCCTGAATGAATCCTTGGACAAGAAGGATCAGGCCAAAGGCTGGGTCCTGTCCTGCCAAGCCGTGCCCACCAGTGAGCGGCTGCGCGTGAAGTTTCCGGAGTGAATTGATCAATGACTGCTTCCCTGACCAGCCCTGCCTCCCTGCCGGCCACCTTGCCGGCCTTGATCCGACAGGCCGCCGCGCGCTTTCCCCAGCGCCCTGCCATCGTCGATGAATCGATTTCGATCAGCTATGAAGAGCTGCTGCGGCGCAGCGAGCAGGTAGCGCGCGCCTTGATCACCTCGGGCATTGGGCCGGGGGACAGAGTCGCCGTCTGGGCGCCCAATCTGCATGAGTGGATTCTGGCCGCCTGTGGCAGCCATGCCGCTGGCGCCGTGCTGGTGCCGCTGAACACGCGCATGAAGGGCGATGAGGCGGCGGACATCTTGTCGCGAAGCGGGGCCAAGCTGCTGTTTTGCGTCGGCAACTTTCTGGGGCAGTATTACCCAGCGCTGCTGGCCGATGTGCGGCCCGCAACGCTGAAGACCATCGTCGTGCTGCGCGATGGCTTCCAGCCGCAGGCCCATCCGCAGGATGATCTGCCCTGGAATGACTTCTTGGCGCGCGCCGCGATGACGGACGCCGCCGCCGTACTGGCCCGAGAGGCCCAGCTGAGCGCCCAAAGCACGGCCGACCTGATGTTTACCTCTGGCACCACCGGCCGCCCTAAAGGTGTGATGGCAGCACATGGCCCGACGATCCGCGCCTTCAAGGCCTGGTCGGAAGTGGTGGGCCTGGGCGAGGGCGATCGCTATCTGATCGTGAACCCGTTTTTCCATACCTTCGGCTACAAGGCCGGCTGGGTGGCCGCCTTCATTCAGGGCGCGACGGTCTATCCGGAGCAGGTGTTTGATGGCGACAAGGTGCTGGCGCGTATCGAGCGTGACCGCATCAATTTTCTGCCCGGCCCGCCGACGCTGTTCCTCACCATGCTGGCCCACCCCGAACTCAAACGCTTCGACCTCAGTTCACTGCGCGGCGCGGTGACGGGGGCGGCCACCGTGCCGCCGGTCTTGATTCAGCGCATGCGGGAAGAGCTGGGGATCGACAAGGTCACGACTGCCTATGGCCTCACTGAATGCGGCGGCTGCGCCACCGTCTGCAGCCCCGAGGACAGCGTGGAAACAGTGTCGGGCACCTGCGGCCGTGCCCTACCTGGAACCGAAGTACGCTGTGTCGACGAAGCCGGTTTGCCTGTCCCGCCCGGCGAGCCGGGCGAGGTGCAACTGCGTGGCTACCATGTGATGCAGGGCTATTTCGAAGACCCCAAGGCCACGGCCGAGACACTCGATGCTGAAGGCTGGTTGCACACCGGCGATGTTGGCGTGTTGGATGCGCAGGGCTATTTGCGTATCACCGACAGACTCAAAGACATGTTCATCGTCGGTGGCTTCAACTGCTACCCCGCCGAGATTGAACGCTTCCTTTCGGAGCACCCGGCCATCGCGCAGGTTGCAGTGGTGGGTGTGCCTGACGAACGCATGGGTGAAGTGGGCTGCGCCTGCGTGATCCCGCGGCCCGGCGCCACCCTGAGCGCAGAGGAATTGAACCAGTGGTCACGCCGACGCATGGCCAACTACAAGGTCCCGCGCTTCCTCTTGTTGTTCGAGGCTTTCCCGTTGAACGGGACGAACAAAGTGCTCAAGCGCGAACTGGCTGCAGATGCCGTGGCGCGTTTGCAGGCTGAGGCTGTCGTTTCATCACCGCACTTCATAGCCTGACAGCGGATCCGAGCTCCATAAACCGTCAGCAGCCCAACCCGTGGAACCATAACGGACGCTGTGGATGGTCGGAAGAGGTGGCCGAATTCACCAGGATCGAGGGCCCGCAACTGCGCTTACAAAATTCTTTCAGTGCGGTTTCAGTAATTGTAATCGGGGTTTTGCTCAGTGTTCATCGGGGTTGTAGCTTTCCTCAGTCTGGGAACTATTTTGTAACAGTCTTTTTGAAGCGCCTTTTTTACGAGCGACGCGCCCACTTTTTTTGTCGGCAGAATCGCCTCTAACCCGCCTTGCGGGCCAACAGCACTGTTAGATGAACGTACTGCCCGAAGCCGCACGGCGAGGCGGCAAATGCCTGACAATTTCTCTTCACAATCGACGAAAAGGGCACATTCCGCCCATTTCTATAGGTCCTGCTGGGCAGAAAGCGCCCAAAGGTAGGGCCTGACCGGGCAAATCATGCCCAACGATGCGTGGTCTGCCCAGTCAATGGGCATATTTCGCCCATTTGGAAGGGCCGTGCCGGGCGAAAAATGCCCGGAATTGGCCCTTCTGGGCAAATCAAGCCCAGTTTTTTGTCGAGGTTCATCGGGCTGAGATCTAGGCGATGCTGGTCGGCTGTCGAATGGCAGCTTTCGTTCGCAAGACGTATAGACCGGGCCTGAGCGTGGCGCTCGTGTCTCGCTAGGAAAGCGTGGCGGGGTGCGACGTCAAAACGACTCTCTCAAGCGCGCTTCAGCGCACGCTGCATGCCGGGTGTTTGCCATTCTGACCTGTCTCGGTTGACGACCAGCAACTCAAGCTCCGCGTGCTGCGCAACCGTCTGGCGTGCCATCGACGTGCCGCCAAGCATGATGATCGCGCCCCGTCCGTTGACTGACTCGACATCCCGGGCGAGCAAGTGAACGCTGATCGGCCCTTGGCTAGACTGGCCACTGCGGGGATCCAAAATGTGGTGATGGCGCTCGCCCTTATGCAGGAAGAACCGTTCGTAGTCGCCACTGGCCGCCAACACGCCTTGACCACTCAATGGCAGGACACCCAATAGTCGATCTGAACGTCGTGGGTCACGTAGCCCAACTCGCCACGGTCGGCCCTGCCAACTGCCGCTGTACAGCACATCGCCGCCGCCGTTGATCAAGGCGTTTTCGATGCCGTTCTCTTGAAGCCGACGTAAGCCGGCCGCGAGAATGGGGAGCTTGGCGACGCCGCCCAAATCGAGGGCGGCGCCCTTGTGAAGCAGGGCGGCAGTGCCAGCTAACGGGTCGATCCGAAGTCCATTGGCCCCGACCCGGCTCAGTTCATTCGCCAGTTGCTGTGATTCCGGGACCTGGCCCAAATTGCCAACTTCAAACTGCCAGCTCTTGAGGCTGCCAACAGTCATGTCGAAGAGTCCGTTCGACTCACGATGAAGGCGCTGCCCTTGCTGAAGCGCGGCCATCAACTCGGGCGGTACCGCGACAGCTCGCAGGCCCGCTGCGCGATTGACGGCGCTGAGTGCACTGGCTGGGTCGTAGCGACTCATCATGGCGCTGAGACGCGCCATTTCTTGGTAAGCACTCTCCACTGCAAAGACCAGGCGGGCGGCATCTGGACCTTCGACGGCAATGTCGACCTGAGTGCCGAGTAGGGCGCGTGAGTCACGCCGCTGCTGCAATGAAGGCAAAGCGTTCGATTGAGCAACGCCCAAGCCAGCCAGACCCAGCAGGGGAACAAGCGACATCAACTGGCGCCGTTTCAGACCGGCCGTTTTCAAGGGCATTGTGCTCACGCTACGCCCTCACTTCGACAGCGACACCATGTGGTCAACAGCTGCCTTCACCTCATCGTCACTCAAGGTGCTGCCACCACCTCGTGGGGGCATCATGCCTTTGGCGCCGGTGAAGCCATCGATGGCGTGCTTGTACAAAGTCTCGTTGCCCTGGGCGATGCGAGGGCCCCAGTCGGCCTTGTCACCAGGCTTGGGGGCGCCGGCCACGCCAGCAGCGTGACACATGGCGCATGTTTTGCCATACACCGACTTGCCCAGCGCATTCTCGGGCGGGGTAGTGGCGGGGGAAGGCGCTGCTGCGACCGTTGTGGTGGCTGCTGACGGCGTGGAGGTGCTGGCAACTGAGTCGCTCTCCTTTTGGCCGCAGCCCGCCAAGTAGAGCAGGGCGGTCGCAGAAAAACCGACGGCGAATGACTTGCAAATGAGGCGCATGGATTTCATGTCAATCAGCTTTCGAATAGGAGTTCTCGATGAGATTCTAGGAAGCCTAGGCCAGCCTTGATAGGGGCACATCCGTTTATTTGCGCCCTTCCAGGGCTTATTTGAATTCCTTAACTTGGTTCAAGGCGGGGCGCACGCCGAGTGGAAAGAATCCAGCAACTTCTCCATGACCATCGTCCCCTCTGCGACCCATGCCTAACTATCCATTCAATCGCTGCCTGCGAGCGTGGGTCTTGGCTTGGCTGCTTGCAGCATTGGGCATCGCCAGTGCGGCGCCTTTGATGCATGCGGGCCAGCTTGATTGGGTTTGCTCCGCCAGCGGACAAGCCAAGCTGGTGATAGTAAGCGGCGATGCGGATGCAAAATCGGGCTTAGCTCTGCATGCGTCCGTAACCCTTGAGTGCCCCAACTGCCTTCTGGGTGGGCCATTGCCTTGCAGCGTGGTGGCATCTCCCCATTCCCCTCCCCAAGCCAGCCGATTGCCTCATTCGGGCAGCGATGCGAGCCCCCATCAGTTCACGACCGTGCCGCCCCCGGCGCGCGGTCCACCTACGTCCATCCCAGCCTGAAGAGGAACATCATGAGCGAGCAAGACAAAAAAAATGAAAGCAATAGCGGAGGCGTGTTGGCACGTCGCCGCTTCATGAACAGCGCCGCGCTGGCGGGCCTGAGCATCGGTGCCATCGCATGCACCGACAAGGCGGCCAGCAACGCGGCAAGTCCGGCTGCCTCCGGAGCGGCGCCGGCTCACAGTGGGGCCGGCTCTTCCACGCACCTGAAGCCCGGCGAACTCGACACCTACTACGGCCTCTGGAGTGGCGGCCACACCGGCGACATGCGCGTGCTGGGCCTGCCCTCCGGTCGTGAAATCACCCGCATTCCGTGCTTCGTGCCTGACGCGCTGGTCGGCTGGGGCATCACGAATGAGTCCAAAAAAATCATGGGCACGAAAGCCGACGGCAGCCTCAAGTACACAGTCGCCGACACTCACCACACGCACGCGTCCTACAAAGACGGTAACTACGATGGCCGCTACGCCTGGATCAACGACAAGATCAACAGCCGTATTGCCCGCATCCGCCTTGACTACTTTGTCTGCGACAAAATCACCGAGCTGCCCAATGTCCAGGGCTTCCACGGCATTTTCCCGGACAAGGCTGACCCGGTAGACCCCAAGATTAACTACACGACGCGTGTGTTCTGCGGCGCCGAGTTCTCGGTTCCCTTGCCCAATGCCGGAATTGAGGACAGCAGCAAGTACCGGTCCTTGTTTACCTGCGTGGACGCCGAGAGCATGGAAGTGCGCTGGCAGGTGCTGATTGACGGCAATTGCGATCTGACCGCAACCTCCTACGACGGCAAGTTGGCAGCCACCAATCAATACAACACCGAAATGGGCGCGAAGTACGAGGACATGATGTCCGCCGAGCGCGACGCCTGCCTGTTCTTCAATATTGCCCGCATCGAAGAAGCGGTCAAAGCCGGTAAGTTCAAGACCTATGGTGACTCCAAGGTGCCTGTCGTCGACGGTACCCACGAGGCGAACAAAGACCCCAAGACAGCATTGACCGCCTATGTTTCAGTGCCCAAGAATCCGCACGGCGTGAATGCCAGCCCGGATGCCAAGTACTTCATTTGCGCGGGCAAGCTTTCGCCCACAGGCACCGTGATTGAACTCGCGAAGGTGCTGGACTATTTTGACGGCAAGCTGGACTCGCCTGACAAGGCTGTGGTCGCAGAAGTTGAATTGGGCTTGGGGCCTCTGCATACCGCATTCGATGGCCGTGGCAACGCATACACCACGTTGTTCTTGGACAGCCAGGTGGTGAAGTGGAATGTCGAGGCCGCCATCAAGTTCCATGCCGGTGACAAGAGTGCCAAATATGTGGTTGACCGCATCGATGTACAGTACCAACCCGGTCACTTGAACGCCAGCCAGTCGGAGACCCGAGCCGCGGACGGTAAGTATCTGGCCGTCGGCTGCAAGTTCTCCAAGGACCGTTTCCTGCCCGTAGGCCCCTTGCATCCCGAGAACGAGCAGTTGATCGACATCTCCGGCGATAAGATGGTCCTGTTGGCCGACCACCCGGTGCGCGGCGAACCGCATGACTTCATCATCTTCAAGCGTGACCTGCTCAAGCCTAAACAAGTCTATGCATTGGATGAGTTCCCACTAGCCATCAAGGACCCGAAGGAAACCGGCGTATTCCGCAATGGCAAGAAGGTCACCGTAAAGTTGACTTCCCAGGCACCGGCCTTTAGCTTGCGCGAGTTCAAGCTGAAGAAGGGTGACGAAGTCACACTGATCTTGACCAACCTGGACAAGATCGAAGACTTGACACACGGATTTGCGATCCCGAAGTACAACGTCAACTTCATCGTCAATCCGCTGGAAACTGCCTCGGTCAGCTTCATCGCCGACAAGCCGGGGGTGTTCTGGTGCTATTGCACCCACTTCTGTCATGCGCTGCACCTTGAAATGCGCACCCGCATGATCGTAGAAGCCTAAAAGAGGGCCTAGCAACAGCCCCCGGTGGCGAGCGGACTCGAGCCCCGCCGCCACATTGAGGACGAGCGCCATGCGGCGCTCGTCCAGCCGACAGGAAGAGTAGATGAAAACGCATCGCCAAGGATTGGCGGCCAACTGGAGGAGCTTCCTCCATTTGGCCGCATTTTTTCTGGGGCTGACCCTGGGGGCGCAAGCCGCACAAGCCGCTCCAACAGGAACGGGAGCCTATGAGGCCGCGCTGCCGGCCGAGTTGGCCACGGCCAAGGATATGTGCGCCTTGTTGCCGTGTCAGGATGTCTTCCCTGGTGCCAAGAGCTTCTCCGAGCGGCTCGGCTCGCCGCCCTATGTGAAGGCGCTGGGCGAGGCCGACAAGTTGCTCGGTTATGTGATGCTGTCCACCGACATCACCGACACCCCGGCCTATTCCGGCAAGCCGGTGGTCACTCTGATCGGCATGGACCTGACGGGCCACTTCGTCGGCATCAAGGTGCTGAAGCATTCGGAGCCGATTCTGCTGCTGGGCATCCCGGAATCGGCGCTGCTGAAATTCAATGATCAATATCTCGGCAAGTCGGTGGCCGACAAGATCGAGGTCGGCCAAACCCGTCCGGACGAAAACGTGCTCGGCGTTGACGCGATCTCCGGCGCCACAGTTACGGTGATCGCCCAGAACCAGGTCTTGATGGCCTCGGGCCAGGCGGTGGCCAAGCAGGTTGGCATCTTGGCGCCGACGGTGCGTGATCCGGCCCGTTACGCCCAGACCGAGCGGCGCTTCGACTGGGCGCAGCTGGTCAAGCTCGGCGCCGTGCAGCGCCTGCGGGTCAGCCCCGAGCAGGTCGGACTGCCGCGCGGCCCCGAGCCTTTTGTCGAACTCTGGTTTGGCGACTTGAACCACCCCGCCATCGGCGCCAGCCTGATGGGTGCCAGCAACTGGGCCAATCTGCGTTCGCGCATGAAGGAGAGTGAACATGCCTTCTTCATCATCCGCACGGCCGGCATCGAATCCTTCAAGGGCTCGGGCTTTGTGCGCGGAGGCATTTACGACCGAGTGCAGGTCAAACAAGGCGCCGATTCTTTCACCTTCCGTGATCTGGATTATCTGAACCTCTACGGCCTGGAAGCCGCTGGCGCGCCGGAATTCAACGAATCAGCCATCTTCATCATTCGCTCCAAAGCCTTCTCTGCCGCCTATCCCTGGCAATTGGCCCTCCTGGGCAACCGGGTAGACCGGGCCACCGGCGCGCGCAGCTTTGCCAACTTCGACAGCAAATATTGGCTGGCGGCCGAGTTGCTGGAGGGGGGCCGCCCGGTTGTAGTGGAGGCCGACGCCCCCTGGGTACGCGTCTGGAAGACACGCGCGGTCGAGATCGGCTTGTTCATCGCCCTGCTGCTCGGCGTGACCGTGGTCTATGCCTTGCGCGAAAAGCTGACGCGTCTTTCCACCCACAAGAACAAGTGGCCGGTCAACGCCTTCAAGTACACGGCTTGGGGCTTGAGCATCGTCTTTGTCGGCTTTGGCGCGATGGCGCAGCCCTCGATCACCCAGGTGCTGACCTGGTTCCATTCGCTGCTGTTCCAGTGGACTTGGTCGCTGTTCCTGTCCGACCCCTTCATCTTCGTGTTCTGGATTTTCATCATCGTCACCGTCTTCTTGTTCGGTCGCGGCCTCTTCTGCGGCTGGATGTGCCCGTTTGGCTCACTGTCCGAGGCGATCTACAAGGTCGGCGAGAAGATCGGGCTGAAGCGCTTCCAGGGCCATCTGCCGCACGCTTGGCACCACCGGCTGAAGTGGCTCAAGTACGCGATCTTCTTCGGCCTGCTGGTGATCTCGATGTTCTCGATGGGCCTGGCCGAAAAACTGGCCGAGGTTGAACCGTTCAAGACCACCTTTCTGGTCGGCATCACGAACCGGGCCTGGCCTTATGGTCTCTTCGTCGCCACGCTGCTGGGACTCTCGCTGTTCATCGAGCGGCCGTACTGCAAATACATCTGCCCGCTCGGCGCGGCCCTGGCCATGCCCAGCACCTTCCGCTGGTTCGGTCTGAAGCGCAAGCAGGACTGCAATAGCTGCAAGGCATGCGCAGTCGGTTGCGGCTCGCTGGCGATTGATGCGGCCGGCCGCATCGACCACCGCGAATGCCTGCACTGCCTGGACTGCATGATTCTGTACACCGACACCAAGGGTTGCCCACCCCTGGCCAAGGAGCGCAAGCGCCGCGAGCGCGACGGCCTGCTGATCACCCCGATTGGCCGCGATGGCTATTTCATTCCCATCCAGCCCATTCAGCCGAATGCCATGAGCGAGAAGGTGGCCCTGGGGCCGGACCCGCGCATGCCCACCGACCCGGTAGCGCCGGCGCACAAGGCCGATGCACAGGGCTTGAAGTGGATCTGGGCGGAGTTGTTCGACCACCTCTGGCCTTGGCACAAGGACAGTTGGAAGAGCCAGAAGGCACTGCAGATCGCCGGCTTCTCGCTGGCCCTGGCCGCCACGCTGGCCTGGGTGCTGGCCGGCAGCGGGCGCTTATCCCAAAGTGCGATCATTGCTTGGTGGTTTGGCTGGAGCGTCTACGAGGTCTTGATCCGTCTGGCGGGCAAGCGCTACGTCAAAGACGGCCCCTGGTGGCAGGGCCACTACCGCCGCGCCTCGGTGATGGACATGCTCAGCTATGTCGGTTTCAAGAATCTGCTGATCGGCGCGGCTTTGTTCCTGGCGCTGAAGGCAAGCGGCCTGATGCTGGCATGAGAGCTATCTCCCTTCTGTTCTTGGTACTGCTGGCTCTGCTCGCGCATATGGGCTGCGCGCAAGCCGCCACGCTGCGGGTCAAGCCCGGCCAGTCGCTGCAAGAGGCGATTGCTGCCGCCGCGCCCGGCGATGTGCTGGAGATCGAACGCGGCCTCTATGTGGGCAACTTCCTGATCGACAAGCCGCTGACGCTGCGCGGCATCCATCGACCGACGCTGAGCGGCGCCTTCACGGGCGATACCGTGCGCGTCACCGCCGCCGGCGTGACTATCGAAGGCCTGATCGTGCGCGACTCCGGCAGCAGCCTGAAGGATCAGAACGCCGGCATCTACATCCGCCCCGGAGCGCACCGGGCGCTGGTGCAGCACTGCGATCTGGCCTACAACCTGTTTGGCCTGTGGATTGAGAAGGCCAATGGGGTGCGGGTGGAACACAACCTCATCACCGGCAAGCGCGAGCTGAACAGCTCACAGCGCGGCAACGGCATCCAGCTCTACAACACCGATGGCGCCCGCATCATCGGCAACAACATCGGCTTCGTCCGCGATGCGCTCTATGTGGACGTGAGCCACAACGCCATCTTCAAGAGCAATAAGCTGCACCACAGCCGCTACGGCAGCCACTATATGAACTCCTACTACAACCTGTGGGAGGACAACGAGAGCTATTACAACCGTGGCGGCCTGGCCCTGATGGAGGTGCGCAACCAAGTGGTTCGCGGCAACCGGACCTGGGGCAATAGCGACCACGGCATCATGCTGCGAACGCTGCAGGATTCGGTGATCGAGAACAACATCATTGCCGGCAACGCTCGCGGCTTCTTCATCTACGACGTCGAGTACGCGACGCTGAAGGGCAATTTGGTGGTCGACAACCAGGTCGGCGTGCACCTGTCCGCCGGTTCGACCCGCAATGTGGTGGAAGGCAATGACTTCATCGCCAACCGGGAGCAGGTGCGTTACGTCGGCGCACGCGATGAGGTCTGGCGCGGCAAGGATAAAAAGTCCTTTGGTAACCATTGGAGCAATTACCTCGGCTGGGACCGCAATGGCGATGGCGTCGGTGATGTGCCCTATGAGGCGAACGACATGGTGGATCGCCTGAGCTGGCGCCATCCGAGCGTCAAGCTGCTGCTGGCCAGCCCTGCCGTGCAGGCGCTGCGTCTGGTCGGCCAACAATTTCCGGTGCTGCGTGTGCCCAGCGTGGTCGACCCGGCCCCGCGCATGCAGCCCGGCAACAAGCAATGGAGTGAATGGCGTGACAAGCACTATCCCGGCCAATAAGGTCAGCCCCTCCGCGGGCAGCGCAGCGCCAGCCATCGAGGTGCGCGGCGTCAGCAAGCATTTCGGCGCTATCCACGCGGTGGACGGCGTTGACCTGCGGGTTGAAGCCGGCGAAATCTTCGGTCTGATCGGCCACAACGGCGCCGGCAAGAGCACCTTGTTCAAGATGATGTTGGGGCTCACGCCGCTGAGCGGCGGTGAGATCCTGATCGACGGGGGTTCGGTGTGCGGCAGCGGCTTTCGCGCCACCCGCCGTCGCCTGGGCTATCTGCCCGAGAACGTGGTGCTGTATGACAACCTCAGCGGCCTCGAGACGCTGCGCTTCTTCGCCAAGCTGAAGGGCGCCGATCTGCAGCAATGCGCGCCAACGCTCGAGCGGGTGGGCCTGGCGCATGCCGGCACGCGGCCCTTGCGTGAGTACTCCAAGGGCATGCGGCAAAGGCTCGGCTTTGCACAAGCGCTGCTGGGCGAACCGCGCGTGCTGTTTCTGGACGAGCCGACCAATGGCCTGGATCCGCAGGCGATTCGCGACTTCTACAGCGTGCTGCAAGACTTGAAAGCCAAGGGTGTGACGGTCCTGATCACCTCGCACATCCTGGCCGAATTGCAGGAGCGCGTTGACCGACTGGCCATCATGGCGGCCGGCCGCATCCAGGCGCTGGGCACCGTGCAAGAGCTGCGCGAACAGCAGCGCGCGCCGCTGCGCATCGAACTGGGCTTGAGCGAGGTCGATGCGGTGCTGGTGCGCCAGGAGCTTGGGCGCTTATGGGTTGATGGCAGTGAGGGCCTGGCCTGCTGCAGCACGCCGCAGGGGCTCAGCCTGACCTGCCCACGCGAGTCCAAGATGGCCGTGCTGGGCGTGGTCGGCACCTTGGGCTCACGCCTGCTCGACTTGAGCCTCCATGAGAGTTCGCTGGAGGATGTGTTCTTCGGCGTTGGCCAGTCGTCGAATGAAGCTGCGGTGGGTGTTGCTGTGGCGGGAGGCCGTTGAACATGGAACTGAGTCAAATCTTCACCCTCGCAGGCAAGGAATTCCGCGACCGCATGCGCAACCGCTGGGTGCTGGCGGTGGCGTTGGTGTTCACCGCCTTCTCGCTGGTGATCACCTATTTCGGCGGCGCCAGCAGTGGCCAAGTCGGCCCGCGCTCGATCGAGTTCATCATCGCCAGCCTGGTCAGCCTGGTGATCTATCTGATCCCCTTGATCGCCCTGCTGCTGGGCTTTGACGCCATCGTTGGGGAACGCGAACGCGGCTCGCTGGATCTGCTCTTGGCCCTGCCGATCACCAAGCTGGAGTTGCTGCTGGGCAAATACCTGGGCCTGGCGGCCGCCTTGACGCTATCCACGCTGGGCGGCTTCGCCCTGGTGGCGGCGCTGCTGTATCAACAGTTTGGCTGGCCCGGTCTGTTCCATTACCTGGGCTTTATGTTCAGCAGCACGCTCTTGGGCTTGGCCTTTCTGAGCCTGGCGGTGCTCTTGTCGGTGCTCAGCCGCGAGCGCACCCGCGCCTCGGGCCTGGCCATCGCCTTGTGGTTCTTCTTTGTGCTGGTGTTTGACCTGCTACTGCTCGGCGCCCTGGTGGCCAGCAGTGGCGAGTTCGGCGGCGAGGCCTTGGCCTATCTGCTGCTGCTCAACCCGGCCGATGTGTTCCGCATCCTCAACATCTTTTCGCTCGACGATATGCGCACCCTCTATGGCCTGACCAGCATCGTGCCGCCGGCCCTGGCCAAGCCATGGCTGATGGGTCTGGTGATGGGCGGCTGGATCGTCGTGCCCTTGCTACTGGCTCGCTGGAGGTTCAAATGAATAGGCGCAATTTCAAATCATCAACATCGGCGCTGCGTACTGCCGTGCTGTGCGCGGTCGTTGCGCTGGGCCTCGGCGCCTGCGGCCGTTCGGACGAAGCCCAGGCCGTGGCTGCGGCTGAGATCGATGCCAGCAGTGCCTGTGAACTGGACGGTATGCTGCTGGCCGACTACCCCGGTCCTAAGGCGCAGATCCATTACGCCGGGCAAGCTGCGCCGAGCTTCTTCTGTGACACCGTCGAGCTTCTCAACACCTTGCTGGCGCCAGAGCAGGTCAGGGCCATCAAGGCCGTCTATGTGCAGGACATGGGCAGCGCCGACTGGGATCAGCCGCGTGGCTTCTGGATCGATGCCAAGAGCGCGATCTATGTGCTGGGCAGCACCCGCCAGGGCTCGATGGGCCCCACCATCGCTTCCTTCGCCAAGGAGGCCGATGCCAAGGCCTTCGCCGCCAAGTGGGGCGGTAAGCCACTGCGCTTTGCCGAGATCACGCGCGATATGGTCGACCTGAGTGGCGGCGCCTTGCACGACAGCAAGATGTAGGGAGCGGCGGTCATGTTGCCCGTTTCCGTCCCCTTGCACGGTCCCCTCGGTCGCCTGAGTCGATTGCTCTGGGCGGTGTTCTTGGGCATCGCCTTGGCCGGCAGCTTGCAATTGCTGCCAGGCAGTGGGGCAAGCCCCAAGCTGGATCCGAGGGCAGAGGTTTGCGTCGTGGCGCCACCCACGCCTTATGACCCAGCCTCCGGCCTTGCCTTGCTGGCGCCGCGCCCGGTGCCGGCTGACGCGCGCTGCCCCGTTTGCGGCATGTACCCGGCACGCTCGCGCGAGTCAGCACGCTGGGCGGCTCAAGTGATCTTCGACAACGGCGACGCGCAGTTCTTCGACTCACCGCTGTCGCTATTCATCTACTTGCAAAACGTGGCGCGCTACACACGCGGGCGTGATGCCTCTCAGATCGCCGCAAGCTATGTGAGCGATGCGAGCAGCGGCGCTTGGCTGGCGGCGACCGCAGCCGTCTATGTGCAGGGCTCGACGGCCACCGGGCCGATGCGCGCCGGCAACTTGCCGGCCTTTGCCGATGCGGCTGCAGCACAGCGCTTCACGCGCGAGCGAGGTGGGCGCTTGTTGCGCGCGAGTGAGATCAGCCCTGAGTTGCTGAGGCGGCTGGACTCAGGCACACATCTCGACCATTGAGCCTGACGCTGCCGGCAATCGGTGGTGGGCAATCGGTGGCGGGCAATCTCAGGCCGGTAACTGTGGTGCTGCAGCAAGTGGAGCGGATTTCCTTATTCCTGTTCAAGGAACTGGCGCCCACATATCCCTAGTCTTGCTGCATCTCCACTCAATATCGAGGATCACCATGAGCCGAGGCTTCACCAGCCAGATGGCGCGCAATATCTTTTATGGCGGCACGGTCTTCTTCGTGCTGCTATTCGCCGCGCTGATTTTCGACACCGAACAACGCATCCCCCAGCGTTCCAACGCGGCGGCGATCACGCCGGCCGTGGTGCGCGGCAAGCATATTTGGGAAGCCAATAACTGCATCGGCTGCCACACCTTGCTGGGGGAGGGTGCCTATTTCGCGCCCGAGTTGGGCAATGTCTACACGCGGCGCGGCCCCGAGTTCATCAAGGCCTGGATCAAGGCCCAGCCCACCGGCGTGCCGGGGCGCCGCCAGATGCCCAATTTCCATCTGAACGATCAGCAGCTCGACGACATGGTCGAGTTCCTCAAATGGACCAATGGCGTCAACACTGAGAAGTGGCCACCGAATGTGGAAGGCTGAGGAGAAGACACTATGAAACCCATCACCCTCAAATACCAGTCGCAGGCGGTTGCCAAGCTTTACTTCATCGGCGCCTTGGCGCTGTTTGTTGGCCAGATCATCTTTGGCCTCGCGCTGGGACTGCAATACCTGATCGGGGACCTGATGTTCCCGGCCATTCCTTTCAATATTGCCCGCATGGTGCACACCAATCTGCTGATTGTGTGGCTCTTGATGGGATTCATGGGGAGTGCCTACTTTCTGGTTCCAGAGGAGGCAGAGACCGAACTCTTCAGCCCACTTTTGGCCAAGATCCTGTTCTGGATCTTCCTGGCCGCCGGTGCGCTCACCATCCTTGGCTATCTGCTGGTGCCTTACGCCTCACTGGCTGAAATGACGGGCAACAACTTGCTGGCCACTATGGGGCGCGAGTTTCTGGAGCAACCCTTGCCTACCAAGCTCGGCATTGTGGTGGTGGCGCTGGCTTTCTTGTTCAATATCAGCATGACGGTGCTGAAGGGCCGCAAGACCGCTATCACCCTGGTGCTGCTGATGGGCTTGTGGGGCCTGGCCCTGATGTTCTTGTTCAGCTTCGTCAATCCGGACAATCTGGTGCGCGACAAGATGTACTGGTGGTTCGTCGTTCACCTCTGGGTGGAAGGGACTTGGGAGTTGATCCTGGGCGCATTGCTAGCCTTCGTCTTGATCAAGACCACCGGCGTGGACCGTGAGGTCATCGACAAATGGCTGTACCTGATCATCACCATGGCCTTGGTCACCGGCATCCTGGGCACCGGCCACCACTTCTTCTTCATCGGCCTGCCGGGCTACTGGCTGTGGGTGGGCAGCATCTTCAGTGCGTTGGAGCCCATTCCCTTCTTCATGATGACCTTGTTCGCCTTCAATATGGTGCAGCGCCGCCGTCGTGAACATCCGAATCAAGCCGCCTTGCTGTGGGCCGTGGGCTGCGCCGTGATGGGCTTCCTGGGCGCTGGCCTGTGGGGCTTTATCCATACCCTGAGCCCGGTCAACTACTACACCCACGGCAGCCAGCTCACTGCGGCCCACGGCCACCTGGCTTTCTATGGCGCCTATGTGCTGGTGGTCATTGCGATGATCAGTTATGCCATGCCCTTGCTGCGTGGCCGTGAAGCCAACTCGCGCCGCGCCCAAAGCGTGGAGATGTGGAGCTTCTGGATCATGACCATCGGTATGGGCGTGATGGTGCTGGCCCTGACGGGCGCGGGCATTCTGCAAGTTTGGCTGCAGCGCATGCCCAGCGAAGGTGCCATGGGCTTCATGGCCACCCAAGACCAGCTGCGCTTCTTCTATTGGCTGCGCATGTCGGGCGGCGTTGGCTTCCTGATCGGCTTGCTGACCTATCTGAGCAGCTTCTTCGTCGGCGCTGGTACGGCTGAGGAAGAGATGCCGGCAGCTGCCTTAAGCCAGGCGGTCTGATGGAAATGCACAGTGCACGGCAGCTGGATGCCTTGGGCGAGCCGCCGTTCTATGCCGAGCAGGGCGAGGAATGCCGCCTGTTCGAGCATGCCCACGCCAGCCGGCTGCCCTTGTTGATCAAGGGCCCCACCGGCTGCGGCAAGACCCGTTTGGTTGAGCATATGGCGGCGCGCCTGGGCCGGCCGCTGATCACGGTCAGCTGCCATGACGATCTCAGCGCCGCCGACCTCGTGGGGCGGCATCTGATCCAGGGCGGCGACACGCGCTGGCTCGACGGGCCGCTCACCCGCGCCGTGCGCGAGGGCGCCATCTGCTATCTGGATGAAGTGGTGGAGGCCCGCAAGGACACCACCGTGGTGCTGCACCCACTGGCCGACGACCGGCGTGTGCTGCCGATTGAACGCACCGGCGAAATGCTGGCCGCAGCACCTGGCTTCATGCTGGTAATCAGCTACAACCCCGGCTACCAAAACCTGCTCAAAGGCTTAAAGCCCAGCACCAGGCAGCGCTTTGTGGCCCTGGGCCTGGACTATCCGGTGCCGGCGGTGGAGCAAAGCATCGTCGCCACCGAGAGTGCTTGCACGCCGGCAGTGGCGGCGCAGCTGGTGCGTTTGGCTCAAGCCTTGCGCCGCTTGACCGAGCAGGATCTGGAGGAAACCGCCAGCACCCGTTTGCTGGTGATGGCGGCGCGCCTGCATGTGGCCGGTCTGCCTTTGCTGGTCAGCTGCCGAGCGGCCATCGTTGATGCACTGACCGATGATGCCGACACCGGCGCCGCCCTGCACGAGGTGCTGCGTGCGGTGATCGGCGATGGCTGAAACATTGACTGAGGCTAGCGCTGCGGCCTCCGAACACAGCCGGCGTCTGCAGCGGCGGCGCCGCACCACCCAGTTGGCCTTCTTCGCTTTGTTCTTGCTGGCGCCCGGGCTTGATCTGCTGCGTTTCGATTTGAACGAGACACAGCTCTGGGTGCTGGGCATGCGCTGGAGCTTAGGGATAGACGGGCTGGCGCATGGCCAAGTTTCGGCCAATACCGCTGCACTCAACTTGATTGTTCGTGGCATCTTGCCCGCGCTGCTGGTGGTGCTGCTGTTTCTTGGCGTGGCCTGGCGCTGGGGGCGGCTTTACTGCGGCTGGCTCTGCCCGCACTTCTCGCTGGTTGAGGGGCTCAACGCATTGCTGCACAAGGCGTGTGGCAAGTTCAGCCTCTGGGACGAGCAAGCCAGCCTGCGGGTCGGCGAGCAGACGCAGCGGCGCTGGTGGCCGGTGTTCGCCATCAGCTGCGCGCTCTTCGGCTTTCTTTGGGCCATCACCTTGCTGACCTATCTGCTGCCACCGGGGCAGATCTGGGCCGGGCTGCTGAGTGGCAGCCTGACGCCAAACCAGACCCGCTTCATCGTGATCGGCAGCCTCGTGTTCACGCTGGAGTTGCTGTTTGCCCGCCATCTGTTTTGCCGCTTCGGCTGCGCCGTGGGTCTGTTTCAAAGCCTGGCCTGGATGGCCAATCCGCGTGCCTTGGTGGTTTCGTACAAGCGCGAACGGGCCAGCGATTGCCGCCAGTGCAGCACTGCCCGGGCGCCCGAAGGCAGCGCCTGCGACCGCGTCTGCCCCATGCGCCTGCGGCCACGTCAGATCAAGCGGCAGATGTTTTCCTGCGTGCAGTGCGGCCGTTGTCTGGACCAGTGTGCCGAATCCAAAGATCATCAGCCCCAGCTCGTGCAGCCGCAGCTGGAGTGGAAGGTGGGCGCCGATGCGCTGCGTGAAACCTTGCGACAGCACCAGCAACAGCAGCAACACAAGCTGCGCACAGGCGGGGACCGCCCGCCTCCTGAAGGCGCGGCCGATCATGGCATTGACGCCCATTCTTCGAATCAAATTCAGCAAGAAAGCTAGTCATGGAAGAGTGGGTAGGCGAACGCTGGCATCGCTTCATTAACGGCGCTGCGGATCGCAGTTTTGCTTCAGCCGCCATTGCCCTCACGGAGGTCAGTGGCGCGGTGGCTTTGCTCTACCGCGCTGCGGGCGGTGCGCCTGGCACGCGCATCGTGCCGGCCGCTGATATGCGCATTGGCGGCCCGCGCACCTGGCTGCAACGTCTGGCGGGCAGTGGCGTGCGCGCCGCATTGCCCCGCTTGGACGAAGAGACCCTGGCCTTGCCGCCACGCATTGCCTTGTTTGCCGACAGCGCACTCAACCGCGACCTCTATCTTTGGCTGGCTGCTCTGGCCGCTGCCTTCGTGCCCAGCGGCCGGTGGGCGGCAGACAATCTCGTCGCCACGCGCCTGGCCTTGCAGCGCTGCCCGGGTTTGCGACCACGGTGGGAGCGTTTGAGGTCAGCCCATCTGGCGCAACGCCGTGCCGACGCGCTGAAATTGCCCGCGCCGGATCAGGCCGCCGAACAGCGGCTGCAAGCCTTTCTGCTGGCGGATGAAGACCCGGCTGAGGCGACCTCGCTGGACGAGTTCGAATGGCATGCCCAGGCACCCCGTCTCGCGCCCGTATGGCTGTGGCTGCAGGCCTTGCCACCCGAGCTTGCGGCAGGCGCGGGGGGCAAACAAGAAATCCGTCAGCCTAGAGCTGGCAATGGCGCGCCACCTCAACCCGACGATGCCGAGCTTGCGCTGACCAAAAAGCGCCGGCGCACCCGGCAAGCCAAGCCCGCGAGCGAGCGCGCGCCGCTCTTGCTGCCTTCCAAAACCGAGTCGCTGCAAAGCTGGAGCGAGCACATTCCCTTGGATCGAGGTCAGGATGATGAGCCCGACGACGAGCAAGCACAAGCGGCCGCCGACGACATGGAGCAACTCACCCTGTCGCGCGACGGTGTCGCCGGCGCCGCGCGGGTCAAGTTCGATCTGGACCTGCCAAGCGCCAGCGCGGACGACCTGCCGCTGGGCGAAGGCGAATTGCTGCCTGAATGGGACTGGAAGCGCCAGCGCCTCTTGCCCGGCCATTGCCAGGTTCAAACCCTGGTGACGCGACCCGGTGCCAGCCCCTTGCGCCCCAGCCCCGCGCTGCGCCGAACCGCGCGCCAGGTCAGGCGGCGCCTGGAGCTCTTGCGCGCAGCCCCCAAATGGCAACGCGGCTGCAGCGAAGGTGAAGCCTTGGATCTCGACGCCTGGGTGCGCCATCTGGCCTCCGTTCAGTCTGGCGGCGGGCCTGACCCGCAGGTCTACGCCCGCCGGCAGCGGGGCGAGCGCAGCCTGGCCACGCTGCTGCTGGCCGATCTGTCCCTGTCTACCGATGCCTATGCGAATAACGATGCGCGGGTGATCGAGGTGATTCGGGATGCCTTGTTCGTTTTCGGAGAGGCCTTGCAAGCCTGCGGTGACCCGTTCTCGATGCTGGGCTTCAGCTCGGTGCGGCGCAGCCAGATCCGCATTCAGCATTTGAAGAGCTTTGAGGAGAACTGGTCGGGCCCGGTGACAGCTAGGCTTGCCGCCATCAAGCCGGGCTACTACACCCGTATGGGCGCGGCCATTCGCCTGGCCACCAAGCGCCTGCAGCAAAGGCCGGAGCGGCAGCGCCTGCTTTTGCTGTTGACCGATGGCAAGCCCAATGACCTGGATGTGTACGAGGGCCGCTGGGGCGTCGAGGACACCCGCGAAGCCGTGCTGGAAGCCCGCCGCGCCGGTTTGCAGCCCTTTTGCCTGAGCATCGACGCCGAGGCTCCTGACTATCTGCCGCACATCTTCGGGCGCCAAGGTTGGGCCCGCGTGGTGCGCCCGAGCGAGCTGCCCATACGGCTGGCGGGCATCTACGGGCAACTGACCCGCTGAGCGAGCAAAAGGCAAAGCGGCGGCGCCACTGCGTGGCTGTCACTTTGCTTGGCTCCTCGCCGCAGACTTAAGCAATATCAAGGCCGGGATTTTGGGCGCTCTCGACAATGCAGTCTCTGCACACGCCGCCATCACTAGGGAGACCCGCCATGGATATGCGCGCATTTGATTTACCCCGCTACCTCTCGGTGCTGCCCCTATTCACGGATTTGAGTGCAGCCGAACTGGCCCGCCTGGCAACGGGCTGCAGCTTGCGCCGCCTGGCGCGGGGCGACACCATTTTTCGGGTCGGACAGCCCTGCGAAGAGTTTCATGTGACGGTGACCGGGCAGGTCAAGCTCTTCGCCATCTCGCCGTCCGGGCAGGAGAAGGTGATCGAGTTGGTGGGCCCCGGCCACAGCTTTGCCGAGGCGCTGATGTTCACCGGCAAGCCCTACATCATCAATGCTCAAGCCTTGACTGACAGCCTGCTTTTGTCCGTGTCCAAGCAGGCCGTGCTGACTGAAATCGAGCAAGACAGCCGCTTTGCCTTGCGCATGCTGGCGGGTATTTCGCGCCGCTTGCATGGCCTCGTGCATGACGTGCAGGCCTATGCCCTGCATAGCGGTGTGCAGCGCGTGATCGGCTATTTGCTGCGGGATCAAGTGGCGGAAGACTGTGTGAATGGCGAAGTCATCACCGTGTCACTGCCGGTGAGCAAGGCGACCATCGCCTCCCGGCTCAGCCTTACCCCGGAGTATTTTTCGCGCGTGCTGCATGAGCTTGAGGCCGCCGGGCTGATCGAGGTGGACCGCCGCGACATCCGCATCCGCGATGCCTCAGCCCTAGCGAACTACACCGGGGTTTGATGGCGGTAGCTTCGAAACCATTGCCCATCGTTCGCTAGAACTAGGGTGGATAGTTCTGAAGAACTACTGCCCACAATGACTTGACGCACGTCAAGTTGACCGATTTGCAGCCGAACAGAATCGCGCTCGCAGCGCCTTCTTCCTTTCGCCCCGCAACGAGGTCAAACCCATGAGCAGCCCTTCGAATCACGTACCGCTTGAGATAACGCGTTACATCGCCGTGCAGCCACTTTTCCGCGGGATCAATGATGATGACCTTGCCCGCATCGTCGATCATGGCTGCAGCTTGGTGCGTGTTCCCCGCTGCCGCAATCTGTTCAGCGCCGGGGACATCTGTGACAGCCTGCACATCGTCATCACCGGCCGCATCAAAGTCTTCGCCCTGGCCGCCAATGGCAGCGAAAAGGTGCTGGAGCTGATCGGCCCGGGCCAAAGCCTGGGGGAGTCCGCCATCTTCAATGACCAGCGCCACGGCTTCAGCGCGCTGTCACTCAGTGATTCGCTCTTGCTGCGCATTCCGAAGGCCGCCTTGGTCGCGCAGATTGGCCGGGACCCCAATTTCTCGCTGCGCTTATTGGCCCAGGCCTCACAGCGCATCCAGAATTTGCTGCATGACGTGGAAAGCTATTGCCTGCACAGTGGTCTGCAAAGAGTGGTGGGCTTCTTACTGAAGGGGCAATCAGACGAGAGCTGCGCACCGGCCCGGCCCCATACCGTGTCGCTGCCGGTCAGCAAGGCCACGATCGCCTCGCGCCTGAGCCTGACGCCAGAGTACTTCTCCCGAGTGCTACGGGAGTTAGAGGACGAAGGCTTGATTCAAATCTCGCGGCGCGACATCCACATCTTGCAGCCCCGCGAGTTGGCCAGCTACACCTTGCAGTGACGCTCCGGCGAGCCGGCTGTGACCATTGCGGCCGCTTTCTTCAGCCCCGATGGCAGCTGGGCATCAGCTTGGTGCATCGCAGGGCTGAGCCTCTCATGCATGGCGGTCACCTCGCCAATCATCAGCAGAGTAGGGGACTTCAGGGCGTGGCTGCGGGCCAACTCTGGCAGCTCGGCCAAGCTGCCGCGGATGCAGCGCTGCTGCGGCAGGCTGGCGTTCTCAACCAGCGCGGCCGGGGTATCGGCAGGCAAGCCATGCAGAATCAGTTGGCGGCTGATCAGGGGCAGGCTGTTCAGCCCCATATAGATCACCACCGTTTGATGGGGGCGGGCCAGCATGGGCCAGTCCAGGGGCAGGGCTTCAGAGTCCGCATCATCTGTGTCCTTGGCGGCGCGAAGATGACCGGTGGCATAGATCAGGGTGCCGGCATGTGAGCGATGCGTCAGTGGAATGCCTGCTGCCGCGCCGGCCGCTTGTGCGGCGCTGATGCCGGGCACGGTTTCAAACTGAATGCCTGCCGCAGCCAGGGCCTCGGCCTCTTCGCCACCGCGGCCGAAGATATAGGGGTCCCCCCCTTTGAGTCGCAGCACGCGGCGTCCGCCGCGCACTAGCTTGATCATCAGTTCAATGATGCCTTCCTGGCTCAGGGCGTGTAGCCCGCACTTCTTGCCGACGAAGATCGTCTCCGCGGCGGGATTGACCAGGGCCATCACCTCGGCCGACACCAAATTGTCGTAGAGCACCAACTCCGCCTCAGCCAGCGCCCGCGCGGCCTTAAGGGTCAACAGTTCGGCGTCGCCGGGGCCGGCGCCGACCAAGGTCACTTGCGCCCAAGTCGGGCTGTTGCTGGGGCGGGAGAAGTGGCGGGGCTCGATACGTGGACTCATTTTTTGGGGCTCCGGCGCTGACACCTTGTTTGCGGTGCATGGCCTGATTGTGGAGAGCGTGGCTTCTCTTCGTCCTTGATGCAGTTCAAGGACAGTTGATGCCTCGCAGGGGAGCATGGCGGCATGTTGAATCGCAATGACCTGCTGCTGCTAACTGTGTTGCTCTACGGATTCGTAAGCCCCGGCGTGGCGGCGCAGCCTGCGCCAACAAGTCCGGTGCTTGCTGACAGCCAACCCAGCCCGGCCCGCCAGCAACAGCTGCGGCGCATGCTTGCGCATGATTGCGGCTCCTGCCACGGTCTGCGTCTGACCGGTGGCCTGGGGCCTGCCATTCACGCCGAGGCCATGCAGCAGCTGCCGCAGGCTGCTATTGCCGCCACGATTTACCACGGCAGGCCGGGAACGCCCATGCCCGCCTGGAAAAGCATGATCACTGCGGCAGAAGCCGATTGGCTGGCGGCCTATATGCAGCTGCCCCCAGCGCCAAAACAGGAGCTTGCTTCGCAAGAGCACAGGCCATGAACTTCGTCTCCATTTCCTCATTCATGTCTGTCCATCGCGCCCGTCGCATCAAGTTCGCAGGCGCCCGCGTGTTCGCCTTGCTCAGCCTGTGCGTCCCGCTCGCCGCCTGTGTCGCCACGCCTCCCGCGCCACCGCCGCCAACACCGCTTGCTGTCGGCACCGGCGATCTTGGCCTGGTGGTTGAACGCGCCAGTGGCAGCTTGCAGGTGGTCAACACCAGCCGCCGTGAGGTGCTGGGGGCTATCAAGGGGCTGGGCGACTTGTCGCATGCCTCCCTGGTCTACTCCCGCGACGGCGCCTACGCCTTTGTTTTTGGGCGCGATGGCGCGCTCAGCAAAGTGCATTTGCCCAGCCGCAGCTTGGTGGGCCGAATCCAGCAAAGCGGCAATTCGATTGGCGGAGCCATTTCTCAGGATGGCAGCCTGGTGGCCGCCCAGAACTATCAGCCGGGCGGCATCCGGGTGTTTGACAGCCAGACGCTGCGCCTGGTGGCCGATATACCGGCGGAGTACGAGCCCGGCAAGCTGTCCCGCGTCGTGGGCCTGGTTGAACTGCCGGGCCAGCGTTTCATGTACGCCTTGTTCGATGCCAATGAGATCTGGATCGCCGATCTCTCCGGCGTGGCCGCAGGCCAGGCGCCGCAGGTGCAGAAGTTCAAGAACGTTGGTCGGCAGCCCTATGACGCCCTCATCACACCGGATGGCCGCTACTACATCGCCGGCCTCTTCGGGGAAGACGGGCTGGTCAAGATCGACCTCTGGGCCGCGGAGCCCAAGGCCGAGCGCATCTTGGCCGGCTATGGCCGTGGCCAGGAGCCTTTGCCGGTGTTCAAGATGCCGCACTTGCGCGGCTGGGCCATTGCCGGCCGGCAGGCCTATCTACCGGCCATCGGCCGGCACGAGGTGCTGGTGGTGGACATTGACAGCTGGCAGGAGCTGGGCCGTATCCCGGTGGCCGGGCAGCCGGTCTTCGTGATGGCCCGGCCGGACGGGCGCCAGGTCTGGGTGAACTTCGCGGTGCCCGACTACAACCAGGTCCAGGTGATCGATACCCAGAGCCGGCAGGTCATTCAAACTCTGAGTCCCGGCAAGGCGGTGCTGCATATGGAGTTCACTCCTCGCGGTGAGTCGGTCTGGATTTCGACCCGTGACGATAACGCCGTCAACGTGCTGGACACCCGCAGCTTCGCGCGCCAAGCGACGCTCAAGGCCGTGGCGCCGAGCGGCATCTTCTTCACCAGTCGCTCCCAGCGCAGCGGGTTCTGAGCGCCATGTCCCACCTGCCCACCAGCGCCCAAGATGAGGAGTTGCTGAACCGCTGGCAGCAGCGCTTTCCCATCTGCGCCGAACCCTTTACGGAACTGGCCAAGGCGCTGGGTCTCAGTGATGGCGATGCGGTGATGGCTCGCCTGCAGCGCTTGTGCGAGCAAGGCAGCCTTTCGCGCATCGGCGGCATTTGGGGCGCGCGGGCGGCAGGGGCGGGCCTGTTGTGCGCCATGGCGGTTCCGCCAGCGCAATTGGAGGCGCTGGCGCAGCGGGTCAACGCCATGCCCGGCGTGAACCACAACTACGAACGCGAACACTATTTCAATTTGTGGTTCGTGATCACCGGCCCGGACATGGACTGCCTGGCGCAGGAACTGGCGGAACTGGAACAGCAATGCGGCCTTGAAATCCTGCGGCTGCCGATGGAGCGGGCCTATCGCATCAATCTGGGCTTCGACCTCAAGGACCCGCATGGCGTGAATTGCGCGGCCCGTGGTTCCGATCTGCATGCCGCTCAGCCGACGGCTCAGGCGCCCGCTAGCCAAGGCCGGCGTGTTGCAGCCGAAGAGCGCAGCCTGGCGGCTTGTGTTGAGCAAGGCCTGCCCTTGCTGCCCCGCCCGTATGCGGCCTGGGCCGAAGCGGTGGGCTGGCCCGAACAGCGGGTCTTGCGCACCCTGCAAACCTGGTTGGATCATGGAGTGTTGCGGCGCTTTGGCGTGATTGTTCGGCACCACGAATTGGGCTTCGCAGCCAATGCCATGTGTGTGTTTGATGTGCCCGACGATCAGGTGGATGCGCATGCCGCGCTGCTCGCACGCCAGCCCGGCGTCACCCTGTGCTACCGCCGCTCTCGCGCGAACCAATGGCCCTACAACCTCTATTGCATGGTGCATGGGCGCGCTAGGGAAGAGGTGCAGCAGTGGCTGAGTCAGGCGCGCGAAGTTGCCGGTTTACAGGCTTTTCCGCAAGCCGTGCTGTTCAGTCGGCGGCGCTTCAAACAATGCGGGCCCAGCTACTTTCGCCAGCCAGTAAAAGCGATTCAAACCGAGGCAGGTCACTATGCATGAGCGCCATAGCGCCAGACGAGGCGACACCACTTCAGCACCGCAGTTCCCGCGCCAAGACGAGGCGAGACTCGATGCCCTTGACGCGGCGCTGATCAACCGCCTGCAAACGTCCATACCGCTGCAGCCGCGCCCCTTTGAGCAGATCGGCAAGGAGCTGGGCTGCAGCGAATCCTTGGTTCTGCTGCGCCTGCGCCGGCTCTTGTCCGAGGGCGTCTTGAGCCGAATCGGCCCCCTGTTTCAGATCGAACGCGCCGGTGGTCTTTTTGTGCTGGCGGCGATGCAAGTGCCCGAGGCGCAATTCGAGGCGGTGACGGCACAGCTCAACGCCATTCCCGAAGTCGCGCACAACTATCGCCGCGACCATGCGCTGAATATGTGGTTTGTGCTGGCCACCGAAACGCCGGAAGAAATCTCTGGCGTCTGCGCGCACATCGAGTCCCTGACGGGCTTGCAGGTGCTGGCTTTTCCCAAAGAGCGTGAGTACTTTGTGGGCCTGCGCCTTGAGGCCCGCGCCCACGCTTGGTCGGATCACGACGGGTTTGAACAGCAGCAAGGGCAGGGCCATGACTGATACCGCCTCACAGCAAAGCACCTCAGGCCAAGCCGCAGCCGCGCTCAGCCCGCTGCAGCGTGCCCTGATGCTGGCCACGCAAAGTGGTCTGCCCTTGGTTGAACGCCCCTTCGAAGCGCTGGGCGCCATGCTGGGCATCAGTGAGGCTCAGGTGTGCGAAGAATTGGCTCAGATGCAGGCCTCGGGCCTGATCCGCCGCATTGCCGCCGTACCCAATCACTACCGCCTGGGCTATACGGCCAACGGCATGACGGTGTGGGACATCGACGATGCACAGATCGACACCCTGGGCCCACTGGTCGCCGCCTTCGAGGGCGTCAGCCACTGCTACCGCCGGCCGCGCCGCTTGCCGCACTGGCCTTACAACCTGTTTGCCATGCTGCATGGCCGCAGCCGCGCTGAGGTCGAGGCGCAAGCCCGGGCGCTGCGCGAGTTGTTGGGCCGCGCTTGCCGGGCCAATGACATCCTCTACAGCAGCGCCATTCTCAAAAAGACCGGCCTGCGCTTGAAGCCCGAATAAGTTCAAAGAAAAGAAAGGCCAAAGCATGTTGCGTATCAGCCAATACCTGCGCGAAGTCGCGCGGGCCGAGCAAGACGGCCACTATCCCAGCCCGCAAGGGCGCGCCAAGGCGCAGGCCGACCGCGCCGCTTCCGCGGATCCAGCCAAGGCCCGAGGCCCGGTGATGATCTGGAACTTGACCCGGCGCTGCAATTTGACCTGCAAGCATTGCTACGCCTTGTCTGCCGACCATGACTATCCCGGCGAGCTGAGCTTTGCCGAGGTCTGCACCGTCATGGATGACCTCAAACTTGCCGGCGTGCCGGTGCTGATCCTCTCGGGCGGCGAGCCCTTGCTGCGGCCAGACCTGTTCGAGATCGCCTCGCGCGCCCAGGCCATGGGCTTCTACACCGCGCTCTCCACCAACGGCACCTTGATCGATGCCGCCATGGCCGCGCGCATCGCGCAGCAGAACTTCGACTACGTGGGCATCAGCATCGACGGCCTGCGCGAAACACATGACCGCTTCCGCCGGCTAGACGGTGCCTTCGATGCTTCACTGGGCGCGCTGCGCCTGCTGCGTGCGCGGGGCGTTAGAACGGGCTTGCGCTACACCTTCACCGACTTGAATCAGCAAGACTTTCCGGCCCTGCTGGAGCTGATGCGCGAGGAGCAGGTCGACAAGTTTTACTTTTCCCATCTCAACTACGCCGGGCGCGGCAATATCCACCGCGGCCGGGATGCCCACTTCAAAGCCACGCGCGCCGCGCTGGACCTGCTATTCGAAAACGCCTGGCGCGATGCGCTGGAAGATGTCAGCACCGCCGCGCCGCAGCCGCGCGAGTACGTCACCGGCAATAACGATGCCGACGCCGTCTATCTGCTGGCCTGGGTCAGCGCACGCTGGCCGCAATGGGCGGATGACTTGCGCCAGCGCCTGGTGGCCTGGGGCGGCAATGCCTCTGGCGTGGGTGTAGCCAATATCGACAACCTGGGCGAGGTGCATCCCGACACCATGTGGTGGCATTACAGCCTGGGCAATGTGCGCCAACGCCCCTTCTCGGCCATCTGGCAAGACCGCAGCGACCCGCTGATGGACGGCCTGAAGACCAAGCCGCGTCCGGTCAAAGGCCGCTGCGCCGAATGCCAGCACTTCGCCATCTGCGGGGGCAACACCCGGGTGCGAGCCCAGCAAACCAGTGGCGACCTCTGGGCCGAGGACCCGGGCTGCTATCTGGACGATGCCGAGATCGGCCTGTCTGCCGAAGCCAGCGCGCGCCTGCAAGCGCTCAGCGGCCAATCGGGGCCGCGTGATGGCAGTGTGAAGCCTTTCAGCGCAAAGCGCAGCAGCGGCAGCAGGAACAGCAGTGCCAAGCCCATCCACATTCAGCCTGTTGAAGTCATCAACAGCAGCGAGGGGGCATGATGATGAACACAGAACAGTTGAAGACCCTCGTCAAACTCGCCTTGGTGCTGGGCCTGTTCGGTCTGGCCTGGGACTTTGCCCGTGCGCAAACTGTGGAGGCCGGCGCCTTGTACCAGCAGCAATGCGCCAGCTGCCACGGCGAGCAACGCCTCGGCGTGATGGGCCCGGCCCTGCTGCCGGAAAGCCTGGAGCGCCTGCGCCGCTCAGAGGCCATCAAGCTGATTCGTGAGGGACGCCCGGCCACGCAGATGCCGGCCTTTGGCGCCCAGCTCAGCGAGGCCGAGATTCAGGCCTTGGCCGCCTATATCTACCAGCCGCAGCTGCCTGCGCCGCAATGGGCTGCGGACGACATCCGCCGCTCGCGCAGCTTTGATGCGGACAGCCGCCAATGGCCGGCCCGCCCGCAATGGAAAGCTGACCCGATGAACCTCTTCGTGGTGGTGGAGGGCGGTGACCACCACATCAGCCTACTGGATGGCGACCGTTTCGAGACCATCCATCGCTTCCCCAGCCGCTACGCCCTACACGGTGGACCTAAGTTCACGCCCGATGGCCGCTATGTCTACTTCGGTTCTCGCGATGGCTGGATCAGCAAGTACGACCTCTGGAACCTCAAACAAGTGGCCGAAGTGCGGGCCGGCCTGAATATGCGCAATGTGGCCGTCAGCAGCGATGGCCGCTGGGTCATGGCGGCCAACTACCTGCCGCAAGAAGTGGTGCTGTTCGATGCCGACCTGAACTTGGTCAAGCAGTTTGAGGCCAAGAGCATGGACGGCAAGCAGGTTTCACGAGTTTCCGCCGTCTACGACGCCGCCCCGCGTAAGAGCTTTGTGGTGGCGCTCAAGGACATTGCCGAGTTGTGGGAGATCTCTTACGACCCCAAGGTCGAGGTGATCCATGACGGCCTAGTGCATGACTACCGCATGGGCGAGGCCATCGCCCGCCCCGGCTACCTGAATGCGCGCCGCACGCCACTGGATGAGCCGCTGGACGACTTCTTCTTCGACGACAGCTACAACCATGTCTTGGGCTCCGCCCGGCCGGGCGCTGACGCAGCAGGCGGCGCCAGCAAATCCACCCTGGGCCAGGTGGTCAACCTGAACGCCCGGCGCAAGGTCAGCAGCCTGCCCATTGCCGGCATGCCCCACCTCGGCTCCGGCATCAGCTTTGACTGGAAGGGCCGCCGCCTGATGGCCAGCCCTAACCTCAAAGACGGGCGCATCAGCGTGATCGACCTCAAGAGCTGGGATCTGGTGCGCGAGATCACCACGCCCGGCCCGGGCTTCTTCATGCGCAGCCATGCCAAGAGCCGCTATGCCTGGGCCGACTCCATGATGGGCGGCAAGGAGGCGAAGGACACCTTGACCATCATCGACAAGCAAAGCCTTGAGGTCGTGGCCCAGGTGCGCGAGCCCGGCAAAACCTTGGCCCATATCGAGTTCACCAAAGACGGCCGCTTCGCCCTGGCCAGCCTCTGGGAACTAAACGGCGCCTTGATCGTCTACGACGCCGCCACCTTCAAGGAAGTGAAGCGCATCCCCATGAGCAAGCCGGTCGGCAAATACAACGTCTGGAACAAGATCAGTCGGGAGGAGGGGACTTCGCATTGAGCGCCGTATCGCGCTCACCTCATGATCGCGAAGGAACAGTGCCGAGTCCCAAGGTGGCCGGACAAAAGCATCGACACAGAGGTATGCAACTTGTGCCTCTTTGTGTTTCCCCTGTGGCTCAGTGGCGCATTCCCGATCTCGTGTCTCTCGACGTCCATCGCCCCAGATCATTTCGGGTTCTGAACTTAATACACATCAAGGGAAAAAAATGCTTCTTCCCGCACACTGGCCGCCCGCTTTCCAATGATCCCAAGCTTTGAACGACCCTGTTAGTGCTCCCCACGCAGCTGCGCTGCTGGAAGCCACCGAACTGCGCTGCGAGCGTGGCAGCGGGCCGCTGTTCGCCGGACTGAACCTGGCGTTGCGGGCGGGCGACTGCGTCTGGTTGCGAGGCGCCAACGGCTGCGGCAAGACCACGTTGCTGCGAACTCTGGCAGGACTGCGCCCCGCCGACGGAGGCCGGCTTCAGCGCCACGCGCCACTGCGCTATCTGGGCCATAGCAATGGCCTGAAGGACGAACTGAGCGTGATTGAAGGCCTGCGCTTTGCCGCCCGTTGGCAAGGCCTGGCCGATGACGAGGCGGCAGTGCTGGCGGCGCTGCGCTATTTCGAGCTGCTGCCGCTGCGCCGGCGGCCGGCGCGCAGCCTGAGTCAGGGTCAGCGCCGTCGTGCCTCGCTGGCGCCACTGGCCCTGGCTCAACCGGGCTGCTGCTGGCTGCTGGACGAACCCTTTGACGCGCTCGACGACCAGGGCGTGGCTCTGCTTTGCCAGCTAATTCAGCGGCATGGCGAGGCCGGCGGCGCGACCCTGTTCACCAGCCATCAGCCGCTGGCGCCACTCGCCGGCGCGCGCCAGCTGCAGCTGGATGGAGCGCGGCCATGAGCGGCGGAGCGCAACTGCTGCTGCAGCGCGAGCTGCGTTTGGCGGCGCGCCGGCCGCTCGATGCCGGCCTGCCGGTGGCCTTTTTGCTGCTGGCGGCCTGCCTGTTTCCGCTCGGTTTGGGGCCCGAACCCGAGCAGCTGCGTCGAATGGCGCCGGGCGTGTTGTGGGTCTTGGCCTTGCTGGCCAGTCTCTTGTCCCTGCACAGCCTGTATGCCGCCGATGCCCTGGACGGCAGCCTGGACCAATTGCTGCTGCCACCGCACTCGGCCTGGCGCCTGGCTGCCGTCAAGGCCATGGCTCACTGGATGAGCCATGGCCTGCCCCTGCTCTTGGCCACGCCGCTGCTGGGCCTGATGTACGGCATGCACAGCGACAGCCTCGGTCTCTTGATGCTGAGCCTGCTGCTGGGCACGCCGAGCTTGAGCCTGCTGGGCAATCTGGCCGCCGCCCTGACCCTGGGCCTGCGCAATGGCGCCTTGCTCAATCTGCTGATCGTGCTGCCGCTGGCGGTGCCTGTTCTGATCTTCGGCAGCGGCGCCGTCGGCGCGCTGGAGGCCGGCCTGCCTGTTGACGGCCATCTGTCCCTGCTGGCCGCCCTGCTGATCGGCGCCCTGCTGGCCCTGCCGGCGGCCACCGCCGCGGCCCTGCGCATTGCCCTGATCTGATGGACTTGCTGACCTCGCCCCAACACCCCATGACACGCACGCACCGCTTCTACACCTATGCCGCGCCCTCGCGTTTCTACGCGCTGGCCGGCCGCCTGTTGCCGGGCCTGTGGCTGCTGGCCGCAGGGCTGGCGGCCCTGGGCCTGTACCTGGCCTTCTTCAAAGCGCCGACCGACGCCACCCAGGGCCAGGCCTATCGCATCCTCTTCATCCATGTGCCGGCGGCCTGGCTGTCCATGCTGCTCTATCTGGCCTTGGCTTTCTGGGCCGCCATCGGCTGGGCCTTCAAGGCGCGCATGGCCTCGCTGCTGGCGCGGGCGATCGCACCGACCGGCGCCGGCTTCACCGTGATCGCCCTGCTCAGCGGTGCGCTTTGGGGCCAGCCGAGCTGGGGCAGCTGGTGGGTCTGGGACGCGCGCCTGACCTCGGAGCTGATCCTGCTGTTTCTCTACCTCGGCTATCTGGCCTTGGTGCACGCCATCGAGGACCCGCAGCGGGCCGACCCGGCCGGTGCCCTGCTGGCCCTGGTCGGTGTGGTCAATGTGCCTGTCATCTATTTCAGCGTGCGCTGGTGGAACACCTTGCACCAGGGCGCCAGCATCAGCCTGACGGCCGCGCCGCGCATGGCCGAGACCATGTTGCAGGCCCTGGCCGTGATGAGCCTGGCCTGCTGGGCCTATGCCTTCGCTGTCATCTTCACCCGCGCCCGCGGCCTGATCCTGGAGCGCGAACATGGCAGCGCCTGGGTGCAGGCCCTGAGCAAGAAAGGACAAGCCACATGAACTGGCACAGCGCGGCTGATTTCTTCCATATGGACGGCTACGGCTTTTTTGTCTGGGGCAGCTACGGCTCGGCCCTGCTCTGGATGCTGGCCGAGGTGGGCCTGGCCCGGCGCCGCCACAGCCAAGCCTTGCTGCAGCTGTCCGAGGAGGACGGCGAATGATGAAAACTCGCCACCGCCGCCTGCTGCTGATCGCTGCCGGCCTGCTGGCCCTGGGCGCCATCGCGGCCCTGGTGATGAATGCCTTCCGCAGCAATCTGGTCTTCTTCTACACGCCCAGCCAGGTGGCTGCGCATGAGGCGCCGCAAGGCCGCAGCTTCCGCATCGGCGGCCTGGTGCAGCCGGGCAGCGTCCGGCGCGAAGGCGTGCAGGTGCAGTTCGTGATCAGCGACGGCAGCGAGCAGGTGCCCGTCAGTTTCAACGGTGCCCTGCCTGACTTGTTCAAAGAGGGCAAGGGCGTGGTCGCGCAAGGCCAGTTGCAGGGCCGGCAGTTCCTGGCCCGCGAGGTGCTAGCTAAGCATGACGAGAACTACATGCCGCCCGAGGCCGCCGACGCGCTGCAGCGCAGCCAGCAGGCCCGCGAGCGGGCCGCCCAGACCCTGAAAGGCAGCACGCCGTGATCCCCGAACTCGGACATCTCGCCCTCTGGCTGGCCCTGGGCGTGGCCCTGCTGCTGGCCGGCCTGCCGGTGCTGGGCGCGCAGCGTCAACGCGCCGACTGGATGGCGCTGGACCGGCCCTTGACCCTGGCCTTGGCCGCCCTGGTGGGCCTGGGCTATCTGGCCTTGACCCAGGCTTTTGTGGCCAGCGACTTCTCGGTCGCCTATGTGGCCCAGCATTCCAACCGCGAGCTGCCCCTGGCCTACCGCATCGCCGCGGTCTGGGGCGGGCATGAGGGCTCGATGTTGCTGTGGGTGGGGCTGCTGGTGGCCTGGACCCTGGCCGTCGCGGCCGCCGGCCGGCAGCTGCCGGCGTCGCTGCGCGCACGGGTGCTGGGCGTGCTGGGGGCGCTGGCGGCCGGCTTTCTGGTCTTTCTGCTCGTCACCTCCAATCCTTTTGCCCGGCTGGTGCCCGGCCTGCCCGAGGGCCGCGACCTGAACCCGCTGCTGCAGGACCCCGGCATGGTGCTGCACCCACCCATGCTGTATATGGGTTATGTCGGCTTCGCCGTGGCCTTTGCCTTCGCCATCGCGGCCTTGGCCGGCGGCGAGCTCAACGCCGCCTGGGCGCGCTTCGCCCGGCCCTGGACCAGCGCCGCCTGGGCCTTTCTGACCCTGGGCATTGCCCTGGGCAGCTGGTGGGCTTACTACGAGCTCGGTTGGGGCGGCTGGTGGTTCTGGGACCCGGTCGAGAACGCCAGCTTCATGCCCTGGCTGGCCGGCACAGCCTTGCTGCACTCGCTGGCCGTCAGCGAAAAGCGCGGCGTCTTCAAGGCCTGGACGGTGCTGCTGGCCATCGTCACCTTCTCGCTGTCCCTGCTGGGCACCTTTCTGGTCCGCTCGGGCGTGCTCAGCTCGGTCCATGCCTTCGCCACCGACCCGCAGCGCGGCCTGGCCATCCTGATCTTTCTGGTGCTGGTGGTGGGCGGCTCGCTGAGCCTGTATGCGGCGCGCGCCAGCGCGGTCGGCCTGGGGGCGCGCTTCCACTGGCGCAGCCGCGAAACCACGCTGCTGGCCAACAATGTGATGCTGCTGGCCGCCTGCGGCGCGGTGCTCTTGGGCACGCTCTACCCGATGGCGCTGGACGCCGTGAGCGGACAGAAGATCTCGGTCGGCCCGCCCTATTTCGAGGCCGTGTTCGTGCCGCTGATGGCACCGGTGATTCTGCTGATGGGCCTGGGGCCGCTGCTACGCTGGAAGGGCATGGACAGCGCCGAGCTGCTGCGCCGCCTGCGTTGGCCGCTGCTGCTGAGCCCGCTGGCCGCCGGCGCCCATGGCTGGGCCACCGCGCAGCTGAGCCTGGCCGCCTGGGGCGGCCTGCTGCTGGCCTGGTGGGTGCTGGTGTCGGTGGCGCTGGAGCTCGGTGAACGCCTGTGGCCAACGCCGGGCCAGGGCTGGTGGGCGCGCGCGCGCGCCTTGCCGCGCTCGGCGGCCGCCATGCTGCTGGCTCATGCCGGCGTCGGCGTCTTCATCATCGGCGTCACCCTGGTCGGCAGCCTGGCCCTGAGCCAGGACCTGCCGCTGCAGCGCGGCGAGAGCGCCCGCCTGGGCGAGCACAGCTTCCGCCTGACTGAGCTGCGGGCCGTGGACGGCCCCAACTACCGCGCCATGCGCGGCACGGTGGAAGTCACACGCGAAGGCCGGACTGTGGCCACCCTGTACCCCGAGAAGCGGCTTTACCGCAGCCAGGAGATGCCCATGACCGAAGCCGGCATCGCCAGTGGCCTGCTGCGCGATCTTTACGTCTCGCTGAGCGAGCCGATCAATGAGCAGGCCGATGCCTGGATCGTCCACATCACCATCAAGCCTTACGTCAACTGGATCTGGGGCGGCTGCCTGCTGATGGGCTTGGGCGGCCTGCTGGCCGCCAGCGACCGGCGCTACCGCAGCAAGGGCCAACGAGCGAGCGCACGCCCATGAAGCTCAAAGCGCTGATCCCCTTGCTGGGCTTTGCCGTGCTGGCCCTGTTCCTGGCGCGTGGCCTGCAGCTGAAGCCGCGCGAGATCCCCTCGCCGCTGATCGGCAAGCCGGTGCCGGCCTTTGTGCTGCCGCCCTTGCTGGAGGGCGGCGCGCCGCTGCGCCAGGCCGACATGACGGGCAAAATCAGCGTGCTCAATGTCTGGGCCTCCTGGTGCGGCCCCTGCCGCGAGGAACACCCGCTGCTGCTGGACCTGGCGCGGCGCCGGCCGGAGTTGCAGCTGCTGGGCCTGAACTACAAGGACGAGCCCGCCCAGGCCACCCGCTGGCTGAAAGAACTGGGCAACCCCTACCGCGCCATCGGCTCGGACACGCGCGGCCAGGTCGGCATCGACCTGGGCGTCTACGGCGTGCCCGAGACCTTTGTGATCGACCGCCAGGGTCTGATTCGCTACAAGCATGTCGGCCCGCTGACGGCCGAGCTGCTGCGCGACACCCTGGAACCCTTGCTGGACCGCCTATGAGACGCCTGCCTGCGTGTCTGCTTGCTTGCCTCATGCTGCTGAGCCTCGGCGCCATGTCTTGCGCCCAGGCCGAGCCCGCCTCTGCCAATCCCATCTCTGCCGAGCTGGACCGCCGCGCCCAGGCCCTGGCCCAGCAGCTGCGCTGCCTGGTCTGCCAGAACCAGACCATCGCCGACTCCCATGCGCCGCTGGCCATGGACTTGAAGGCCCGGCTGCGCGAGCAGCTGCAGGCTGGCCGAAAGGACGAAGAAATCATCCACTACATGACCGAGCGCTACGGCGACTTCGTGCTCTACAAGCCGCCGCTGCAAGCCAACACCTGGTTGCTCTGGGCCGGCCCGGCCCTGCTGATGGCCGCCGCCCTGGCCGGCCTGGTGCTGAACCTGCGCCGCTTGGCACGCCAGCCCGATGAGGCCTTTGAGGCGGCGCCCGAAGAGGAGGGAGACATCCGATGAGCTGGCCCACGCAAGAACAGCAGCAGGAACTGCAAGCGCTGCGCCACCAAGGCCTGACCCTGCAAGCCCAGCTGAGCGGCAGCGCCACGGCCGGTGAATCTGCAGGCCAGGCCGCGCTGCAAGCCCGGCTGGACCGGCTGCGCCAGGAGATCGCCGACCAGGTGCTGGCGCCGCCACCCGCGCCGCTGCCGCGTCCTTCCCATCGCCTGATCGCTGCTTGCGTGAGCTTGGTGCTGCTCGTCGGCGCGGGCGGCTATGCCTGGAAGGGTCAACCCGAGGCCATCTCGCCCGAGGCACCGCCGGACCGCACCGAGGCCATGGTCGCGGGCCTGGCTCGGCGCCTGCAGCAGCAGCCCGAGGACGCCGCCGGCTGGGCCATGCTGGGCCGTTCCTACCTGGTGCTGGGCCGCAGCGAACCCTCGATCGCCGCCTACCGCCGCGCCTTGGCCCTGCGGCCCGACGATGCCGACCTGATGGCCGATCTGGCCGATGTCTTGGCCGGCGGCCAGCAGGGCTCGCTGGACGGCGAACCGGCGGCCTTGCTGCAACGCGCGCTGCAGATCGCACCCGATCACTTGAAGGCCCTGGCCCTGTCCGGCACGCGCGCCCTGCGCCAGGGCGATGCGGCCGGCGCCATCCGCCATTGGCAGCGCCTGCAAGACCTGGCCCCAGCCGAGCACCCCTTGCGCGAGCTGGCGGTGCAAGGCCTGGTCGCCGCCCGCGCGCAGGGGCCTCGCGCCCCGGCTGCACCCCAATCAACCCCGGCCGGTTCAGCTTCGGCGCCCCGGCCATGAACAGGAGTTCCCCATGAGTGTTCTCGGCGTGGTGCTGCGCATGCGGCCCGAGCATGTATCCGATGTGAGCGCTCGGCTCGCGACCCTGCCAGGCGTGGAACTGACGCACAACCCCGGTGACGGCCGATTGGTCCTGGTGATGGAGGACTGTGAGCAGATCTCCGCCGCGGCCCAGCTCGGTGCCATCGCGCTCTGGCCCGATGTGCTGGGCACCTCCCTGGTGTTCGAGTACAGCGGCCCGGATGCCCCCGCGCCGGCCGGCCACGAGGAGCCGGCACAGGGCTGGCGGACCCGTCTCAGCGAGCTGGACAGCGCAAAAACTTGAAGCAGTTCAAGGCGCAAACGCGCCAATTCCAGGACCATGCTTTTCATCTACATCTTCATTTCACGGGCGCCAGCCAAGACGGCGGGCGGCCACGGGAGCACCTCATGCAAGTCGATCGTCGCGACATCCTGAAACTGCAGGCCGCTGCTGCCGCCGCCGCTGCCGCCGGCATCCCCATCACCGTCCACGGCGCGGCCGCCAAGGCACCGACCAGCAACAGCGCCGTACGCTGGGACAAAGCACCCTGCCGCTTCTGCGGCACCGGCTGCTCCGTCGTCGTGGGCGTGCAGGACGACAAGGTTGTGGCCACCCAGGGCGATATCGAAAGCCCGGTGAACCGCGGCCTGAACTGCATCAAGGGCTACTTCCTGTCCAAGATCATGTACGGCAAGGACCGCCTGACCACGCCGCTGCTGCGCAAGAAGAACGGCGTCTACGACAAGGAAGGTGAGTTCACGCCGGTCAGCTGGGACGAAGCCCTGGACCTGATGGCCAGCAAGTGGAAAGAGGCGCTGAAGACCGACGGCCCGAACGGCATCGCCATGTTCGGCTCGGGCCAGTGGACGATCTGGGAAGGCTATGCCGCCGCCAAGCTCTGGAAGGCGGGCTTTCGCTCCAACAACCTGGACCCTAATGCCCGGCACTGCATGGCCAGCGCGGTCACCGGCTTCATGCGCACCTTCGGCATCGACGAGCCCATGGGCTGCTACGACGACATCGAGCAGGCCGATGCCTTTGTGCTCTGGGGCAGCAATATGGCCGAGATGCACCCCATCTTGTGGAGCCGCATCACCGACCGCCGCCTCAGCCACCCGGACACCAAGGTGGCCGTGCTCTCGACCTATGAGCACCGCAGCTTCGATCTGGCCGACCAGCCCATCATCTTCAAGCCGCAGACCGATCTGGCGATCCTGAACTACATCGCCCACTACCTGATAAAGAACAACAAGGTCAACAAAGAGTTCATCAAGAACCACGTCAACTTCAAGAAGGGCGCCGATGACATCGGCTACGGCCTGCGCCCGGCCCATGCGCTGGAAAAAGATGCCAAGAGCAATGGCTACCCCGGCGCCGACGGCAAGCCCAAGGGCAACCCGAATGACGCCACACCGATCAGCTTCGAGGAGTTCGGCAAGTTCGTCGCCGACTACACGGCCGAAAAAGTCAGCGCGCTGTCGGGCGTGCCGGTCAAGCAACTGGAAGACCTGGCCAAGCTCTATGCCGACCCCAAGGTCAAGGTGGTGTCCTTCTGGACCATGGGCTTCAACCAGCACACCCGTGGCACCTGGGCCAACAATATGGTCTACAACATCCACTTGCTGACCGGCAAGATCAGCCAGCCCGGCAACAGCCCCTTCAGCCTGACCGGCCAGCCCAGCGCCTGCGGCACGGCGCGCGAGGTCGGCACCTTTGCCCACCGCCTGCCGGCGGACATGGTGGTCACCAACCCCGAGCACCGCAAGCACACAGAGGAAATCTGGCAGCTGCCCGACGGCACCATCCCTGACAAGGTGGGCCTGCACGCGGTGGCGCAGAGCCGCGCGCTCAAGGACGGCAAGCTCAAGTGCTACTGGGTCACGACCAACAACAATATGCAGGCCGGGCCGAACATCAACGGTGAGATCCTGCCTGGCTGGCGCAACCCCAAGGCTTTCGTGGTGGTCAGCGACCCCTATCCCACCGTCAGCGCCATGGCGGCCGACCTGATCCTGCCCGCCGCTATGTGGGTCGAGAAGGAAGGCGCTTTCGGCAACGCCGAGCGCCGCACCCAGGTCTGGCGCCAGCAGGTCAGCGCACCGGGCGAGGCCAAGAGCGACCTCTGGCAGTTCATCGAGTTCAGCAAGCGCTTCAAGATGGAAGAGGTCTGGCCGGCCGAGCTGCTGGCCAAGAAGCCCGAGTACAAGGGCAAGACGATGTTCGACGTGCTCTTCAAGAACGGCAAGGTCAACAAGTTCCCGCTCGCCGATGTCGGTCGCATCAATGGCAAGTACATCCCCGACTACATGAACAGCGAGTCCAAGGAGCTGGGCTTCTACCTGCAGAAGGGTCTGTTCGAGGAGTACGCCGAGTTCGGCCGCGGCCACGGTCATGACCTGGCCCCCTTCGACACCTATCACGAGGTTCGCGGCCTGCGCTGGCCCGTGGTCGACGGCAAGGAAACGCTGTGGCGCTTCCGCGAGGGCTACGACCCCTATGTCAAGAAGGGCGAGGGCGTAAAGTTCTACGGCCACAAGGATGGCAAGGCCGTGATCTTCGCCTTGCCTTACCAGCCGCCGGCTGAGAGCCCGGACAAGGAGTTCGACCTCTGGCTGTGCACCGGCCGGGTGCTCGAACACTGGCACACCGGCAGCATGACGCGGCGCGTGCCCGAGTTGCACCGTGCCGTGCCCGAGGCCCTGCTCTACATCCACCCCGACGATGCCAAGGACCGCGGCCTGCAGCGCGGCATGAAGGTCAAGGTGGCCTCGCGCCGCGGCGAGATCACTTGCGCCGTCGAGACCAAGGGCCGCAACAAGGTGCCGCGCGGCCTGGTCTTTGTGCCCTTCTTCGACGAGGGCCGCTTGGTCAATAAGCTGACCCTGGATGCCACCTGCCCGATTTCCAAGGAAACCGACTTCAAGAAGTGCGCGGTCAAGGTCGTCAAGGCCTGAATCCGAGCTGAGTCGAGCCGGGGTGAACACATGAACCTGAGCCGCCGTGCGCTGCTGCAAGGCGCCAGCACCACCGCCAGCGCCGCCCTTTTGGCCGGGGCGGCGGCCGTATTTTCGCGCCCGACACAGGCGCGCCCGGTCCAGGCCCTGCGGCCGCCCGGCGCACTGGCCGAGCCCGACTTCCTGGCTGCCTGCGTGCGCTGCGGCCTGTGCGTGCGCGCCTGCCCGCCGCACAATCTCAAGCTCAGCGAATGGGGCGCCGGCCTGGCCGCGGAGGTGGCGATCGGCACGCCTTTCTTCGAAGCGCGCGAGATCCCTTGCGAGATGTGCGAAGACATCCCGTGCGTCAAGGCCTGCCCGACCGGTGCACTCGACCCCGGCCTGCAGGACATCGCCGAAGCCCGCATGGGCCTGGCCGTACTGATCGACCATGAGAGCTGCCTGAACTTCCTCGGCCTGCGCTGCGATGTCTGCTACCGAGTCTGCCCACTGATCGACAGCGCCATTTCGCTGGAGAAACAAAGCAACCCACGCAGCGACCGCCACGCCATGCTGCTGCCCACGGTTCACGCCGAGGCCTGCACCGGCTGCGGCAAGTGCGAGCGCGCCTGCGTGTTGGAGCAGCCTGCCATCAAGGTGCTGCCGCGCGACTTGGCCCAGGGCGAGCTGGGCCCGCATTACCGCAAGGGCTGGGAAGACGAGAACCGCCAGGGCAAGCCCCGCTTCGCCCAGCCCGAGCAGCGACTGCCCGAAGGCGGCAGCGACATCGGCGCGCTGCGCAGCGGTGCCCAGCCCTATGCCCCAGCCTCATCGGAGCCGCAGCGATGAGCGGGCCGACTCAAGTCCCCTCGCAGCCCGCACGCAGCCCCTGGGCCGCCCAGCGCTGGCTGATCCTGCGCCGCAGCAGCCAGCTGGGCGTGATCGGCCTCTTCCTGCTCGGCCCGCTGTTCGGCCTGTGGTGGGTCAAGGGCAATCTGGCCTCCAGCCTCACCTTCGATATGCTGCCGCTGAGCGACCCTTTCGTGCTGGCCCAGAGCTTGCTCGCGGGCCTGCGGCATGGGCTTTGGCCTGCCGCCAGCGCCCTGATCGGTGCAGCCATCGTCCTGGCTTTTTACGCCGTGCTTGCGGGCCGGGCCTATTGCGCCTGGGTCTGCCCGGTCAACGTGGTGACCGATGCGGCTGCCTGGCTGCGCCGGCGGCTGAAGATCAGCAGCGGCCGTGCCCCGAACCGCCAGGTACGCCACGCCTTGCTAGCCTGCGTGCTGCTGGCCTCAGCAGCACTGGGCATACCCGCCTGGGAGCAGGTAAACCCGGTGACGCTGACCCAGCGTGCCCTGATCTTCGGCGGCAGTCTGGCCTGGGGCGCTCTGGCTGCCGTCTTCCTGTTCGACCTGCTGGTGGCGCCGCGCGGCTGGTGTGGCCATGTCTGCCCCATGGGCGCGGCCTACGCCTTGATTGGCACCACACCACTGCTGCGCGTCTCAGCCGCTCACAGCAGCCGCTGCAATGACTGCGGCGATTGTTACGCCGTCTGCCCCGAGCCGCAGATCATCGTCGCCCCACTTAAGGCCAAGCAGGACGCCGGCCCCTTGATCCTGGCGCCCGACTGCACGGCCTGCGGCCGCTGCATCGATGTTTGCGACAGCTCCGTTTTCCGATTCACTCACCGTTTTGACACCCGAAGGGACTGACCATGAAGATCCCCCACTTGCTCCGCCCCGCTCTGACACTGCTGCTGGCGTTTTCCGTATTCGCCGCCGGGCCGGCGTTGGCTGCCGATAAGGCCTCGCCCGTGAAACTGGAAGGGCTGCGCCAAGGGACGCCACTGAACCAGGACAACCCGCCGGCTAACAACCGCCAGGAGCGTGACCATCCCGTCGGTGAGCGTGACTTCGTCCAGATGCCACCGCTGATCCCGCACACCATCAGCGGCTATCAGATCACCAAGAACTTCAACAAATGCATGGACTGCCACGCCTGGCAGAAGACCAAGGAGAGTGGTGCCACCAAGATCAGCGTCACCCACTTCAAGACACGCGACGGCATTGAGCTCGACTCCGTCAGCCCACGCCGCTACTTCTGCACCCAATGCCATGTGCCGCAGAGCGATGCCAAGCCTTTGGTGACCAACACCTATGAGCGTGCCAAGGGCATGAAGTGAGGAGCCCGCTGTGAAGAACCTGATCCGACGTGCCTGGGCTTTCGCCCACACCAAGCTGTTCTGGCTGTTGGCGCTCGCCTTCGCCGGCGGCATCATTTTCTGGGGTGGCTTCAACACCGCCATGGAGTGGACCAACCGCGAGGCCTTCTGCATCTCCTGTCATGAAATGGAGAAGAACGTCTATGTGGAGTACCGCAACACCATCCATTACCAGAACCGCACCGGCGTGCGCGCCACCTGCCCGGACTGCCATGTGCCCAAGGAATGGGGGCCGAAGATGTGGCGCAAGATCCAGGCCTCCAATGAAGTGCTGCATAAGGTGCTGGGCTCGATCGACACGCCCGAGAAATTCAATGCCAAGCGGCCCATCTTGGCCCAGCATGAATGGGATCGCATGAAGGCCAATGACTCGCAGGAGTGCCGCAACTGTCACAACTTCAGCTATATGGACTATGCGGAGCAGAACAGCCGTGCCGCGACCCGACACCAAGTGGCCTTCTCAGCCGGCCAGACCTGCATCGACTGCCACAAGGGCATCGCGCACACCCTGCCGCCGATTGCCCAGCCGATTGGCGCTCACAAGGCCGGTGAAATCACCCTGCCACCGGCCAGCGCTGCTTCAGGCTCGACGCATTGAAACCGCGCCCGAGGGGCAGACCCCGACGCAGGTGCCGCAAGCGGTGCAGGCGCTCGGGCTGATCTCGGGCTGGGCCACGCCACCCAGGCGTGGCCTGAAGCGAATCGCAGCGGCGTCACAGGCCTCGCCGCAGACCCGGCATTCCACGCCTTTCTGGGCCAGGCATTGGGCTCCGATCTGGGCCAGCCAGTCGCGAAACAGCAGCGGCAGGCGCAGTGCTGACGCCGTGCAGGCCGGTACGCAGGCCCCGCAAGCGTCACAGCCGGCACCACTGAAGTCCATTTCAGGAAAACCTCCGTCCCCTCGCCGGACAACGCCGGCCGGGCAGGCCTTGATGCAGGCGTCGCAGCGCGTACAGCTGGCAAGAAAGGCTGTCTCGGCCACGGCACCGGGTGGCCTCTGAACAGCCACGCGTGCCTTGGAGGGACGAAAAAGAAAGCGACGACCAGGATCCATGCGAGCATTGTGCTGCGCGCCCGCGCCCGCCGCCTTATTCGACATCAAGGCAAGTACATTCCCATGACTCTTTGCAGCGAACATCTCCCATGAAAGTTTTTGGCATTACCGGCCGGTCCGGCATGGGGAAGACCACCTTGCTGGAACGCCTGATACCCGCCCTGCGCGCCCGCGGCCTGCGTGTTTCGCTGATCAAGCACAGCCACAAGGACATCGAAGTCGACCGCCCGGGCAAGGACAGCCATCGCCTGCGTGAAGCCGGCTGCCAGGAGGTGCTGCTGCTCGGCCGCACGCGTTGGGCCCTGATGCACGAGTTGCGCGGCGATGCCGAGCCGGATCTGGACTACCTCCTAAGCCGCATCCAGGACTGCGACCTGGTCCTGGTCGAGGGCTTCAAGGGCGGCGACTTCCCCAAGCTAGAGGTCTGGCGGGCGGCCGTGGGCAAGCCCATGCTCTGGCCAGAGTGGCCGGGCATCGTGGCGATGGTGGGCGATGCGCCAGACCTCGCCGACGCGCCGCCCCACTTCAGCGCGGCCGAGCTGGCGCCTCTGGTGGAGCTGGTCTTGCAAGAGGCGCGGGAGGTCGGCGCCTGAGGCGGCTGGAACCACGAAGTAAAAGGGCGCCCATAGCTGTTCATGGGCGCCCATCTGGCTGACTGAGGTCTTGGTCAGCTCATTGCTTGAGGATCCATCCCACCCCCTCCTTGAGGTCGGCGTCGCTGATTTTCTCGGGCGGATTGGGCGGCATGGGGATGGGGCCGAAAACGCCCTTGCCACCGCTGCGCACCTTCTGCGCCAACGCGGCTGCGGCGTCCTGACCCTTGTATTTCGCGGCAATGTCCTTGAAGGACGGGCCGACCAGCTTCTTGTCCTTGGCATGGCAGGCCATGCAGCCGGCCTTGTTGAGCGCGGCTTCGTCGGCTTGCACGGCCGAAGCACTCAAGAGGGCGACACTTGCCATGGCGATGATGGACGCGATTCGCATGATTCATAACTCCTTGGGTCATGGGCCCCAACCGCCATCGGGCAGCGGGGCCGCTTGAGATCAATAGACGTCGTGCTGGGTGTTGTAAACGTTGAACTTGCCGGTCGGTGTGATCAGGCGCGGGTCCTTGATCACGGCCTTGAGCTTAAGAGTCTTGTCGTCCACCACCACGATGGCGCTTTCCTTGTCCTTGGCGGACCACACGGAGAACCAGACCTCGTCGCCCGCCTTGTTGTACTCTGGCTGAACAACGCGTTTGGCGCCGTCATCCTTCAAGCCGGCCCACTCGGCGATGGGCAAGACCTTGAAGCCTTTGTCGAGCGCATTGATGTCGAACACCGCCACCGACTGCGAGATCGCGGCGTCGGGGTTCAGCGGCGTGTCCGAGTACAGATGCTTGGACTTTGGATGGGTCTTGATGAACAGCGCGCCGCCGCCTTGACCCTTGATCTGCGCCACTTCCTTGAAGGCGTACTGCTTGTGCTTAACCGGATCAGTGGCGATCAGCGAGATGGCCTCGTCTCCCAGGTGGCCGGTGCTCCAGACCGGGCCGAACTTGGGGTGGATGAAGTTGGCGCCGCGGCCCGGGTGCGGGATCTTGCTGACCTCGACCAGCTTCACCAGCTTGTCTTCCTTGGCGTCCACCACGGCGATCTTGTTGCTCTGGTTGGCGGCGATCATGAAGTAGCGCTTGCTGCTGTCCCAGCCGCCGTCGTGCAAGAAGCGAGCGGTACCGACCTCGATGGTCTTGAGTGCATTCAGATCGGTGTAGTCCACCATCAAGGTCTTGCCGGTTTCCTTGACATTGACGATGAACTCGGGCCGGTAGTGGCTGGCCACGATGGAGGCCACGCGCGGCTCGGGGTGGTACTCCTGCTTGTCCACGGTGTTGCCGCGGGTGGAGACAATCTTCAGCGGCTCCAGGGTGTCGCCCTTCATGATCACGTACTGGGGCGGCCAGTAGGCACCGGCGATCACCAGCTTGTCCTCATAGCCCTTGTACTTGCTGGCCTCCACCGAACGGGCTTCCAGACCCATGCGGATCTCGGCCACGTTGTCGGGCTTCTCCATCCACAGATCGATCATATTGATCTTGGCGTCACGACCGATCACGAACAGATAGCGGCCCGAGGCAGAAGTGCGCGAGATGTGCACTGCGTAGCCGGTCTTGACGATGTTGATGATCTGCTTGCTGTCGCCGTCGATCAGGGCCACTTCGCCGGTGTCGCGCAGCGTGGTCGAGAAGATGTTCTCGATGTTGTAGTTGTTCATCTTCTTGGTCGGCCGCTTCTCGGGCGGCACCACGACCTTCCACGTGGCCTTCATATCGGCCATGCCGAACTCGGGCGGCGTCGGCGCGTCGTGCTGGATGTAGCGCGCCATCAGGTCCACCTGCTGTTCGCTCATCTCGCCCGAGGTCTGCCAGTTCGGCATGCCGGCGGGCGAGCCGTAGGCGATGAAGACCTTCAGATAGTCCGTGCCCTTGCCCAGGGTGATGTCGGGCGTCAAGGGCTTGCCGGTGGCGCCCTTGCGCAGGACACCGTGGCAGCCGGCGCAGCGCTCGAAATAGATCTTGCGCGCGACATCGAACTCGGCCTGAGTCATGGGCGGCGCCTTGGGGTTGCTGCTTTGCACCATGGGCACATCGGTCAGGGCCGAGGGAGCTGCGTGATATTTCACATCGCCCGCGCTGACGTCCTTTTTTCCTTCTTGAGCCACTGCACTCAAGGGCAGTGCCACCAACAAGGCCAGTTGACCCAGCAGACTGAGCCGGAGCAGGGGACCGCGAGCAGCACGTTGGGTGGGTGTTCTGTCTTGCTTCATGTCGTACCTCTTTTCTTCTGGATGAAACTCTGAACGCTGGTTGCACGTGTTGAGAACTGCAGTAATCGTCCCGCTGCACCCAGGCCTCGTCCTTGAACTGGTTTAAGGACAGGCACGAAGCCACGCATCGCCACCACGCTTGACCGAACTCAAGCCAAAGCCTTGCGGCAACACAATTCACGCCGCTTGCTATCGCGATAGGCCACGCTTGTCTGGCCCGTCTTTGCGCGAAATTAGCAGCCAGCCGGAGGTGGCATAACGCTTATTTAAGACGGTTATTTCAGGCAATCGCGGCAAGCAAGGCGCGAGGGCTTCTGGCGTGCTTCCCGAAAGGCACCGCCGGCCGCGGGGCCCGGGTGAATCGGGCCGAAACTAGGCCATTTCTGAGCCTTATCCGACAAAAAAGCTCGGTTTCTTATGCCAGGTCAATGCCGAGGCCCGGCCTTCGATGGTCGACTCATCACCCAGGAATTGACGCCCGTTTCCACTCAGAAAGCAGCGCCTCATGAATGCTTTGATTCACTCAGAAACCACCCCATACAGCGGCCCGCAGCTCAGCCCGGCACAGCTTCAAGCCAGGCAAGTGCGCCAAGCCTTGGAGCAGGCGTGGCCGGCGCTGCTCGATGCGCCTCAGACCCTGAACGAGCTGGCCGGCCTGGGCCGCAGCCACCGCGTGCGTGCTCGCGGTCGGGTGCTGCACGAGGGCTTTGCCAACAAAGGCAGCCTGTGGCTGCTGGTGCGCGGCAAGGTCAGCATGGGTAAGCGCTCGGAAAAGGGTAAGTGGTGGCAAAGCCACTCGCTGAGCGCCGGCCAATGGCTGGACTTGTCGAGTGCCTGGAGCTGTTCGCTCTACCCTGAGACCGCCATCGCCACCACGGCGGTGCTGGCGCATGAGTTCCCGGCCACCGAGGTGCTGCGGTTGAGCCGTGAGGAACCGGTGCTGCTGGGTACTTTGTTGGCCAGCCTGTCCAGGTTCAGCTGCGAGGCCATTGCAGCCCGCCAGGCGCTGACGATCAAGGACTTCCCGGTTCGCTTGGCCGAATGGTTGCTGGTGCAGTTGCAGCAGTCAGACAGCGCCGACCATCTGGTTATCAGCGAACTCAAGCGCGACCTCGCCGCACAGCTTGGTGCCACGCCTGAGACCTTGTCACGCACGCTGCGGCAGTTTCAGGAGAGCGGCTTGATCGAGATGCAGCACAGCGAAGTCTGGATCCCCGATGTTCAACGGCTGCGCGGTTTTTGCAAAGCCAGCGTCAGCCGCTGAGCTTCCGCCTTGCACAGCAGGGCCACGATCAGCACAAAGCTCACAAGGGCCAGGCCATGCCCGGCGCCGGCCCAGACGAGCCAGTCGGACCGCTGCGTGAGCACCGCAAAAGTCCGCAGCAACAAGCTCAAAGCCATTAGGCCAAGTGGCAGCAAGGCCCAAGCACTGTAGAGCGGGCGCAGGCCCAGGAGCACGGGCAACATGATGGGCACATGTGCGAAGACCATGGCGAAGACAAAGCCCAGCCACATCAGGTGCCAGGCCACGCCGCCCACGCCGCCTTGGCCGCTGAGCCCCGCCACGCTGGCCGCCAAGAGCCAGCCATAGCCCACCATCAAGCAGCGGGCTGTATGGCCGGCCCAGCCACTTTGGCGCCACTGCAGGCGGGCCAGGTCGAAAGCCAGCAGCCATAGTGCCAACAGGCCGAAGAGCAGCCAGCCCAGTTGCGCACCCCAATGCGCACGGGGTCCCATCAAAAGCACGGCTGCTAGGCTAAGCAGCGCCCAGGCAAAAAGAAAGAGCTGGCTCGCCCAGGCGGGCAGCGGGCGCAAGCGCATCAACTCACGCCGTTCGCCAACAATGGTCAGCAGCAAGAACAAACTCCAGGCCCAGCGTGCTTGCTCCAGGTTGCCCAAGGCATAGGCCAGTGCCGCCCACACCAGGGCTGCGGCGCCGCTGGCTTCGACGGCCAGGGGCAAAGACATGGCGCGTGTGCGCGCCGCCCACAGATACAGGCCACACAGGCCGATGCTGGACAAGAGCCATGCCCAGGCCGCCACAGCCGCAAAGCCCGCCATTGCCAAGAGGCCCGCGAGACCCGACAGCAGGGGCAGCCAGGTGCCACGGTGCAAGGCAAGGGCGCGCTCCAGGCTGATCAAGCTGGCGAAGAATCCGGCCATCAGCAAGGCGCCGTGCTCTTGCAAAACCTGAGCGGCCAATGGCGCGGGCAAGACCTGCCAGCCGAAGCGGGCCAGGCCGCCGGCTAGCGCGCCCAGCAAGTTCAAGGCCGCCAGGGCCAGGCACAGGCGAGTCACGATAGGTGTCCAGCGGCTGGGCCCGGGCTTGCGGCGCGTGCTCATGCCTGCGGCTCGGGCCAGCCGAGGCGTTGGCGCAAGGCCGGCTTCATGCGCTCGGGCGACCATATAAGGCCCCAGTCCATATCGACTTCGATACGCCAATCCGGCGGGCATTCCGCTTCGATGGCGCAGCCGGCTTCATCCATGAGTTGGTCCGCCATCGGACAGGTGGCACTGGTGGGAATAAGCAGCAGTTCCGCCAAGCCGGGGCTCAGCGTCAGTGACTCCAGCAGTCCAAGCGCCACCATGCTTTCACCAATCTCCGGGTCCAAGACCTTGTCCAGGGCGGCCATGATGCGAAGACGCAAGGCGTTCATGTCTGACTCATTCATCGATTGCTTCTCATTGTTTGATTTGGGCTCAAGAGCCAGGGCAGATAGCGGCAGTTCCAGCTCAGCGCCAAGAGCGCAAAGCCGGCGCCAGCCAAGGCCAGCAGCAGGCCGCGATGGGTGTGGAGATCGGCCGCGAGGCGGATCAATGTCGTCGCTTGCAGAAGCGCTTGCATGGCCCAAAGCGGGCGGTCCACCGCCACGCTGCGGCCCTGCTGCACAGCGTTGACCCGGCTGACCATGGCCAGCAAAGTGCTGCCCATAAAGCCCAGGCTCATGGCGTGTTGCGGGGCCAGGCCGAGCCAGCCGGGGTGGCCGCTGGCGGCGGCGGCCAAAGCCACGGCGTCCAAGAAAAAGCTCAGGCCCAGCCAGAGATAGCCCAAATGCAGTTGTGCGACCAGGGGCGTACGCCGTGCCGCAGCCAGCTCCGGCGCCCAGGCATCCCGCCAGAGCCAGATCCCCAGGCCCAGCAATGCTGCGGCGCTGGTCCAGGCCACAAGCGCAGGCGGCGGGTAGGCCAGCAGAGTGGCGAAATCCAGTGCAGCGCGTAAGGCCAGGCCGCTCAGCAGGGCAATTAAGAGCAGAGGTTGGCGCCGCCCGTCTTGATGCAAGAAGGGCGTGAGCCGCTGCAAGGCCAGAGCAAACACGCCGGCCACGCCGAGGTTCAGCCCGGCATGAATGGCCAGGCGCAGCAGCAAGAGTTGCTTGCCGAGCAGCGCGAGGGCCGCCAGGGCTTGACACAGGGCCAGCACGAGCAGCCCCACCGCGAGGCCTCGCGCATGGCCCGAATCCCTGGCGTCAGGGCGGCGGCATTCAGCCCAAAGGCGCCGGCTGACATCGCACAGCACCAGGGCGGGCATCGCCGCGCCCAGGGCGGCAGTACCCCGCCAGCCCATTGCCGCGCCGCCCAGCAGCAAGGCCCCGCCCAGGGCGGCAAGCCATGCGCTGAGCCAAAAGACTGCATCGACCGGCAGCATTGGAAGGCCCAACCAGCGCGGTACCGTGGTCAGCGCAAAGCCGGCGATGAAGAGGGGCATGAAGCCCAAGCTCATGCTCCAGCCATGCAGCAGGCCCGCGGGCAGCAGCAAGCCTGCATGGGGCGCTGCGCTCAGCAATTGCCACGCCCAAAAAACAGCAGCACCCAGCCAGATCGCGGCTGCGGCGCTGAAGAAGGGGCGGTGCGCTGAGGCCAAGATCTGCGCCAGCGCTAGCGAGGGACAAAGAACACGGCTTTGGCCGTGAAAGTCTTGGCGCCGCCGCCCAACTCCTGCGCCTCAATCTGAACGGGGTGTGCACCGGAAGCCAATCCAGCGGTGGGCGGCAGACGCAACTGCACCGGCAGGGTGCCAATGCTGGAAGGCGCCACGCTGATGCTTTCCGCGCCCTGGGCCAGCAGTTGCAGCCCCGGCAGGCCATCGGCCCGCAAGTGCAGTTGTAGCGGCCTTTCGGTGCGGTTGATCAATTGCAGGCGGTAGACGTTTTCGATTTCGCCCTCGTCAACTTGGCGCGCCATGACTTGGCGGTCTTTGATCACATTGATCAAGAGCGCTTCACGCTGATACACGCTGAAGACGAAGGCCAGACTGAGCGCCATCAAGGCCGCGCCGTAAAGCAGCACCCGCGGCCGCAGCACGCGCGCCAGCATTTGCTTGCGGCTCCATTGACCGGTGATGCCGTTCTCGGTGGCGTAGCGGATCAAGCCTCGCGGCGCGCCGACCTTGTCCATCACCTGGTCGCACACATCAATGCAGGCAGCGCAGCCTATGCACTCGTTTTGCAGGCCGTTGCGGATGTCAATGCCGGTGGGGCAAACCTGCACGCACAAGGTGCAATCGATGCAGTCAGCGGCGCCGCTTGCCAGGGGCGTTATCTCTTGCTTGCGCGAGCGGGCGCCGCGCGGCTCGCCGCGCTGGGCGTCATAGCTGATGATCAAAGAGTCGGCGTCGATCAGGGCGCTTTGGAAGCGGGCATAGGGGCAGATGTATTTACACATCTGCTCGCGCAGAAATCCGGCGTTGCCATAGGTGGCTCCGGCATAGAACAGCACCCAGAACAGCGGCCAGGCCTGCAGGCTCAGGCTCATCACTTGGCCGGCCAGTTCGCGTACCGGAATGAAATAAGCCACAAAGCTGAATCCGGTCAGCAGCGACAGGGCGAGCCAGCCGCCATGCTTGGCGCACTTGCGCCCGATCTTGGGCCAGGACCAGGGTTCGCGGTCCAGGCGCATGCGGGCTTGCCGGTCGCCTTCGGTGTGGCGCTCGATCCAGAGGAACATCTCGGTGTAGACCGTTTGCGGGCAGCTGTAGCCACACCACAGGCGACCGGCCACGGCCGTGAAGAAGAACAGGGCCAGGGCGCTGAGAACCAGCAAGGCCGCCAGGTAGATGAAGTCCTGCGGGTAGAGCAGCAGGCCCAGCACATAAAAGCGGCCGGCTTCCAGATCGAAGAGCAGGGCTTGGCGGCCGTTCCACTGCAGCCAGGGCATGCCGTAGAAGAAGAGCTGGGTCAGCGCCACCATCAGCCAACGCCAATTGGCAAAGCGGCCAGTGACCGAGCGGGGGTAGACCTTGGCTTCTGCCGCGTAGAGTGGAATCACCCGCCGCGGCAAAGCCGGGCTCTCAGGCTGGGTCATGGTTGCCCTTCTTGCGGCGGCTGGCTGGGGCTGGAAGGGGCATGCCGAGCTTGATTTCTCGGATGCCTGCAGTGGCACCCGGCGGTGTCGGGTTCAGGAGGTCGGCCAAGCTGTGGCGATCGAGCTGCTCCAGAAATGCGGCCAGGGCCTCGTTGAAGATGCCTGTCAGCCGGCAGCGACCGGTGAGGTTGCAGGCATTGCCCGTGCCAAGGCATTCGACCAGATAGAAATCCGTCTCGATGGCCCGCACCAGCTCACCCAACATGATCTCGCTCGGCGCCAGGGCCAGGCGCATGCCGCCACCCTTGCCACGCACTGTGCTGATCCAGCCGCCCATGCCGAGCTGGTGGGTGATCTTGGTCAGGTGCGCCTCGGAGATGTCATAGGCTTGCGCGATTTCTGCGGTGGTGCAAAGTCGCTCTGGGTGTTGGCCCAGATAGATGAGCATGCGCAGGGCGTAATCGGTCATGGTGGTCAGGCGCATCGGGTGTTCTCCTGGTGGGTCTGATTGGTGGAAAAGTGGGAGCGTCGCAGCCTAGGCTCCAAAGCCTGCGGGCGTGACTTGCATCTTGGGCTTACATCAGTGCTCAGCCGGGCAGGCCGTCGATGCGCGGGCGCAGCAGCATGGGCCCATAACGCCACAAATACAGAGCGAATGCCGTGGCCCAGAGTGCGGCGGAAAGCCAAACCGCTTGCAGCAGGGCGGCCGGGATCAGCAGCGGCAGAAAGACGCGCAGCAGGGCCGCGGCCAACATGGCCAGGTAGGCGGCGGTCTCAATGGGGCCGGCCTTCAAGGGCCGGCCGGTGTGGCCCAGTGCGGTGCGGGTGATCATGCCCAGGGTGATCAGGCCAATCAGGCCAATTGTGAGGGCATGGGTGGCTAGCGAGGCCGGCAGCCATTGCAGCGCCGCCGCCGCGCGCAGGGCCAAATGCAGCAGCAGCCATGCGTAGGCCGCGTGCAGCACCCAGACCAGAGGGTTGCGCAGGGTCTTCCAGGGCTGCCACAGCGCAAAGCGCCAGCCATGGGCGACGAGGGCCGCAAGCAGGGGCAGCAGCATGGCCGGCCCACTCAGGCCCACAGCATCGCCAGCTGCGAGCAGCAAGACGCTGCCCAGGGCGGCACGCTCCACCCGGTCGTCGCGCCGGGCATTCATGCCGGGCACGCCGTTGTTGGAGAACATGGGCAATACGCGCCCGGCCATCACCGCGATGATGAAGAGCAGCAGATCCAATGCCAAGGGCAGACCCAAACCGCGGGCCAGCGCCGCCGGCAGGGGCAGCTGCGCCAAGAGGCCCAACTCACTCAGATGCAGGGCCGCGGTGGCCAGGCCGATGGCCAGCAGCAAGCCGACAAAGAAGTAGTTGCGCCTGTTGCCACCGGCGTGCAAAGCCCGCCAAAGCCCCCATGCCGCCAGCCACGGCACGGCCACATTGACCAGCAGCGAAGCCCAAAGCCAAGGCGAGAGCACCAGCACACGGGCCAACACCCAAAGAGCAGCCAAGCCCATCAGCGGCCGGCCAGTCGGTGTAGGCTGGCCCGACCAGTTGCGACCGGCCGTAAACAGAAAGCCGATGATGATGGCCAGCGCGTAGCCGAACACCATCTCATGAGCATGCCAGGCCGAGCCGCGCAGGCCGCCATGACCCAGCAAGCCACTGAATTGCAGCGCCCACAAAGGCACGGACAGCAATGCGAGCGTGGCCGCCAGCAAATAGAAAGGGCGAAAGCCCAAGTCCCAAAGGGCCAGGCCTTCGCCTGGCCGGCGCCGCAGGGGCGGCTCTTGCAATTGCAGGAATACCTTACTCATGGCGACCTCTGTGCACGGCCGGGATCAGTTCGCGCCGCCGCTGCAGCATCCGCAGCAGCTCTTGCCGGCGGGGCGTCGGCCAATGCGCAGGCGCCACTGCTGCGGCCCGCCTTCCAGCACTTCCCAATCAAACTGGCCCGGCCAGAGGGCTTGGAATTGCTGCTTTAGCGGCAGCGGCTCATGGTCGCTATGCAGGTCGAACCACGCGCCAATGGGCAGACTTTCAAAGTGCTGAAAGATCAGGCCGTGGCGCTGAGATGGCGGGATCTGGCGTACATCGATGATGGCAGCGGCGGCAGTGGGGGTGGAGACGGAATTCATGTCGATTCCTATAAGTTGCATTTTTAATGCAACTATTGTCTCGGGAATTTCCGTCAAAAGCAATATTTAAAATGAAGCTTATGGAGAGGCGCGCAAGATCCGCCTGAGATTCAGCGCTGGGACTTTTGCTTGAGATAGGCCAAAAGCTCTTTGTCCGAACGCCGAATGTGCAGAGACAACCAATCACGCAGCACGGCAGACAACTGGGCAGCGACTGCCAGGCTGCCGCCGTCGTAGCGCTGTTTGAGTGCATGCAACTGGGCGATGAATTTGGCGTGGCCTTGCTGGTGGCGTTCCAGGTTCGGGAAGCCTGCAGCCCGCATCAGCTGCTCTTCACGGGACAGATGTTCGGCGGTGTAGGCCAGCAACTGATCCAGGATTTGGCCGACTACTTCTTTGCCTTGCCCCTCACTGGTGGCGCTGTGCAAATCGTTGACCAACTGCACCAGGTGCAGGTGATCCTGATCGATGGGGCCGTCGTCGATCACCATATCGCTGGCCCATTTGAAATAGCTCATCGCTGGCTCCTTCGGTGGGGGAGGGCAGTGCGGCTGCGCTTAAGAGCGGGCGCTTGGATCCAAGCGGAACACGCTGACCAGACGCACCAGCGCATGGGCCTGAGCGGCCAGCGATTCGGCGGCCGAAGCGGCTTCTTCTACCAGCGCGGCATTGCCTTGCGTCACCTGATCCATCTGCCCCATGGCCTGGTTGATCTGGGCGATGCCGCTGGTCTGCTCTTCACTGGCTTGCGTCACTTCGCTCATCAGATCGGCCACTCGGCGCACGCTGACCACAATCTCGTCCATGGTGCTGCCAGCCTGTTCGACCAGGCGACAGCCTTCATTGACATTGCCCACCGATGCGGCGATCAAGCCCTTGATCTCACGGGCTGCGGTGGCCGAGCGCCCGGCCAGGCTGCGCACCTCGCTGGCCACCACGGCAAAGCCGCGCCCCTGCTCACCGGCACGTGCCGCCTCGACCGCCGCGTTGAGTGCCAAGATGTTCGTTTGAAAAGCAATGCCATCAATCACGCCGATGATGTCGCCGATGCGGCGTGAGGAGCCGGCAATCGCCTCCATGGTGTCCACCACCCGGCCGACCACAGCGCCGCCCTTGGCTGCCACGGCGGCGGCGGATGAGGCCAGTTCGTTGGCATGACGGCCAGACTCGAAATTTTCTTTGACCGTGCCAGCGAGTTCCTGTAACGAGGCCGCCGTCTGCTGCAATGCAGCCGCCTGCTCCTCGGTGCGTTGCGAAAGGTCGAGATTGCCGGCGGCGATTTCGCCGGTGGCCGTTGAGATCGCCTCGCTACCTTGGTGGACCTGGCCGACCATGCGCGTCAGGCTGGCGTTCATCAGTGCCAGCGCTTGCAAAAGCTGCCCCGTCTCGTTATTCCCCCCGAGCTCGATATGACGGCTGAGATCGCCTGCCGCCACTGATTGAGCGAGTGAGACTGCATGGCGCATCGGCAAGGCGATGGCGCGGTACACCACCATGGCCACCACGACCGCGAAAACTGCACCAACAAGACCAAGCATGGCCAGAACTTTGACGGTAAAGCTGATGCTTGCCGCCATCTCATTGCCTTTGTCGGTGACGATCTGGCGCTGCAGGTCGGCCAAGGCATTGATGGGCTGCTGCAAGTCATCGATGGCGGGCAGGGTTTCTTGATTCATCACTCTGACCGCCTCGTCGCGCCGCCCCTCGGCCACCAAGCTGGCCACGCGAGTGAAGGCCTTCACAAATCGGCCCCGTCTCTCGACGATGGTGGCCAGGAGCGCTTTGCCGTCGGGACGTTGCACCAGCTCATTCAATTGCGACAGGGCTTGGTCAATCTTCTTCTTGTTGGCAGCAATGTCCACATTGATCCGATCCCGCTGTCCCGCATCGGTAGCGATCAAAAGCTCCATCGTTCGCCGCGCATTGGCACGGGTAGTTGCGTTGACGATGTTGGCGGCTTCAGCCTTGACCCAGTCTTGCTGAATCATGGTCCGGCTGACTTCGCCGAGAGCTTGCATCCGCGTCGAGGCCAATCCAATCGAGACCACTAACAAAAGGATCATGGCTCCGAAACCGGCGCCGAGCAATACGCGCAGCGGCAAGTGGGTGATTTTCATGAGCATCCCTCTGGTCTAGGGCTAAAAACTACGTTCGCTGTTCGTGTGGCATCTCAGTGAACGCCCGTGCGAAAGCTTGAGTTTTTGGATACTGCCCGCTGGTCGAGGCGATGGTCAATGTCATTAATACGGTTTCTTGAACTGCATTAAGAACAAAGATTGGCGCGAACACCTCGTGCCAAGCGAGAAATGAAATCTCGCCGCGTTCAAGCGACCATGCCGCGCTCACTACCCCAAACTGCCGCCTGCACTCGGGAGCTCACCCCCAGTTTGCGCAAGATGTGCTGAACATGGATCTTGACCGTGGGCTCGGCGATGCTCAGTTGCCGTGCGATTTCCTTGTTACTTGAGCCCCGGGTGAGTTCGCGCAGGATTTCTAACTCGCGGGGCGACAAGGGCAAGGGCTCGACCCGGTCAGGGTCTGTGCATGCTGCGGGCGCAACTGCTGCGGCGCTGCTGCGGAAGGCATTGAGCAGCTTGTGCGACATCTCGGGGCTGACCACCGATTCACCGCGCATGGTCCGTATCAGGGTCGCAGCCAAATCCTCACCGTCCACCGTTTTCAGCAGATAACCTTGGGCACCGTTGCGTAGTGCTTCGCTGAGGTCTTGTTCATCTTCGCTAACGGTCAACATCAACACCCGGGCGCCGGGCACCTTGCGACGCAACTCAGGCAGCAGGTCCACGCCGCGCATGCCGGGCATGTGGTTGTCCAGCAAGATCAAATCGGGCTGCAGAGTCAGGGCCGCGCTCAAGGCCTCACTGGCGTCGGCCGCTTCACCCAGTACCACCACGCCTTCTTCCTGCTTGAGCAAAGCGATCAGGCCACGGCGAAACAGGGTGTGGTCATCGACGACCAGGACGGAAATGGGCTTCATGTCAGGGTAGGGGACTGTTGGTTCTGCTGGGCCGAGGCATCCAAGGACAGCTCAGCTTTGCTGCTGGTGAATGCGCTTTGCATGGGCAGTTGCAGGCGCACACGGGTGCCCCCTTCGGGTGGGCTGTCAATGCTGAGCTGCGCACCTATGCGTTGGGCACGCTCACGCATGATCTGTAGTCCCACATGGATATGACTATCGTCAGGCGGCAGGCGCTGGAATCCGCTGCCGTTGTCTTGCACCTCAAAAGTCCAGCGCGGCAGCTGCTCAACCCGCAGCGAGACATGATCGGCCTGTGCATGCTTGCGCACATTGGACAAGGCTTCCTGGATGATGTGCAGGACTTGAATTTGGGCATCGGGGGGCAGGGGGAGGCCGTCGCCTTGCAGGCTCAGATGGGTGCTGAGCCCGCTTTGGCGCTCGAACTTGCTCAGGGTGTTGCGCAGGGCATGTTCAATGTCTTCGTGGCCGGGCCGGGTGCGGAAGTGCACCAGCAGCTCCCGCACATTGGCGTAACACTCCTTCACCCCGGCATCGATTTCGTCCACCGTGAGTTCGATTTGCTCGGGTCGGTTCTTGCTCATGGCACTTCGTAGCAGCTGCACTTGGATCTTCAAAAACGCCAAGACCTGGGCGATGGAGTCATGCAATTCCTGAGCCAGCAGATTGCGCTCCTCCGATACCGCCATTTCGCGGTCGCGCGAAACCAAGCGGAGGTTGTCGACCTGCACCCCGAACTGGCCGACCAGGGCATCCAACAACACGCCTTCCGATTCACTCAGGCGGCGTACGCTGCTGAAAAACAATTCCACCTCACCCACCAAGCGAGCGCCGGCCCGCATCGGAATGGAAATCACGCTTTGAAAGCCCGCAGCTTCGCAATGGCCCAGCTTGGGGGTCGGCAAGGCCTGAATGGCAATCACCTTGGGGCCTGTGGGGGGCTGCGGCGAGGCTTGCAGCGTGGCGCCACAAGCACATTCGCCTTTGCGGAGACAGCGCTCCGCATCAATCATGGTTTGCGGCAAAGAGGCTTGGCCGAGTAGCAACAGGCGCTCGCCATCTTCAGCCGCCAAGCGCACCGCGCAGGCATCTGCACGTGCAATGCGAGCGAGTTTTTCAGCGAATGAGTGCGCCAGGGTCTCAAGGGTCTGATCCGTGAGGCCTGACATCTGGGCCACGTCATACAAGGCTTCCAGGCGTTCATTTTGCTGGGCCAAGTGCGCTGTCTTCTCTTTGACTTTGCCTTCTAGCCCAGCATAGGCCTGCTGCAAAGCAACAGCCATGTGATTGAAGCCCTTGGCCAAGCTAGTGAACTCTTCAACCGGCGACTGCTCGTCCACACGCGCCGCCAAATTGCCTGCGCCCATCTGCTGTAAGCCATCGCGAAGTCGCTGCAGAGGCTGAATGATCCAGACAAAAGCCCCAGAAACAAAAGCCACCGAGGCTGCCACGACCAGCACCACAAGGCCGAAGCAAAGCGCGCCCAATATGGCGGTGCGCGCCGCAATGGTGTGCTCTATCGCCCCCACCAGTTCGTCCACCTTCGCAACAAATGCATCGGCTTGTTGGCGCAGTTCTCCCGCATCAGTTGGGCCCAAAAGACTGGCGCGGAAGATGGGCCATTGGTTTTCAACCAAGGCCAGGCGATCACTGCAGTCAGCAGTGTCCGGCACGAACAAAGGCCTTTGCGCATCACCCTTACGCAGGCCGTCCACCATCGCGTCAAAGTTGCGCACGTCTTCTTGCAACTGATGTGCTCGCTCCTCCGTATGCGACAGCGTCATCCGGTAGCTGAGCATGCGCATGCGACCAGCCTCATTGATGGCACCGGCACCACCTTCTAACTGCCAAGACACCCATAAGGTGAAAGCGATCGAGGCGAGTGCTACCAGCAGAAAGCTGGTTTGAATAAGGGCCAGTTTCCCGACCAAGCTGCGAACGCGCGTAAACATTCGGCCACCATATGTGGCTGCGCGGAATGTGGTCTTGACCTGAGTCAAGGTTGCGCAAGTGGACTTCAACCGGTTCAGTCGTCAGCTAGCGTGGCGTAAACCCAGCGCGGCACGATATCCTTGCTTCGGTAAATGCTTGGGGAGCATAAGGGATCGCTTCGTGCCCAGAGAAATCGTCCTGACTGAGCATCTTTGGCCCTGGACCTCGTCGGTAGGCGGTCATTGGCCATGGTCCGCTTTCAGTGCAGCAAACTGACGGGTTCGCGGACCAGGGGTAGTGAATCGCTTCTTGTCATTGCGGGCGATTTGGAAGCTATCGATTGTCGAGCTTGTGTTCTGGGTGACAGCGATCGGCTTTGCGGTCTTCAGAACTCTGTTCTGAACTTCATATGTGTAGCTCGCCGCGAGTCTTGAATTCTCAGCTTGGGACCACGCTTGCACGGCACAACCCTGCGTTTGAGCCGACTCGCAACGGCCAATCTCTTCAGGCCCTCATTTCATTCTGGGCCATCAGCTGCTTGATAAAGGCTGGACGCGAATGACCTTGACGTCCGGCTGCTCTGTGCCCATTGCAGTCTTCCTATGCAGGCCCTAAGCCTACAGATAGACAAGGCAAAGCAGGCACAGCAGTCGCAAGCTTGGTCTCCACAAAACCGACATTGGGCACAACCACAGCTTCGGCTTCGTCCCAAAATGCTTTGCCGCCCATGCGGGTCTTCTTGGCGCTGGCCAGCAGGTTGATGCTGATGCGCCGGCTCGAGTAATACTAGCTGGCGCGCAGCAACCGACCAGCCCTGCCAACCCTTTAGCCCCGCGCGGCTCCGCGTCGACGCACTAGCCCGCCGAGTGCCAACAGGCCGGCGGCCATCAAGGCATAGCTTTGTGGTTCGGGTACGGCGGTGATGCTCTCAAAGCTGATGCGATAGACCTCGCTTTCGAAACCCAGCTGGCTGTTGAAGACATAGCCGGCACCTGTTGCCAAACCGTTGAAACCGGCAAGCTCGGCGAAGTTGAAATTGACCACGCCGCCCTGGTCGGTACGCAGGGCGTTGCTGCCGACGAAGGCGGCAGCGGTGGGGTCGAAGACCTCAGAGCCGCCGTCCCAAATTTCCCGCGCCTTGATCGTGATGGCGCCCAGTTGCAGCCCGCCTTGCGCGTTGAACAAGCGGTATTCGGTGGGCGAGTCATTGCCAATGAAGAAGTCGTTGCTCGGCACCACCATGGCCCCGAAACTGAAGAAGGGGTTCAGCGCCGTATCCACGCTGAAGCTGAGGCTGCGGGTTTCGCCAGGTTGCAACAGGCTGCCCACGGTGCCGCGGGTGGCGGTCGGGTCAGCCGCCGCGAAAGCCGCTTGCCAAGCGGTGCCACTGCCGCCTTCGGCGATGGATTGAATCGCTGCGGTCGACACCTGACCGAGATTGAAGGCATCAAAACTGCCGCTGTGGAAGCCAACATGTAGCGGCGCGAAGCTAACGCTGTTGACTGGGGCCAAGTTTTGCACGTTGACCTTGATGTCGACCATGGCTGCTTGGGCGAGCGAACTGGCGCCCACCGCGCTGAGTGCAAAGAAGACGGGTGTGGCTTGGCGAGATAAAGTGAGTTTGAACATGACAGTGCTTTCTTGAGCTGAGGTGTAGTCGAGGAGCTTTTTGACCGGATGTGGCGCAGTGCATGCCTCAATCGGTCAGGCCATGCTAGGAACCACAAGCGCTTAAAGAATCACGCTTTGATAACGAAAAGCTAAGCGATTCTTGGCGCGCTCGATGTCTTGTGTGTCTTGTGATTCTTTTGTGAAGACTTGCTCCGGCTTTGGCGGCCTAATACGGGTTCAGAGCTTTACCGGATTCCAAACAATGCCCCTGCAGCTTTCTTCTCTACCTGTGCCCGAGGCGACGCGCCCAGCCGGCCCGCCTCGCCGCATCTTGGTGGTGGAGGATGAACCCGATATTGCCGCGCTGCTGCACCTGCACCTGAGCGAGTTGGCGGATCAAGTCTTGTGCCTGGGCAATGGCCTTGACGGCTTGAACAGCGCGATTGATGCCGGCCCCTGGGCCGCCATCGTGCTGGATCTGCGCCTGCCCGGCATGGGCGGATTGGATATCTGCCGGGCCTTGCGCGAACGGGGGAATAGCGTGCCCATCCTGATGTTGACGGCCCGTAACTCGGAGCTTGACCGGGTGTTGGGTCTGGAGTTGGGTGCCGACGACTACCTGACCAAGCCTTTCAGCGTGCTGGAGTTACAGGCCCGCATTCGCGCGCTGTGGCGCCGCATGGGCCAACCGATGACGCCGGGCTCCGCCGAAACGCCCGCATCGTCGGAGCCAGTTGACGTCCGGGCCGGTGGTTTGCACATCCACCGGGTGCAGCGGCGAGCGTGGTTGGGCCAGGCCGAGTTGGTGTTGACACCGCGCGAGTTCGATCTGCTCTGGCATTTCGCCCGCCAGCCGCTGCGGGCCTTCAGCCGGGCCGAGCTGCTGGATCAGGTCTGGGGCTATGGGCACGATGGATATGACCATACTGTCAACACCCACATCAACCGCCTGCGTAACAAACTAGGCGAAGGCTATATCCAGACCGTCTGGGGCGTCGGTTACCGTTTTGAGGTGCAAGCATGAGCGCCCCCATAGCTACCGCCCTCCGGCGTCCACCTTCCGAGGGGTGGGGGAGAAGCACCTGGGATGGCCCGGAGTTTTTTTCTCATGAGTAGCTCGGTACTGCCCTGGTGGCGCCGCCTAGACCTGCGCCTGGCGCTGGTGGTGGTGCTGGGCTTGACGCTCCTGTGCGGCGGAATGTTGTACTGGCAGGATGCCCTGGCGCAGCGCCGGCAAGATGCCTATGACCAGTGGCAAAACCTCAAGCTGGCCCGCTATATTGCGGACCGCCAGGCAAAGCCGATGATCGACGCGCAAGGCCTGGTCCGCAGCGGTGCCCTGGCCGACACCGCCATGTATATCGGACTAATTCACCCAGCTCTCGAAGCCTATCTTCTGGATCTTCAAGGACGGGTGCTGCAGCACAGCCTGCCGGCATCCGGCCCCGGGCCGGTCATGCAGCAAGTTGACTTAGGCGCAGTACGCCCACTGCTAGCGTCTCCATCCGGCGGCGCATTGCAATTGCCGATCTACGGCGATGACCCGCGCTTGCCTGGGCAGCCCAACTTGGTTTCAATCGCCGCCCTGCCTGATGCAGGCAACGTGCAGGGCTACCTTTATGTGGTGTTGCGCGGAGCGGCGGCCAGCGAGATTCGCGCACATAACTTGGGGGAAAGTCAGTTCGGGCCGGCGTGGGGCCTCACGCTGACGGCCATCGCCTTGGTTGGTTTGACCATCGTGGCGCTGCAGATGACTATCACTGGCCGCCTGCGCCGGCTGGCCGCGCAAATGGAGGCGTTTCGCCAACCTGATGGAGCGCGCTTGCTGGGCCCTCAAGCGGTTCAAGACGAAATCGATCTGGTCTCGCAGGCGGCGGGCTTGCTGCAAGAGCGGGTGCAGCAGCAGTTCCACTTGCTCGAAGAAGGCGACAGACTCAGGCGCGAATTGCTCAGCAACATCACCCATGATCTGCACACACCGATTGCCAATATCCAGGGCTATGTCGAGACCTTGCTGCTGGGTGGTGACAAGCTCTCACCCGAGCTGCGTCAGCAGTATCTGCAGACCAGCATGTCACATTGCCAACGCTTAAGCCGGCGGGTGGCCGAGCTGTTTGAGTTGGCGCGGCTGGAATCCGGTCAGGCGCAAGCGCAGCTAGAACCGTTTTGTATGGCCGACCTGCTTAACGATGTGGTGCAAAGCCAGCAACTGAGCGCCCAGCAGCGCGGCGTGCTGTTGTGCCTAGCCCCCGAGATCGACCGGCAAGCGAAGGTGCTGGCCGATATACGGCTGATCGAGCGCGTACTGCAGAACCTGGTCGAGAACGCCTTGCGCCATACACCGGCACAGGGCCGCGTCGAGCTGACCTTGCAAAGCAAGGGCGAAGAGATCGTCGTTTGCGTCAGAGACAACGGGCAAGGCATCGCCTCTCAGGATTTGCCCTACATATTCGAGCGCTACTGGAGCAAGCGCGACGGCATCAAGAGCGCCGATGCAGCAACGCCGAGCGCCACAGCCGGCTTGGGCTTGGCCATCGTCAAGCGCATCTTGGTATTACATGGCAGCCGAATCGACGTCAGGTCGGCCTTGCGTGAGGGCACCGAATTCAGTTTTGCCCTGCCTGCCGCCACCGCCTAGCTTCCTATTTGCGTTTTTCCGCGAATGTCACCGAGCAATCAGCCGCTTCGGCCGAATCTTTGCGGATTCAGGCTGAACAAATGGATGCTGCGGTTCAAGCCTTCAAGTTATAGCGTGGCCTAGCTAGCAGCCGTGGGTAGGCGCCCTTGCTTGTTACCTTCTTGTCTCTGCGCTCAATCGTCGACCATGCGCCGCTTCGAAACAAAAATACGTCAATTGAGGCGCCTGAAGCGAAGACTGTCGATCATGGGCTCTCCGCCAACATAAATCATATGTGCCTGCAGTATCTCCACTCGCCCTTGCAGCGCGAGCGCATGGAAATCACGCGCTGCGCTGTCAAACACCAATGGGTGCTCCAGCGAGCCGCCCGCTTTAGGAAGCTCGGTATCGGCGCCAAATTCCGAATCCAAGAAAATGGACATGGCAATAGTTCTCATGTGCAAACTCCTTTGTAAGTAGTCCAAATAGCCTCGGAGTGGCGCGGTCCCACTTGAAATGACTTGACCTAAGTAGCATGCACCGCGGACCGCCACGACCTTCGAGTAGTGTATGGCGCAGTGCAGCAAGTTACACGCTGCCGATTTTAGTCAGCCCATGCCAACGCGTTTCGTGGCCTCTTGTCGAAGCAGGATCACTTGAAATCGTATCCCGAAGCTTTGAATTGGTTCAAGACGAGCAACTCATCGCCCATTTGGTTTTCAGAAGGTTGCGTTGGTGGCCCTTTCTACCGATTGACAGCCACTTCTCGTTTAGTGCCGCGGCTCTGAAGTCGCGGCTCAGTAAGTTGTTTAGTTCGGGACTGAGGTCACCCATGTACGAGCCATATCGTCGACGCTTGCCTGTCGAGGCATTCAAGTACCGCTGGTTCAGCATACGGCGCGCCACCTTCTCCGAGATGCTCATGGATTGATCGCTCAGCGAGGGGTGAATCCGCCTGCAGCAAAACCCTCCAAAGTACGCTTGAGCGCAACTTTCAGTTCACCCAACTTTTCGAGGCGCTTCAAATTTCTGACGCTACATTCAGACCGTTGAGAGGCAGGATGGTGGCGTCTGCAGCACGAGCTGTTTTCGCCGCACAAAAAGGCATAAACTCACAAAAAAAGATGGCCACCGGCAGGCCTTGGTGCACTCGGGAGTCACTCGAATAGCCCGGCTTGAGGTTGTCATGCCTGATAAGAAAAAGCTCTTAAAGATCATTTCTATTCACAGCGAAGTTGCGCAAATGGGCCTCGACCTGGGCGGCCTGATGTCACTCGTCGTTTCGCGGACTTTGGAACTGGTCGACGCCGAAGGGGCTGTTATCGAGTTGGTAGAGGGTGATGACCTTGTGTACAGAGCCGTCTCCGGTGCCATGTCGGCTCAGTTAGGTTCTCGGGTCAAGCGAGGCCGCAGCCTATCTGGCACTTGCCTTTCAGAAGGTCGTTCGTTGATCTGCGAAGACAGCGAGACCGACCTACGCGTGGATCTTGAAGCTTGCCGCAGAGTGGGCGTGCGTTCATTGCTTGTCATCCCTCTAACTCACGCCGGGGAAACTGTCGGTGTTCTCAAGGCCGGGGCGGCTCGGCCCTCCGTCTTCAGCGAAGAGGATGCGCAGACACTGGAACTTCTCACCAACGTCGTTGGCGCTGCCATGTTTTGGGCAACGCGTTATGGCAAGGACGACCTGTTCTATCGAGCGACTCATGACCACCTCACAGGATTGCCTAATCGGTCGCTGTTTATGGACCGGTTGCGGCTTGCTGTTATGCAAATTGGCCGTATGGCACCTGCCGTGGCGATTCTCTCAGTGGACATGGATGGACTCAAACAGATCAACGATCAATATGGTCATGCGGCAGGAGATGCAGCATTGGTCGCCTTTGGCCATTTGATGCGTACCGCCGCACGGGAAACAGATACCGTGGCCCGCCTCGGTGGCGACGAATTCGCTGTCATCTTGACGCCGTTCCGGGAGGTTGATGGTTTGTCTGCAGCGATCGAACGCTATCAGAAGCATTTGGAGGGGCATTTGGAATTTCGAGGCACCTTGTTGCATTTGCGCAGCAGCATCGGCGGAGCCGTCTGTCCTCATGACACTCAAGTACTCAGTGACCTTATCGATCTCGCCGATCAGCGCATGTACGAGGCCAAACGTCGACGCAGTGCTGTGACCCAAGCTGCCTAAGAATTGGCTCTGCAATTGTTTAGCTAATCCGCTATTAATTGCGCCGCCAAGAAGTCGCCCAAACACATAAGGGGACGCTGGGCCTTCTTCACTCTCTGGCGATTGACATTACTGTTGGCGCCGACCGAAAACTGAGCCAAGGGGGATGCGGACGATTTCTTGGACTACCTGGAGGTAGTTCATGTACACATACGAGGATCGGCTTCGAGCAGTGCAGCTGTACATCAAGCTGGGCAAGCGAGTCGGCTTGACCATTCGGCAGCTGGGATATCCGACGAAGAACGCGCTCAAGACCTGGTACCGCGAGTACGAACAGAGCCAAGACCTACGCGCCGGCTACAAGAGGACTGCAAAGTTTTCTCAGGGGGATAGGCTGCGCGCTGTCGAGCATTACCTTGAGCACGGCCGGTGCATCGCTGTGACCGTCAAGGCTCTGGGCTATCCCTGCCGGTCATTGCTACACGCGTGGCTGCAAGAGCTTCACCCCCAGCCAACGCGCGTCGTCGGTCGAATGCAGGAACTGGCGCCGGAAGCCAAGCAGTCTGCAGTGATTGCCTTGTGCACGCGCCCGGCCAGCGCGCAGGCAGTCGCCGACGAGGTCGGCGTGTCGCGGGGCTCGCTGTACAAGTGGAAGAATCAATTACTCGGCCACGACGCACCCGCATCCATGAAGCTCAAGCAACGCGCCCTTGATAGCCCAGACCGGGCAGACTTGGCACAACAGCTCGAAACGCTGCAACACGACATTCGCCGGCTGCAGCTCGAGAAGGACGTGCTGAAGAAGGCGAATGAGCTCTTAAAAAAAGAGCTGGGCATCAATCAGCAGCGCCTGACGAACCGGGAGAAGACGCTGCTGGTTGATGCCCTGAGGTCCACCTACACGGTGACCGAACTGCTGTGCGAAGTGGAACTGCCGCGCAGTTCCTACTTCTACCATCGGGCACGGCTGGGGGTGGATGACAAGTACGCGGACGTACGTCAGGCGATGACCAACATCTTCGAGCAGAACTATGGCTGCTACGGCTACCGGCGGCTCCACGCGTCGTTGAGCGATCAGTGCGTGCGTATCTCGGAGAAGGTCGTGCGCCGCCTGATGAAGCAGGAGTGCTTGATCGCCGCGACAAGCAAACGCCGTCGGTATGGCTCCTACATGGGCGAGATCAGTCCAGCGCCCGACAACGTGCTGAACCGAGACTTCAATGCCGGCGCGCCGAATGAGAAGTGGCTCACCGACATCACGGAGTTCCAAATTCCGGCCGGCAAGGTATATCTATCTCCGATGATTGATTGCTTCGACGGCATGGTCGTGAGTTGGTCGATCGGCACTCGGCCGAACGCGGAGTTGGTCAACACGATGCTGGACGCTGCGATCGAGAAGGTCGCAGCAAGTGGCGAGAGGCCGGTGGTGCATTCCGATCGGGGCGGCCACTATCGATGGACAGGCTGGCTAGCTCGAATCTCTGACGCCAAGCTGGTCCGCTCGATGTCACGCAAGGGATGCCCGCCGGACAACGCGGCATGCGAGGGCTTCTTCGGTCGGCTCAAGACCGAGATGTTCTTCGCTCGCAACTGGCTCTCGACAAGCATCGAGGAGTTCATTGCTGCGTTGGATGCATACATTCGCTGGTACAACGAGGTCCGGATTAAGAGTTCACTTGGCTTTCGCAGCCCGGCGCAGCACCGTCGACAAGTTGGCATCGCCGCATAACCAGTCCAAGTTTTTGTCCGCATCCCCGCAGTGCTCGTTTTCTTTCCCTTGCCGACGTTACCTTCTAGCGACTGCTACGGGCACCCTCCGGACATTTGAATCCGCCGGCAATTTGCCCACCAAGAACATTCGCACTCGGCATTCACTAAACAGTTGATGGCCCTAAGGCTGTCACTCCCTGCGCACGGCGCACGGCCCAACTGCAGTCCTTCAACCGCCACAACATTCATTGCGGATGCACATCGCAGATGAAGTGCTTGCTCGACATTTCCACGGCGGCATCTTGGGCTCGTTAGGGAAGGGGCGTTCTTCCTATTGCCTGCGAGTCTGTCAAATCCGACATTGCCCTCCCAGGGTTTGGTGCCCGCTCCATCACAGTTGTCGCGGTTTTTGGGCCCAGCGTGCACAATCCGCGCCGAGCCCATGCCCACACCCACCTCAATATCGATCGATGAAGAGACGCGCCTGCAGGCCCTGGTCCGAATGGACGTGGCGCAGCGCTTGCGCAGCAATGATCTGAGCCTGACCGTAGGCAATTTCGTACTGGCGCTGTTGGTTGCGGGCAGCCTGCACAAGGCAGCGCCGCCGGCTTGGGTGGCCTGCTGGCTAGGCTTGCAGTTCGTCAATATGGCCTTTCACCTCTGGCTGGGCCTGCGCTGGTTGCGCACCCCGCTGACGATCAGCAATGCGCCGCTCTGGCTGCGCCGGGTGACGCGCACCTCAGGGATCAACGGTTTGCTGTGGCTGCTGGCGATTCATATCTTTTGGCTTGGTGGCAGCGACGCACAGCGCATGTTGCTATGGGCTTGGATGATAGGCATCAGTTCGGCTGCGTTGCATTCGCTGCACGCCTATTTGCCGGCCTATTTCGCCATGGTGGGGCCGGTCTTGCTGGGGCTGTTGTTGGCCGTGCTGGTGCACGGCGCGATTGACACGTGGGCCGTCTTGGCCGTGCTGCTACTCGGCGCCACGCTCTACATTCACTTTGCCGTTTCCCTGCGGCGCCTGCTGTGGGACTCGTTGCGCCAAGCTCATCAGCTCGCTCATCTGAGCGAAAGCTTGAAGCAGGAGAAGGACTTGGCCGTCAAACTGAGCCAATCGCGCAGCCGCTTCTTGGCCGCTGCCAGCCATGATCTGCGTCAGCCCGTGCATGCGCTCTCGCTGTTTGTCGGAGCGCTGAAGCAAAACTCTAATCCGGCGCAGTCAGCGCAGATATTGCAGCATGTGAGCAGTGCCGTTGATGCCATGGGGGCCATGTTCAACGCCTTGTTGGACATTTCCAAGCTGGACGCCGAGCAGCTGCAACCGCAGTGGCAGACGGTGGATTTGCGCGCGCTGCTGACCCGTATGTCGGCTGACCACAGCCTGCAAGCGCAGGCCAAGGGACTGCGCTTTGTTTGCGATCTTCCACCTTCTGAAGGGGCACAGGCCTCACCGGCGTCAAAGGCGTCGCAGGCGGCGCTGACGGTGCGCAGCGACCCAGCTTTGCTGGAACGGGTGCTGCGCAATCTGCTCTCCAATGCGCTGCGTTACACCGCGCAGGGCGGCGTGCTGCTACGGGCCCGGCAGCGGCATGGCCGCATTGAACTTCTGGTCGCAGACAGCGGGGTGGGCATTGCCCGGGCGCGCCGCGCCGAGGTGTTTGATGAATTCGTGCAACTGCATGAGTCGGGTCAAGGCCTCGGCCTGGGGCTGGCGATTGTTCATCGCTTGTCTGGCCTGCTGGGCTTAAGGCTGCGCTTGCGCTCTCGGCCGGGCCGGGGAAGCTTGTTCACGCTCATGCTGGCGCCGCACGACGAGGGGTCGGCTGCACCGCCAAGCCCGCTCGCGCAGCCCCAGCTAGGCGGGGAGTTGGTCATCGTGCTGGATGAAAGCGCCGAGATTCGGCAGGCCATGAGCACCCTGCTGTCGGCCTGGGGCCTGGGCGTCATCGGCGCCTCCAATGTGGACGAGTTGATGCCGCAGCTGATGGACGTGAGCGCTGTGCCGCGCTTGCTGCTGTGCGACTACCGCCTGGGCGGCGGCGACACCGGCAGCGGCGCGATTGCCCGGCTCCGCGAACTGTTCAACAGCGATATCCCGGCCGTGCTGCTCAGCGGTGACACCAGTACTGCACGCACAGAGGAGGCGCTGGACCAGGGGCTGACCTTGCTGCAAAAGCCGCTCACGCAAGTGCAGTTGCGCACGGCAGTTACCCAGGCCTTGCGGCCTATTCACACGCCTATCGCGATCAGTACGACATCGTCTGACTGACCATGCCGGCCGCTCGGGCTGCCTCCACGGCCTGCAGGCGGTGCACCACACCCAGAGCTTTGAAGATGGCCGATACATGGCCCTTGACGGTCTTCTCCTCCATGCCCAACTCGCGCGCAATTTCCTTGTTGGATTTGCTGTTGCACAGCTCTTGCAAGACTTCGCGTTGGCGTGGCGTCAAGCCGTCCAGGCTGGGCTCGGCCGGGCCGGCGTCAGGCGCCATGGCCATCAGCGGCGGCACATAGATCTCACCGCCCAGCACCAGCGTTAGCGCCGCCAGCAAGGTGGCTGGGCTGGCGGACTTGGGGCAATAGCCACGTGCGCCGGCTTTGAGCACGCGGCGCACATCGGCAGGGTCCTCCGACGACGACAGCACCAAGCTGGGCAGCAGCGGATGGTGGCGTTTGAGCTGCTCCAGCAAGGCCATGCCGGCCATGCCGGCCATACGCAGGTCCAGCAGCACGGCGTCCACATCAGGGTTCTTGGCCAGGCAGTCCATGGCGGCGATTCCGTCGTTGGCCTCCAGGATCAGCTCCGGCGCCCCCAGGCTTTGCAACGCGGCGACGACACCGGCACGCACCAGGGGGTGGTCATCGACGAGCAAGAGTTTCATGCGGCTCACTCTAGCAGCCGACGCAGGGGCTGAGTAGGTCCCGAGACCAAGTCTTGGGTCCAAGGTCCGATTGTGCGAGCAGTTGCGAGATTTGAAACTTGCGCTCGTTGAAGCCAAGCAGGCAGACCCTGCCCATTCAACGCAGCGCCCGAGCCACTCCACCACGCGCAAGAGCACAGGTATTGGCACAGGCACGCGTGCCACCAATCAAGCAGTTTCTATCCAGGGAGTCGACATGAACAAGCCAACATTGCACCTTCGTCATTCAACCAGGGCCACCGACTTGCCGCGCCCATTGCCGCTGTGCTTGGCCATCGCCGCCCTGTGCAGCACGGGTCTCGCCGAAGCCAGAGACTTGGTCTGGGTTGGCGGCAACAAAGCAGCCGGTGATCCTGCGGGGTCTAGCCGCATGAGCTTCAACAGCAATTGGCAGGGCCAGAACGTCCAGCCGGCGGAAGGGGACATCCTCCACTTTGGCAATACGAACTGGTTGGTCGTCGTCAATGACCTGGGCTACCGCGTCTACAACCAGATTTCCTTTGAGACCGGTGCGAGTGCCTACACGCTGCAGGGCGTGGGCAACAACATCGGGCTCACCAACGGCATCGTCAACAGAAGCAGCAATAAGCAGGTGTTCGATTGGGGCAACGCAGCGGGCTTCGTCATCAGCGCGAACCAGACCTGGGACGGCGGCACCGCCGGCATGACCATCACAGGTGGCATGGACCAGCAGCGTGATCTGACTCTGTCCAACAAGGTCGTCTACAAGAGTCTCGACTCCACCTCGATCGGCGACGACCCCAATTCGAACGTCAGCCTGACGATCAATTCCGCCAGCACTTACAGCACCGGGGGCTCCCTCGCCCTCGGCGGCGGCTTCCCATCCAGCAGCGGCACCATCAATGTGCGCGGCTCGGACAGCAGCTTGGCCGTCGGCACAGATCTGAGCCTGGGCGACGTCGGCACCGGCACCTTGCTGATCGACTCCGGCGCCAGCGCCTCCAGCCAGACCGTGAATATGGGAAGAACCGGAACTGCAAAGCTGACGGTGGACGGCACCAAATCGAGCTTCAGCACTGTCGGCGTGTTGTACAACAACAGCGATGTGATCGTTTCGGGCGGTGGCACCTTCACTGCCACAGGCAATATGGGTCCCGGCTTCGTGCCCAATGTGAACTCCAGCGTCACGGTGAAGGACACAGGCACGCTGTTCAAGGTAGGCATAGGCTTCTATCTGGGCACCAAAGGCAACGGGCTGATGCAGGTCAGCAAGGGCGCGACTGCCGACATCAACAATCTTTTCATAGGAGAAAACGGTACTGGCGGCTTTGGCGTGCTGGAAGCGACAGGACTTGGGTCCACCTTGAAAGCCCAGCGCGTCAGCGGCAATGCAGGCCTCTTGAACGTCTCCAACGGGGCCAAGGTTCAAGTGTCGGATTGGATGACGATGGGGCAGGCAGGAGACTCCAGCTTCGTGGCTGCGGTGGGGGGCAGCGGCGCGCTATTGAGCGTTACCAACACCCTCACTGTGGGCTCCGTCGGTGCCGGTCGGCTGGATGTTCTGGGCGGCGGCGTTGTCGATGTCGGGCAACTGGTGATCGGTGATCTGGGCGTTGT
>NZ_JBCARA010000014.1:0-147615 GCF_038419725.1 Roseateles sp. PN1 | reverse complement strand
GCGGCCTTGTCTTCTTCGCCCAGGCCGCTCCAGTAAGCGCGTGCCGCTTCCAGCAAGGTGTAAGTGCCTTCGATATTGGTGCGCATGAAGGCGCCGGGGCCGCTGATGGAGCGGTCCACATGGCTTTCTGCGGCGAAGTGGATCAGGGCGCGTGGGCGGTGCTGGCTCAGCAACTGATCCACCAAAGCGCGATCGCAGATATCGCCTTTGACGAAGGTGTGCCGGGCATCGCCTTGCAGCGAGGCCAGGTTTTCCAGATTGCCCGCATAGGTCAGGGCGTCCAGGGTGACCACGGGCTCGTCAGAGCCTTTGAGCCAGTCGAGGACGAAGTTGCTACCGATGAAGCCGGCGCCGCCGGTGACGAGGATAGTCATGAAAGTCTGCGCCCCAAAAATTACAAGCGCCAGACCCGCAGGCCTGCGGCTTCCAACGCCTTTTGATCAAACGACGCTTTCACGTCGATGAAGGCGCCGCCTGCAAGGACCTTGCTGGCCAGATCCGCCGCGCTCAGAGCCTTGTAGCTCTTGTGGGCCACCGCCGCGACGATGGCATCGGCACGGGGCAGGTCAGACCAAGTGACCGGGCGGACGCCGTACTCATGCACCGCCTCGTCTGCATCCGCGTCGGGGTCGGTGACGATCACTTCGACGCCGTAGGTTTTCAACTCGTTGATGATGTCGATCACCTTGGAGTTGCGCAGGTCGGCGCAGTCTTCCTTGAAGGTCAGGCCCAGCACATTGACCTTGGCGCCCTTGATCGGCGAGCCGGCAGCAATCATCTGCTTGATGGTTTGCTCGGCGATGAACTTGCCCATGCCGTCATTGATGCGGCGGCCAGCCAGGATGACCTGCGGGTGGTAGCCCAGCATATCGGCCTTGTGGGTCAGATAGTAGGGGTCGACGCCGATGCAATGGCCGCCCACCAGACCCGGCTTGAACTTGAGGAAGTTCCACTTGGTGCCGGCAGCTTCCAGCACTTCCGAGGTGTCGATGCCGATCTTGTCGAAGATGATGGACAGCTCGTTCATCAGGGCGATGTTCAGGTCGCGCTGGGTGTTTTCGATCACCTTGGCAGCTTCGGCCACTTTGATGCTGGCGGCGCGGTGGACGCCGGGAATGATGATTTGCTCGTAGACCTTGGCGACGGTGTCCAGGGTCTCGGGGGTGTCGCCGGAGACGATCTTGAGGATCTTGGTCAGCGTGTGCTCTTTGTCGCCCGGGTTGATGCGCTCGGGCGAGTAGCCAACGAAGAAGTCCTGCTTCCACTTCAGGCCCGACTCGCGCTCCAGCACCGGGATGCAGACCTCTTCGGTGGCGCCGGGGTAGACGGTGGATTCATACACCACGATGGCGCCCTTCTTGAGATTGCGGCCCACGCTGGTGCTGGCGCCGATCAAGGGGCGGAAATCGGGAATATGGGCTTCGTCCACCGGCGTGGGCACGGCCACGATGATGACATCGGCCTCGGCCAGGCATTTGGGGTCGCTGCTGTACTCGGCGAAGGGCGATTGCGCCATTTCTTCGTCCGAGAGTTCGCGCGAAGGGTCAGTGCCGGCCTGGCATTTGGCGACCTTGTCGGTGGCGATATCAAAGCCGATGCAACGGCGCTTCTTGCCGAATTCGACAACCAGCGGCAGGCCCACATAACCCAAACCAACGACGGCAAGAATACTCATGGTGTTTCCAAACAGACAGTCAAATCAAAACAAAGCTTGTGTATCGTGGCTGGCTTCAGTGGGCCACGATTTCAAGTCAACAAGAAACGAAAGCTGCATCCATTCAGCGATCAGGCTGGATAGACGCACTCCTTATTGGCGGCCATAGCTGTCATCGAAGCGAACGATATCGTCCTCGCCCAAATAGGCACCGGACTGAACTTCGATGATCATCAGCGGCACCTTGCCCGGGTTGGCCAAACGGTGCGTTTGACCCAAGGGGATGTAGGTACTCTGGTTTTCGCCCAGCAGCATGACCTTGTCGCCATTGGTGACCTCGGCCGTACCGGAGACCACGATCCAATGCTCGGCACGGTGGTGGTGCATCTGCAGGCTCAGGGTGGCGCCGGGCTTGACCATGATGCGTTTGACCTGGAAGCGATCACCGGAGTCGATGCTGTCGTACCACCCCCAGGGGCGGTGCACCTTGCGGTGCAGGGTGTGCTCGGCGCGCTTCTCGGCGTCCAGGCGGGCCACGATCTTTTTCACATCCTGGCTGTGGGCGCGGTCGCTGACCAGCACCGCATCGGCCGTCTCCACCACCACCACATCGTTCAGGCCTACCACGCTGACCAAACGGCTGGTGGCATGCACCAAGGTGTTGCGGCTGTCGCTGATGATGGCATCGCCTTGTGAAGCATTGCCCTGAGCATCTTTGTCGGCCACTTGCCAGACCGCCTCCCAGGCACCCAGATCGCTCCAGCCGGCATTCAGGGCCAGCATTTGCATGGCGATGCTGCTGCCAGGACAGCGCTCCATCACGGCATAGTCGATGGACTCGGCCGGAATGGCGGCGAATTCAGCCTTGCCGGGGCGCACAAATTTGGCATCGACCTGGCGTTGTTCCCAGGCCAGGCGGGTGGCGGCCAGAATGTCGGGGCGGAAGCGTTCCAAGGCCTTGATCCAGGCGCTGGCTCTCAGCACAAACATGCCGCTGTTCCAGAAATAGTTGCCGGCTGTTACATAACGCTCAGCCGTGGCGGCATCGGGTTTCTCGACGAACTCGGCCACACGGAGGGCTGCTCCGTCGGCGTCACCTCGGATATAGCCAAAACCGGTTTCGGCGCGATCCGGCGTAATGCCCAGGATCACGATGCTGCCATCAGCTGCACGGCGAATTGCGTCCTGCAGGGTCTGCGTGAAGGCTTGGGCGTCGGTGACGGTTTGGTCGGCGGGCGTCACCACCAGCACCGGGTCGGCGCCGTCTTGCATGGCGCTCAAGGCCGCCAGCGTTAAGGCTGGCGCGGTATTGCGGCCCAAGGGCTCGAGCAACACATTGCTTGGGTCCAAGCCAGTTTCGCGCAGCTGATCGAGGATCAGGAAACGGTGCTCTTCGTTGCCGACGATGTCCGGCCCACTCAAGACCAGGTCATCGGCGGCCAGGGCAGCCAAGCGACGGGCAGCTTGTTGGAACAGGCTGCTATTGCCGGACAGAATCAGGAATTGCTTGGGGTAGGCGGCACGAGACAGGGGCCACAGTCGGGTGCCACTGCCACCGGCCATGATGACTGGCCGGACCTCGATGATTTTCTCTTTCATGACTTTCTCTTCTTCGTTTTCTTGAATTTCTTATGTCGGACTTGCGAAGCCTTGTGGATTCAGGCGTTGCCAACGCCAGCTGTCCTCGCACATGCGCTGCAAATCATGCTTGGCTTGCCAGCCCAGCTTTTCCAGCGCCAAGGCCGGGTCCGCATAGCAGGCCGGCACATCGCCTGGCCGGCGCGCCACGATGTCGTAGGGCACGGCCTTGCCGCTGGTGGCTTCATAGGCTTTGACGAGTTCCAGCACGCTATAGCCGCGGCCGGTGCCCAGGTTGACGGTGATGGATTCGCGGCCGCTGAGCAAGAAGCGCAGGGCGGCGACATGGCCTTCGGCCAGGTCCAGCACGTGGATGTAGTCGCGCACGCCGGTGCCGTCAGGCGTGGCGTAGTCGTCACCGAAGACCTGCAAGCGGGCGCGGCGGCCCACTGCCACCTGGGCCACAAAGGGCATCAGGTTGTTGGGAATGCCGCTAGGGTCTTCGCCGATCAGGCCGCTTGCATGCGCGCCCACCGGGTTGAAGTAGCGCAGGGCGGCGGTCTGCCACTCGGGGTCAGCGGCGCCGAGGTCGCGCAAAATGGTTTCGCCCATCAGCTTGGTGGCGCCATAGGGGTTGACGGCGGAGAGCGCAGCGCCTTCGTTCAAAGGTAAATGCTCCGGCACACCATAGACCGTGGCGCTGGAACTGAAGACGATGCGCTTGCAGCCGTGCTGACGCATCACTTCGCAGGTGTTGATCAAGCCGCCCAGGTTGTTGCGGTAATAGTCCAGTGGCTTGGCAGTGGATTCGCCCACGGCCTTGAAGGCGGCGAAGTGGACCACGGCATCCGGCTTGTACTGCGCGAATACCTGGTTCATGGCCGCGCTGTCGCACACATCGGCTTGCACAAACACGGGCGTCTGACCGCTCAAGGTCGCGAGGCGCTTGAGCACTTCGGGCGAGCTGTTGGAGAAGTTGTCTACGCCCACCACATCGAAGCCGGCCGCTTGCAAAGCCAGCCAAGTGTGTGAGGCGATATAGCCGGCCGCGCCGGTCAACAAAATGGTCTTGTTCATGAGTATCAATTGATCAACAACTGGCCGTAGCAGCCAAAGTTGGTGGCGTCATAGACGTAGCTCGCGGTGCTGCTGTCGCGGGAGTTCCAGCCGGCTTGGCAGCCCAAGGTGATGCCGCGTGAATACAACCAACGGGCGCCCAGATTGAAGGCCTTGTCCTTGTCGTAGTCGGGCACCGTGTTGGCCGCCAATGCGGTCGTGCGATCGCTGTTGGAAAGGGTAGCGCCTGCGGTGAGGAAGACCTTGCTGGTCAACTCGTAGTCGGCGCTGAGCTGCAAGGCTTTGGTGATGCGGTCTTGCTCGTAATTGGTGTTGTTGGGGCCACTTTGGAACAGCGTGCTCTCCAGGCCGGTGTCGCGGCTCACGGAGGTGGAGATATTCCAGCGTGCCGTCGGTTGCCAGCGCCAAGTCAGCTGACCAGTCAAGCCGGAGAAAGTGTTGCTGGTGCCATCGGTCCGCTTCTGGCGGCCGGAGCTCAGGCGCGCGAACAGGGCGCTGCGGCCGCTGAGCGTCCAGTCGGTGGTCAGATCAATGTCATTGCGCTCGTATTTGGCCGCGGCAAAGGTCGGTGGCTTGACCAGAGGCAAGGATGTAATGGTGTAGCGCGGGTAATCGGTGTTGGTGCGGCGGCCCGCCACGCCTAAGCGCAGGTCGGCACTGGGGCGATAGAACAGGCCCAGAGAATAGCGGTTCTGATCAAACTCCAGCCTGGCGTATTCGATCAGGCTAAAACGGCGCCGGTTCATGCCGGCCGAGCCTTCCAGCGTGAACTTGGTCACCAAGCCGAGGCGGACCACGGCGTCAAGCCGGTCGTTGGTCTCGATATTCTTCTCGAACACCGGGTTGATGCCGCTGCCGATGTTGTAGGTAGCCAAGTTGCGGCTGCTGCCGGCGCTGAGCGTGCCCGACAGGCGTTCAATCGTTGACCAGTCCAGGCCGCCTTTGAGGTTATAGCCGTAGTTGTTCAGCGTGCCGCTTTTGCGATAGCGATTGCTTTGCACCGAGGCATCGGCGTAGACGCGTTGCCGGCCGAGGCGTTGATCGATGCCGCCCAACAACGACACCGTGGCCACGTCGTCGCTATTGGCGCCTTCGCTGACGCGGTACAAGTTCGAAACATGGTTCAAGCTCAAGGAACCACCGTAATAGAACGGGGTGGTTTCAGCCTGTGCCGCAAAGCCGATGCTGGCCAAGCTCAGCGCGAGCGCGCAGCGGGCGGAGCCTGTGGTGAATTGCCTTGGCGGATGCGACATGGTGGTCCTTTGATGCGGCTCGGTTCCTTCATCTAGGCCCGGCGCCATTGTTTTTAGTGGTGTTTCTTCAGTACGCATTGCGATCGAACAGCATCAGGCGCGCGGTGCGCACGATGATTTGCAAATCGAGTGCCAGCGACCAATTGCGCAAGTATTCCAGGTCGTATTCCACCCGGGCCTTCATCTTGTCAATCGTGTCGGTTTCGCCGCGCAAGCCGTTTACCTGTGCCCAGCCGGTGATGCCGGGCTTGACCTTGTGGCGCACCATATAGGCCTTGATCAGCTTGCGGTATTCCTCGTTGTGCGCTACCGCATGCGGGCGTGGGCCAACGATGCTCATGCGGCCTTGCAGCACATTGATGAATTGCGGCAATTCGTCCAGCGAGGTGCGGCGGATGAAGGCGCCGAAGGGCGTGATGCGCGGGTCGCCCTTGGTGGCTTGCTTGACTACGGTGCCGTTGTCTTGCGTGCGCATCGAGCGGAATTTGTAGACCAGGATCTCTTCGCCATCGAGCCCGTTGCGGCGCTGCTTGAAGATGATGGGCCCCGGTGAGCTGAGCTTCACGCCGATGGCGACTGCCAGCAAGATGGGTGAAATCAGAACCAAGATCAAGCTGGCCAGCACGATGTCGCTGATGCGCTTGATCAACTCATTGGTGCCGGTGAAGGGGGTTTCGCAAATGCCCACCACCGGCACGCCATTCATGTCTTGCAGGCGGCCTTGAATGATGCTGATGCCAAACACATCGGGCACAAAAAAGAGGGAAGCCGTCGTGCCCTGGATTTGTTCGAGCAATTGCACGATGCGGGGTTGTGAGCCCAGGGGCAGGGTGATGTAGACCTCGCGCACATTGTGCAGGCGCACATAATCGCTTAGCTCGCTGAGCATGCCCAGCAGCATGGGGCTGGCATCGGCGTGCAGGCGGTCGTCCTGGCGGTCATCAAAGTAGCCCAGGAACTCGATGCCCTTGTCCGGTCCCTCCCGCAAGGCCCGGGCCACCTTGATGCCCAAGGGGCCGCCGCCGACGATGACTGCGCCGCGCCGGGTTGTGCTGCTGATGCGGTGCTGAATCTGCTTGCCCAAGACAATCGCGGCAATCTGCAGCACGGGCGTGATGCCGGCCCACCACATCAGCACATGGTCTTCGAAATAACCCATGCTGTTGGTGGCGTAGCCGCACAAGGCCAAAATCACCAGCAATGCCAGCCAGGCACCGAGCACGTCGATGATGGCGCTGACCAGATTGTCGGAAAAGCGGTTGCGTCCCGGGAATGTGAGCGCGAAGACCAGCAGGCATAGGGTCAAGCTGGAGCGCAGAATGGGTTCGCCAAAATAGGCGTTCACCGCCAAGTAGCACAGCACGATGATGCCGGGCTCAAGAAAGGCAGCGACTAAAGATTCAATGGATTGAGGCGCGCTAAAGAACGTTCTTTTATAACTTCTGTCCTCGAACATTGTTCCCGTGCTCCTTGGTGCTGGCCGTGAATTGCCAGCGATACAACTGTTTGCGCGACTGCCAAGCTGGTTTGCTGATTGCCGGGCCACTAAGGCCCGCCTCCCATGGCTGTAATTTGCGCACGATTGTGACGCAAGTCCACAAGCAAAGCCTCGAGCACCGCCCCCTAGTTCGGCGGGTTAGCCCTCGACGATGAGGCGGACTGCCTACAATCCCGCCATGATTCAAGAATGGTTCACGCAAATCACCCCTGCAGTGCAGGATCGCACAGTCCTGTTGCTCAATCATGTCATTTCGCGTGAATCCCACGCCATGGCCCGTTTGAGCCCATTTGCAGGCCGCGCCGTTGTGCTGCATCTGGCTGGCTGGCCTGCTTTGTTGCCGCCCATGCCTGACCTGGCGCTGGGCATCACACCCGCTGGCTTGTTTGAGCGTCTGGACGTGGCTGCCCTGCAAGGCGACCAGCTGCGTATCGAGCTGGATGCTGCCAACCCGGCATTGATGGCTTTGGGCGCCCTGGCTGGCGATAAGCCGCGGGTGACGGTGCAGGGCGACGCCGCCTTGGCCGGCGAGATCAATTGGTTGATGGAAAACCTGCGCTGGGATATTGAAGACGATTTGGCCGCCTTGCTGGGCCCGGCCCTGGCGCATCAACTGGCACGCTGGAGCAAAGCTGCGGGCGTGGCCTTGGCGGCGCTGGCTAAAACAGCGTCTAGTTTTGGCGCAGCCGCGGGTGGCCGCAATGGTGGCAAGGCCGCATGAGGTACTTCGCGCGCCTGCTGGTGATCGTCTGGACGATTTTTCGCTTTGGTCTGGATGAGCTGGCGCTGTCGGGCCTGCGCCGTCGCCGCTTCAAGCTTTTGCGCCGTTTCGTCTCGGTAGGCCGCAGCTGGGAGCAGCCGCGCGGCGTGCGCCTGCGCCTGGCCTTGGAACATCTGGGCCCCATCTTCGTCAAGTTCGGCCAGGTCTTGTCGACCCGGCGTGATCTGGTGCCCGAAGACATGGTCGAGGAATTGGCCAAGCTGCAAGACCGAGTGCCGCCGTTCCCCGCCGCGCAGTCGCGCGCCTTGGTGGAAAAGGCCTTCGGCCGCCCGGTGGAAGAGCTGTTCGGTAGCTTTGATGCCGAGCCGGTGGCCAGCGCCTCGATTGCGCAAGTCCATTTCGCCACCCTGAAGGATGGCCGTGAAGTCGCCGTCAAGGTGCTGCGGCCCGGCATGTTGGACACGATTGACGACGATATGTCGCTGCTGCGCACCGTGGCGGTGTGGGTGGAGCGCTTGTCGGCCGACGGCCGCCGGCTCAAGCCCCGCGAGGTGGTGGCCGAGTTCAACAACTATCTGCACGATGAGCTGGACTTGGTGCGCGAGGCCGCCAATGCGGCCCAGCTGCGCCGCAATATGAGCGGCCTGGACCTGGTGCTGGTGCCCGAGATGATGTGGGATATGTGCAGCTCCGACGTGATCGTCATGGAGCGCATGCACGGCGTGCCGATCTCGCAGCTGCAGCGGCTCAAGGATGCCGGTGTCGACATCCCCAAGCTGGCCCGCGACGGCGTCACCATCTTCTTCACCCAGGTCTTCCGTGACGGCTTTTTCCACGCCGATATGCACCCCGGCAATATTCAGGTGAGCCTGAATCCCGCCACTTTCGGTCGCTACATCGCGCTGGACTTCGGCATCATCGGCACGCTCACCGAGGTGGACAAGGAATACCTGGCGCAGAACTTCATCGCCTTCTTCCGGCGTGATTACAAGCGCGTGGCCGAGCTGCATATCGCCTCGGGCTGGGTGCCGGCCGGTACGCGGGTGGATGAGTTGGAGAGCGCAGTGCGTGCGGTGTGCGAACCGCATTTCGACCGGCCGCTGAAGGACATTTCGCTGGGTCAGGTGCTGATGCGCTTGTTCCAGACCTCACGCCGCTTCAATGTCGAGATCCAGCCGCAGCTGGTGTTGTTGCAAAAGACCTTGCTGAATATCGAAGGCTTGGGCCGCCAGCTGGATCCGGAGTTAGACCTCTGGGCCACGGCCAAGCCTTTCCTTGAGCGCTGGATGAATGAGCAGGTTGGCTGGCGCGCCTTGATCAATCAGGTCAAGAAGGAAGCGCCGCGCTACGCCCAGCTCTTCCCCGAGCTGCCGCGTTTGCTGCATGACGCCCTCAAGCGCCAAGCCAGCAATCAGGACCATGTCGCTTTGCACGCCTTGATCCGTGAGCAACGCCGCACCAATCAGCTGTTGCAGGCTCTGCTTTACGGCGCGGTGGGCTTCACCCTGGGGCTGCTGGGGGCGAGCGTGTTGATGCGCTGGCACTGGGGCTGAAAGCAAGGCTGAGTACAGGGCTGAGATCAGGTCTGAACATTGCCGGTATGCGCCGCGGTGCGATTCGGGATAGTCCCGGGTCGGCTCTGGGGGCAGCTGACCAAAAAAACGCGCCCGCAATAGCGATAATGCGCGCGCTCTAATTTTTCCTCCAGTTGCCCCTGTGCAAAGGCCTGCGCCATGCTCCTGACCCTCGTCATCATCTACCTCTTGGCCACCATCGCCATCGGCTTGTGGGCCGCCAAGCGGGTCAAGAACACGGCGGACTTCGCCATTGCCGGCCGCCACTTGCCGCTGGTGATGATCGTGACCACCACCTTCGCTACCTGGTTTGGTTCGGAGACGGTGCTGGGCATCCCAGCCAAGTTTGTGCAGAGCGGCTTGAACGGGGTGGTGGAAGACCCCTTCGGTGCTGGCACTTGCTTGATCTTGGTGGGCATCTTCTTTGCCGCCAAGCTCTACCGCATGACCTTGCTGACCATCAGCGACTATTTCCGCGAGCGCTATGGCCGCGTGGTCGAGGTGGTGTGCAGCTTGATCATCATCCTCAGCTATCTGGGTTGGGTGGCCGCGCAGGTCACGGCCCTGGGCTTGGTGTTCAATTTGCTGTCGGGCGGCGCCATCAGTATTCCGGTCGGCATGGTGATCGGCACAGCCTCCATCCTGGCCTACACCTTGTTCGGCGGCATGTGGTCGGTGGCAGTGACCGACTTCATTCAGATGATCATCCTGGTGGTGGGCCTGTCCATCATCGCCATCTTCGCGGCCAATATGGCCGGTGGCGCGGACAAGGTGATCGATTTGGCCACCAGCAAGGATATGTTCCGCTTCCTGCCCGAGCCCAAATTCCACGACATCGTCTTCTTCCTCGCTGCGGCCATCACCATGATGCTGGGCTCTATCCCGCAGCAGGATGTGTTCCAGCGCGTGATGTCCGCCAAGGACGAATACGCCGCCACCCGTGGCCCGGTGATTGGCGGCATCAGCTATATCTTGTTCGCCTTCGTGCCCATGTTCTTGGTCACTAGCGCGCTGATCATCATGCCCGAGCAGGCCGCCTCGCTGATTGCCGAAGATCCGCAGCGCGTCATCCCCACGTTGGTGATGGAGAAGATGCCTTTCATCATGCAGGTGCTGTTCTTCGGCGCGCTGCTGTCGGCCCTCAAGTCCACCGCCTCGGCGACGCTGCTGGCGCCTTCGGTGACTTTTGTGGAGAACATCTGGCGCCAGTTCTTCCCCCGCATCAGCGATAAGCAGGAACTGCGCACCATGCGTATTGCGGTGCTGATCTTCAGCGTTTGCGTCTTGACCTATGCCATCGTGCTGCAGGGCACGCCGATTTATGAAATGGTGTCGGCCGCCTATCAAGTCACCCTGGTGGGCGCTTTTGTGCCCCTGGTGTTTGGCCTCTATTGGCAGCGCGCCTCCACCCAGGGCGCCATCTTCGCCATCGTGTTGGGCGTGCTGACCTGGCTGCTGTTCATGGTGACGCCGGCGGGTGAGGTCTTCCCCGCCCAGTTGGCAGGCTTTTTGGCTGCCATCGTCGGCATGCTGATTGGCTCGCTGGGGCCGCAGGCGATCCGCAATGTGCAGGCTTCGCACCACAAAATCGCCGGCCTGGCGCAGTAGTACGCAGGCCGGCGGCGGCGAGCCCCGGCCTTGCACCCTATAATTTGCGGTTTTGAATCAACGGGTTAGACAGATCATGCCAATCTACGCCTACCGCTGCGCTGAATGCGGTCACGCCAAAGATGTGCTTCAAAAGCTCTCCGATGCCCCGTTGACCACCTGCCCGGCCTGCCATGCCGAGGCCTTCAGCAAGCAAATCACTGCCGCCGGCTTCCAGCTCAAGGGCTCGGGCTGGTATGCCACCGACTTCAAGGGTGGCGCTGCGAGCACCAGTGCGCCCGCAGTCGCCAGTAGCGCTGCTGATGCTGCCCCGGCCGCCGCTCCTGCTGCGGCCTGTGGCACCGGTTGTGCTGGCAGTTCCTGCCACTGAGTTGGCGAAGCCGCGCGCGTGAAGAAGTACATCATCACCGGCCTTCTGGTCTGGTTGCCCCTGGCCATCACCATCTGGGTGTTGCACTCGGTGCTTGGCGTCATCGACGGCGTGTTCAGCTCCATGCTGAGCGCCATGCAGGCCGTCTTGCCCAATTCCTTGCGCGACAGCATAGACACCTTGCGCCACATCCCTGGCCTGGGTGTCGTGATTCTGGTCAGCGGCATGCTGCTGACTGGCATGTTTGTGGCCAATATTTTTGGCCAGTGGTGGTTGATGCAATGGGACCGCTTGCTGTCCCACATCCCCATCGTCAAGAGCATTTACAGCTCGGTCAAACAAGTCTCCGACACCTTGTTCTCCAGCAGCGGCAACGCCTTTCGCGAAGCGGTGCTGGTGCAGTATCCGCATCAAGGCTCGTGGACGATTGCCTTCGTCACCGGCAAGCCCAGCGGCGAGGTGGCTGATGCCTTGGGTGATGAGCATGTGAGCCTGTATGTGCCCACCACGCCCAACCCGACCTCGGGCTTTTTCTTGATGATGCCGCGCACCAGCGTGCGGCCTCTGAAGATGAGCGTGGACGCGGCGCTCAAGCACATCATCTCGATGGGTGTGGTGGCGCCTGAGGGCGAAGCGCCCACCCCGGCGCTGGCCAATGCCAATGGTCGAAATCGCGTGGGTTGAGCGCCCGGCAGGTGCTCAACCCTGAGAGCTTTCAAGCCAGCTCGTCAGCGCCTGAATACCAATTTTTTGTCGCGCCCTTCCTGCGGCGCGGCCTTCAAACGAATCCCTGGAGTGATAGAAAAATGAGAACTTGCTACGCCGGACAGGTCAGCGAAAAGCTGCTGGATCAAACCGTTACTTTGATGGGCTGGGCGCATCGCCGCCGTGACCACGGTGGCGTCATCTTCATCGACCTGCGTGACCGTGAAGGCCTGGTGCAAATCGTCTGCGACCCGGATCGTGCCGAGATGTTCAAGGTGGCCGAAGAAGTGCGCAACGAGTTCTGCGTCAAGGTCATCGGCAAGGTGCGCGCCCGCCCGGCCGGCACCGAGAACGCCAACCTCGGAAGCGGCAAGATTGAAGTGCTGTGCCATGAGCTCGAAGTGCTCAACGCCAGCGTCACGCCGCCCTTCCAGATGGACGACGAGAACCTGTCGGAAACGACTCGTCTGACCCACCGCGTGCTGGACCTGCGCCGCCCTTACATGCAAAACAACCTGATGCTGCGCTACCGCGTGGCGATGGAAGTGCGCAAGTTCCTGGACGAGCATGGTTTCGTGGACATCGAAACCCCGATGCTGACCAAGAGCACACCGGAAGGTGCGCGCGACTATTTGGTGCCTTCGCGCGTGCATGACGGCATGTTCTTCGCGCTGCCGCAAAGCCCACAGCTGTTCAAGCAGCTGCTGATGGTGGCCGGTTTCGACCGCTACTATCAAATCACCAAGTGCTTCCGCGACGAGGACCTGCGTGCTGACCGCCAGCCCGAATTCACCCAGATCGATATCGAGACCTCTTTCCTGGGCGAAGAAGAAATTCGCTCCATGTTCGAGGGCATGATCCGCCACGTTTTCCGCAAGGCGCTGAATGTGGAGCTGGGCGACTACCCGGTGATGAAGTACGCGGACGCCATGCATCTGTACGGCTCCGACAAGCCTGACCTGCGAGTCAAGCTGCAGTTCACCGAGCTGACCGATGTGATGGGCGATGTGGACTTCAAGGTCTTCAGCACCCCCGCCACCACCAAGGGTGGCCGCGTGGTCGCCCTGCGCGTGCCCGGCGGCGCCGCGATGAGCCGTGGCGAGATCGACAGCTACACCGAGTTCGTCAAGATCTACGGCGCCAAGGGCCTGGCCTGGATCAAGGTCAACGAAGTGGCCAAGGGCCGCGAAGGCCTGCAAAGCCCCATCGTCAAGAACCTGCATGACAAGGCTGTGGCCGACATCCTGGCCCGCACTGGCGCGCAAGATGGCGATCTGCTGTTCTTCGGCGCTGACCGCGCCAAGGTCGTCAACGACGCCATCGGCGCGCTGCGCCTGAAGGTCGGCCATAGCGAGTTCGGCAAGGCTAACGGCCTGTTCAACGATGTCTGGGCACCGCTGTGGGTGGTGGACTTCCCGATGTTCGAGCAAGACGAAGAAGGCGGCCGCTGGAACGCCGTGCACCATCCCTTCACGGCGCCCAAGGACGGCCATGAAGACCTGATGGCCACGGACCCCGGTGCTTGCATCGCCAAGGCCTACGACATGGTGCTGAACGGCTGGGAGCTGGGCGGTGGCTCGGTGCGTATCCACAAGGCCGAGGTGCAGAGCAAGGTCTTCACCGCGCTGAACATCAGCGCCGAAGACGCGCAAGAGAAGTTCGGCTTCCTGCTCGAAGCCCTGCAATACGGCGCGCCTCCGCACGGTGGCCTGGCCTTCGGTCTGGACCGCATCGTCACCATGATGACCAAGGCCGATTCGATCCGCGACGTGATCGCCTTCCCCAAGACCCAGCGCGCCCAATGCCTGCTGACCGGCGCCCCCAGCAATGTGGACGACAAGCAGTTGCGCGAGTTGCACATCCGCCTGCGTAACGCGGTGGGCACTACGGCTGCTTGAGCCTCCGTGGCTTGAGGTCGAAGAAGGGCGCCGCAAGGCGCCCTTTTTTTGTCTCGTCTTTTTATCCCGTTTTTTCCGGGCTAACTGGGTGCCTCAGCGCAGGTCAAATTTGTGCCAGACCAGCCTCCATCTCATACGGCGCTTGCAAGGGCAACTCAATGCGGGCCGTGCTGCCGCGCCCGAGCTCGCTGCTGAGCTCGATGCGCCCACCCAGCGGCCCGGTCACCAGGTTGTAGACGATGTGCAGGCCCAGCCCCGAACCACCCTGGCCCAGCTTGGTGGTGAAGAAGGGGTCGAAGATGCGGGCCAGCACCTCGGGCGGCATGCCGCAGCCATCGTCGCTCAGCTCAATCAGCACGCGGCTTTCGCCCAGGCGCTGGGCGCGCACCGTCACCGTGCCGCCTTGCTGGGGCGCAAAAGCGTGCAGCACGGCGTTGTTGATGATGTTCATCAGCACCTGAACCAGCGGGCCGGGGTAGCTGTCCAGCAGCAGGCCGGGCGGCACTTGCTCGTCCAAGGTGACGCCGCTGAGCCGCAGGCTAGGCCCGAGGCTCAGCGCGGTTTCGTGCACCACGGCACGCAACTCGAACTCGCGCCGCTGATGGCTGGACTGATCCACCGCCACTTGCTTGAAGCTGCTGATCAATTCGCTGGCGCGGTGCAGGCTGGCCTCCAGCATGGCGCCGGCTTCGTGCAAGGTGGCCAAAAATCCGTGCAGCTCGCTGCGCCGCAGGCCGCTTTGCATGCTGGCTTCGAAGTTCTTTTGCCGGTCCACCAGGGTCGAGGCCATCAGCAAGGCATTGCCAATCGGCGTGTTCAATTCGTGGGCGATGCCGGCCACCAGGCGGCCCAGCGAGGCCAGCTTCTCGGCATGCACCAACTCCCCCTGCGCCAGTTGCAGGTGGCGCAGCGCTTCGGCCAACTCGCCATTGCGGGAGGCCAGCTCCTGGGTACGTTGTTGCACGCGCTGCTCCAGCTGGCTGTTGAGCTCGCTCAGCTGGGCCTCCACTTGCTTGCGGTGGGTGATGTCCACATCCATGCTGACAAAGCCCATGCGCTCACCCTCCAGCGGCATGGCGAAGGTGGTGGCCAGAATCCACAGCGAGGTGCCGTCGCGGCGCCGCACCTGGGCCTCGATCGGGCCATAGGGCTGGCCGCTGCGCTGAATCGCCTGCAGGTTTCTCAGCACGGCCGCCGCGCCCTCCGCATCGCACAGGGTGCCCTCCAGGGTGTGGCCCAACATCTCGGCAGAGCTGTAGCCGTACATCGCTTGCGAGGCGGGGTTCCAGTACAGCACGCGGCCCGCTTCATCAAACCACTGCACCGCCACGGCCGGGGTGTTCTCCAGATTGGCCAGCAGCTGGCGTTGGCTGAGCTGCACGGCGGCCTCGGCCTTCTCGGTCTCGGTCACATCGAAATAGCTGAGCAGCAAATTGCCGCCCACCCACATGCCGCCCACAATGGTCGTTAGCAAGTCGCCGGCGCGGTTGTGGAGATGGATCTTGACCGCCTCGACCTTACCGCCGCTCAGCCGGGCCTCTTCGATGCGGGTCAGCCAGCCCAGCCGCGTGCGCTTACGCACATGCGGGTCAGGGTAGGCGATGCGCCACCACTCCTCGATGCTGGGCGTCTCCACGGCGCTATAGCCCATCAGCTCCGTCCACTGCTGGTTCACGGCCAGGATATGGCCCTCAGCGTCCGCATGCAGCATGGCCACCGGCGCGGATTCAAACAGCTGCCGAAAGCGCACTTCGCTGTCGCGCAAGGCGCGTTCGGCCAGACGGGCTTCGGTGACGTCGACATAGCTGGTCAGAATCGTGCGCTCACCCTTGACGTCGATATAGCGGCCCGACACCTCGCTGACTCTGATGGAGCCATCGGCATGGCGCAGCTGGACCTCGCGGCCAATCACCATCTCGAAACGCACCAGGTCATCGATGAACTGGCTGCGCTCTTGTGGATCGACCCAGAAATCAAAGCGATGGCCGCCCAGGCCTTCACATTGCTCGGGCCGGTAGCCGTAGCATTGGTACCAGGCCTCATTCCAGTAGGTCAGCACCAGGTTCTCTGTCAGCGGCGAGCGAGCCATGGGCACGGGGGCGGATTCGAACAGAGCGGTGAAGCTCTGCTCGCTTTGTTCCAGCTTGGCCTGCGCTAATTTCAGCTCGGTGATGTCGGTGGCCACCGACAGGACCAGGGTCTCGCCGTCTTGTTCGAACAGGGTCGAGGAATAGAGCAGCCAGCGGGTCTCGCCTTGTTCGTTGCTGCGGTGGGTGCTGAGGTGGCGCAATTCCCTCTTGTCGAGCAGCTCGCGCAACTCCGCCTCCATATCGGCGCGCGTCTTGAAGAGATCCAAGTCCATCGGGCCGCTGCGCAGGGCCTGCTCGCGCGTCATGCCGGCGAACTGCTCGAACGCTGGGTTCACGTCGGCATATTTGCCGTTTGACAAGCTCAGCAGGGTGATGGGGTGGGGAATAGCCTGGAAGACCAGGCGAAAGCGCTGCTCGGTGGCATCCAGGGCCTGGGCCATTTGGTTGAAAGAGGCGGCCAGGTCGCCGAACTCGGCATCTCCATCCACCGGCGCACGGGCCTGGCGTTCACCCGCCTGCAGGGCTTGGTGGGCTTGCATCAATTGCTGCAGCGGCTGCATCACCAGCCGGTGGATGCGCGCCGCGCCGGCCAGGGCCAGCAAGAGGCAGGACAGAACCGCGAACAGGCCGATGCGTTTGAGGGTGGCGACCCTGGCGAACAAGCTGGCCTCCGGCTGGGCGTAGATCAGCTGCCAGTCCAGCTCAGGCACCCGCAACTGCAAGGCGTACCAGACTTGCGAGCCAACATCGACGCGCACCACCTTGGGGGCCGTCGTCAGCGATCCTGAGCCCAGGGCCGCCAGCAAGGCCGTGGTTTGTGGCGCGCTGGCTTCGGTCGGCAGCAGCAAGGCCTGACCCTCTTCGCCCAAGCCGCCGGCCAGCAAGCGGCGCTGGCGGTCCAGCACCAGCAAACGTGCATCTCCTGCCATGGTGTTGCCCACGGCCATCGCCAGTATGGGGGCCAACTTCAGACTGGCGCCCAGCTGCCCTTGGGGCTTGCCTAGGGCGTCAAAAACCGGGGTACGGAGCAGCAGCACCAGCTCACCCGAGTCGGTGTTGATGCTGGGGTCCGTCAATGCGCCTTGATTCTCTTGAGGCTGCGCCAGGATTTGCGCGACCTCGCGCTCGAAATTGGGGCTGGCCAATTCAGTGCGTCCCTGCAAGTTGCCGGCCCGGTCGAGCAGGTAAAAGCTCTCAAACCGCTGGCTGGCACCCTGCCATTGGCGCAGCGCCTCCTCTTGCTGCCCTAGCTGGCCGCTGAGCATGGCCGGGCTGCGGCTGGCGAGGCGCAGCACATCGCGCCCATCTTCCAGGCCCAGATTGATGTGGCCCAGGTACTGCGACAGCGTGGCATTGGCGCGTTCATCAAACTCATCCCGCATGGACTGCTCCAGCAGTGCCAGCCCCAGGCCCAGGGTTGCCGTAACAACAAGCAAGGTGGGCAAAATCACACTGACAAAGATGCGGGGCAACAACTTCATGCGTAAGGGTCGGCGACCGTGGCGGGTAGTGACAGCTTACCGCTGAAAACTCACCCGGCTAGCCCTGCCGCCAAGGTGCATGCCCCCAGGCGTGCGCAGTGACTTGAACAAGCGCTATGCTTTGCGGATGAACCTTGGTCCCGCCCTTGACGAGAACCGCCCCCGCTTCAAGATTCCCGAATCGGTGCTGGTGGTGATACACACGCCCGATCTGCAAGTGCTGATGCTGGAGCGCGCCGACCGGCCCGGCTTTTGGCAAAGCGTGACTGGCTCCAAAGACTGCCAGGATGAGCCGCTGAGCCTGACGGCCGCGCGCGAGGTGTGTGAAGAAACCGGCTTGGTCGCCGATGCCCCTGGGCTCGCTTTGCGCGACTGGGGTTTGGCCAATCACTACGAAATCTACCCGGTCTGGCGTCATCGTTATGCACCAGGCGTCACGCACAACGTCGAGCATGTGTTCGGCCTGACCGTGCCCGAAGCCGGCCCGGTGCAGCTGGCGCCGCGCGAGCATTTGCAATACCGCTGGCTGCCCTGGCGCGAGGCGGCTGATCTGTGCTTCTCGCCCTCCAATGCCGAGGCGATTCTGCAGTTGCCGCGCTTTGTGGCGGTGCCGGCCCAGGAGTCCGCGCCGTGAGCAGCAAGCTGACTCAGTTGCCGTCGGCCGCGGCCGGCAAGCCGGCGTCCTTGCGGGTGGCCACTTACAACATCCACAAAGGCGTGCGTGGCATGGGGCCGCAAAAGCGGCTGGAGATCCACAACCTTGGCCAAGGCATTGCGGCGCTGAAGGCCGACCTGGTGTTCCTGCAAGAAGTTCGGCACTTCCATCACCGCGAAGCCCAGCAGTTTCAGCACACCTGGTTTGGCTGGCCCGAGCAGGGGCAGGCCGAGTTTCTGGCGCCCGATGGTTATCAGGTGGCCTACCGCACCAATGCCTTTACCAAGCATGGCGAGCATGGCAATGCCCTGTTGTCGCGCTGGCCGCTGGGCGATGTGGGCCACCACGATGTGTCTGACCACCGTTTCGAGCAACGCGGCCTGCTGCATGTGCCGGTGAGCTGGGAGGGCAGGGTGGTGCACACGGTGGTGGCGCATCTGGGCCTGATGCACAGCGGCCGGGTGCGCCAGGTGCAGCGCCTGGCCGAGTTCATCCACAAGCATGTGCCGCCCGACGCGTTGCTGGTGGTGGCGGGAGACTTCAACGACTGGGGCGAGCGGCTGGATGTGCCCATGCGCGAGCAAGGCCTGGCCCGCGCCGCCCTGCCCGATGGCCGGGCGCGTTTGGCCACTTTCCCTTCCCGTATGCCGTTTTTCTCGCTGGACCGCATCTACACCCGCGGCCTGCAATGCGTGAACCTGCAAGTTCCCAAGGGCCCGGCCTGGGCGCGCATGTCGGATCACTTGCCCCTGCTGGCTGAGCTGGAGCTGAGCGAGGGGTGAGCGTGCCACCCGAAGTCGACCCCTTGCTGTCCTGGCATCCGCTGCCCAGGGCGGAGTTCGTCGGCGGCAATCAGCTGCGCCTGCTGCGCGGCGGGGATGAGTTGTTCCCCGCGCAGTCACAAGCCTTTGCCGCCGCCCACCATGAGATCTGGCTGGCCACCTACATCTTTCACTTCGACAGCGCTGGCCAGGCCGTGCTGGATGATTTGATCGCCGCGGCGCGGCGCGGTGTGCGGGTGCGCCTGGTGGTGGACGGCTTTGGCTCGCGGGCCAGCCTGCCCTGGCTGCAGGCGCAGCTAGAAGGCAGCGGCGTGGCGCTGGCGGTGTTTCGGCCGATTGACCGTTGGTACAGCTGGCTGCAACCCGGTCAGCTGCGCCGACTGCACCAAAAGCTTTGCGTCGTGGATGGCCAGCACGCCTTCATCGGCGGCATCAACATCATCGATGACCGCATGGACATCAACCACGGCGTCACCGAGCAGCCGCGCCTGGACTTTGCTGTGGATTTGCGCGGCCCGCTGGTACAAGCCGTGGAGCAGTCGGCGCGGGCGGTCTGGTCGCGCGCCTGGCTGGGGCGGGACTTCGGCGAAGAGCTCTTGGCCCTGGTGCGCAGCCCCGAACCGGTGGCGCGGCTGCGGCGCCTGGCGCGCCGCTTGCGCATGCCCAGATTCGGCGGCAAGCCATCGCAGGGCCAGGAGCTGCCGCCGGTGAGTGCCGCCTTTGTGCTGCGTGACAACCTGCGCCAGCGCCGCACCATCGAGCACGCTTATGTGGACGCGATCCGCAGCGCCAGCCAAAGCGTGGACCTGATCACGCCTTACTTTTACCCCGGCCAAGCCTTTCGCCGGGCGCTGCGTGGTGCCGCCAAGCGCGGCGTGCGGGTGCGCCTGATTCTGCAGGGCAAGCTGGACTACCGCATTGCTGGCATGGCCGCGCAGGCGCTCTACACCGAGTTGCTGGGCTATGGCGTCACCATTTACGAATACACCCCCGCCTATCTGCACGCCAAGGTCTGCGTGGTGGATGAGTGCTGGGCCACGGTGGGTAGCTCCAATATTGACCCGCTCTCGCTGCTGCTCAATCTGGAGGCCAATGTGATCGTGCGTGACGATCAGTTCGCACGCGATGTGGCGGCGCAATTCGATGCGGCGGCGGCGCTGTCGCGCCAGGTCGACCGCGACTCCCTGGGCGGCGGCCTGCGCGGCGTGTTGCGACGCGCCTTGGTGGCTTGGGCGGCCTATGTCTATTTGCGTGTGGCCGGGGCGACGGGGCGCTATTGAGTGCGTGCTGAGCAGCAAATGCTTACCTTTTGCGGCGGCCTGTTGACCGGCGAGTTCGACGCCCATCCGCAAGACTTGTGAGGCTCGGCCAAGCGCTTTTTTGATCCCGACATGAGCCTGGGGTCGATGAAGGAGGGCAAGCGCGATTGGCGACTTGATTTCCGTCAAATGAGTTAGGCCTGGATGCTGTCAGGCTTGATCCTATGCCGACCTCGAATTCGTCCGCCGTTTTTCGCGCTCAGGCCCTCACCAAGGTCTATGGGGAGGGCGAGACGGCGGTACATGCCTTGCGTGGGGTTGATCTGGAGGTGGCCCGGGGCGAGTTCATCGTGCTGCTGGGGGCCTCGGGCAGCGGCAAGTCCACGCTCTTGAACATCCTCGGTGGTCTGGATGTACCCAGCAGCGGTGAACTCAGCTTTGCCGACCACCAATTGAGTGGTGCCGATGAGGCCGAACTGACCCGCTACCGGCGCGAGCATGTCGGTTTTGTGTTTCAGTTCTACAACCTGATCCCGAGTCTGACCGTGCGTGAAAACATTGCGTTGGTGACCGATATTGCTGCCCACCCCATGGCCGTGGATGAGGCGGTGGCGATGGTGGGCTTGAGCGCGCGTGCCGACCATTTCCCGGCGCAGTTGTCGGGTGGCGAGCAGCAGCGGGTGGCGATCGCGCGCGCCATCGTCAAGCGCCCGGATGTGCTCTTGTGCGATGAACCCACCGGCGCCCTCGACTATCAGACCGGCAAGCTGGTGCTGGAAGTGATCGCCAAAATCAATCAGGAGCTGGGCACCACGGCCGTCGTCATTACCCATAACGCGGCAATAGCGGCGATGGCGGATCGAGTCATCTATCTTGGCGACGGCAGTATTCAGCGCATCGAGCAGAACGCGCACAAGCTGACGCCCTCGCAGCTGTCCTGGTAGCGAAGCTCATCCCATGCGCGCCCTCGACCGCAAGCTGCTGCGCGACCTGCGCCTGATGTGGAGCCAGGCACTGACCATCGCCCTGGTGGTGGCCAGCGGCATCGGGGGCTTCTTCACCAGCTTGTCGGCGGTGGACTCGCTGGCAGTGGCGCGCGATGACTTTTATGCCGAGGGGCGCTTCGCTGATCTGTTTGTTGGCCTCAAACGAGCGCCGCAGGCCTTGCAGTCCCAGTTGCAGCAACTGCCCGGTGTGTTGCTGGCTCAAACCACGATAGAGCATTTGCTGCGCGTTGAAAGCCACGGCACCGAGGCTGGCCACGGCGACCCCATCATTGGGCAGATGATAGGCCTCGATCTGGCGCATCCGCAGGCCCTCAACCGGGTCTCACTGCGCAGTGGGCGTTGGCCCGTGGCGGGGCAGAGCGGCTCGGCGCCAATCGAGGTGCTGGTTTCGCAGGCTTTTGCGCAGGCACGCGGCCTGCAGCCGGGCGCGCGTATGTCGGCGCTGATGAATGGGCGCCTGCGCGAGTTGCTGGTGGTTGGCACGGCACTGTCGCCCGAGTACATCTTTGCCGGGCTGGGCGGCATGCCGGATATGCGCGGCTTTGGTGTTTTCTGGGTCGATCGCGACTTGCTGGCAGCGGCCTACGATATGCGCGGCGCATTCAACCATGTCGCCCTGAAGCTGGCGCCGGGGGCCTCCGAGGTGGCGGTGGCTGCGCAGGTGCAGGCCGTCTTGCAGCCCTACGGCGGGCAAGAGGTGTTGACGCGCGCCGATCAGGGCTCTCACGCGATGCTGGCCAACGAGATCAAAGAGCAGCGTGTGATGGGCTCCGTCTTGCCGGCGATCTTCCTCGGCGTGGCCGCCTTTTTATTGAATGTGGTGCTGTCGCGCCTGGTGGCCACGCAGCGCGAGCAGGTCGCGGCGCTGAAGGCGCTGGGCTATCCAAATCGCAGCATTGCCGCGCACTACTTGAAGCTGGTCTTGCTGATCACCGCGCTGGGCCTCTTGCTCGGCCTTGCCCTTGGCAAAGTGCTCGGCAGCATGCTGACTGGCCTGTATACCGAGTTCTTCCAGTTCCCGCGCTTCGAGCACGCCATCTCGGCCGACCTGCTGCTGATCGGCTTTGGCGTGACGCTGCTGATGGCCGTGCTGGGTACGCTTAACGCCATCGGGGCGACGGTTCGGCTGGCGCCGGCCGAGGCCATGCGGCCCGCCGCGCCGGGGCGCTATCGCCGGGCTTGGCTGGAGCGCTTGGTCGGCCCGGCCGCGCCGCTCACCTTGCGCATGATTCTGCGCAATATGGAGCGCCGCCCTTTGCGCAGCGGCCTGTCGATTGGCGGCGTGGCGGCGGCAGTGGCCATCGTGGTGATGGGCAACTTCTTTCGCGATGCGATCGAGTTCATTGTGGACAGCCAGTTCAATAGCGCCATGCGCAGCGATGTGCAGATGTGGCTCAGCGAGCCCGCTGATGATGCGGCCCGGCATGAGTTGCAGCGCCTGCCGGGGGTGTTGACGGTGGAGTCGGGGCGTGATGTGGCGGTGCGCTTCGTCAACGGGCAGCGCAGCGAACGCGGCAGCATTCAGGGCTATGCCGAGCAGCCTCAGCTGCGCCGCATCATGGATGTGGATGGCAAGCAGCTCACGCCCGGGCGCGACGGCTTGGTGATGACCGACCGGCTGGCCGACAAGCTGGGGCTGCGTGTCGGCGACCTGGTGCGGGTGGATGTCTTGGAGGGGCGTCGGCGTGTGCTGACCTTGCCGCTGGAGGCGACCGTTCGCGAAATGATGGGGCTCAATGCCTATGCCGAGCGGCGCGTGTTGAACCGCTGGCTGGGTGATGGTGATGTCAGCAATCAGTTTGGCTTGGCGCTCGAGCGTGGCAGCGAGGCGGCGCTGCTGCAGGCCGCGCAAGCGCTACCGCGTGTGGTCGGCACCTTCAGCAAGGCTACGCTGTTGCGCAATATGCAGGACATCAGCGCCCGCAATGTGCGCATCATGAGCAGCATCTTGACGCTGTTCGCCACCGTTATCGCGGTGGGGGTGGTCTATAACAACGCCCGCATCGCACTGGCCGAACGCGCTTGGGAGCTGGCCTCCTTGCGCGTCCTGGGTTTCAGCCGCGCCGAGGTCTCGGGCATGTTGCTGGGTGAGATGGCCTTAGGAATCGCCATCGCACTGCCCTTGGGCATGTGGCTGGGCTGGGGGCTGACGCAATTGATCGTTGACCTGTTGAAGTCCGACCAGTTTTTGTTTCCGGTGGTGATCCAGCCGCGCACCTATGCCTGGGCTGCGATCGCGGTGCTCGGGGCCGGCATCGCCAGTGCCCTGGTAGTGCGCCGCCGCATTGACGGTTTGGACTTGGTGGCCGCCTTGAAAACGAGGGAGTGAGTGGTGATGCAGAGCAAAAGCAAATGGTTCGGAGGAGCGGCCTTGCTGCTGGCGGTGGCCGCCTTGGTCTGGGCCTTGTCGCCACGACCCCAAGCGGTGGAGACGGCGGCGCTGAGCCAAGGCCGTTTTGAAAGCAGTGTGGAAGAGGACGGCAAGACCCGCGTGGTGGACCGCTACCTCATTTCGGCGCCGCTGGCCGGGCGCTGGTTGAGGCCAAGCTTGCGCGAGGGTGATGCGCTTTTGCCCGGTGCCTTGCTGGGCCAGATCCTGCCCGCCGCTGCACCGCTGCTGGATGCGCGCAGCCGCGCCGAGCTGAGCGCCCGCGTCGAGGCGGCTGCGGCCAGCTTGCGTGCCACGCAAAGCCGCGCCGAGCGGGCTCGTGTGGCGCAGGAGTTGGCCAGTCAGGAGCTCAAGCGTAGTGAGCAGCTGGCCCGTCAAGGCTTTGTCGGCGCGGCCAAGCTGGCGACGGACCAGTTGGGTGAGCGTGCGGCGGCGCAGGAGCTCGCGGGTGCCGTGTCCGACATCCAGGTCGCCCAGTTCGGCTTGCAGCAAGCGCGCGCGGCGCTGGGCCTGATGAGCCAGCCGGGCGGCAGCCCTGGCCGAGCTTTTGACTTGCGCGCACCGGTTGCCGCCCAGGTCTTGCGTTTGCTGCAGCCCAGCGAAGGCGTGGTAGGCCTGGGTGCGCCCTTGCTGGAGATAGGCGACACCGCGCGGCTGGAGGTGGTGGCCGAGTTGCTGACCAGTGACGCCTTGCTGACCCCGCCCGGCAGCCCCGTGTTGATCGAGCGTTGGGGTGGGCCTCAGCCGCTGCAGGGGCGCGTCAGCCGGGTTGAACCGGGGGGCTTTACCAAGGTTTCGGCGCTGGGGGTGGAGGAGCAACGTGTGCGCGTCATCATCGAATTGAGCAGCCCCTTGGCCGAACGGCGGCAACTCGGTGACGGCTATCGACTCGCGCTGAGGATCATTACGCGCAGCCAGGAGGGCGCCAGCCTGGTGCCGGTCAGCGCCGTCTTCCCCTTGCCGGGCGGGCGGCCGGAGCAGCGCGCGGTGTTTCGTATCGAGGGCGGCCGCGCCAGGATGACCGAGGTGGAACTAGAGGCTCGCAACAACCAGCAGGCCTGGTTGCGCAAGGGGCTGGCGGCCGGTGCGCGCGTCATCGTCTATCCGCCGGCGACGCTCAAAGATGGCGACCGGGTGGTCGAGCGCAAATCTTGAGCGAAGTGGCCGACTGATGCTCAAGGCCAGGGATGCTGGAGTCCCACGCTGACATGATCGGCTCAATACGGCCGGCAGCCTTGGCAGTCGAAAGGCGGCGTGGCGCCTTTGTTCAGTCCGACACCCGGTCCCGGCCGCCCCGCTTGGCGCGATAGAGGGCGGCGTCCGCCGCCTCCAGGGCGGCGGCGATGAATTGCTCGGCGCTGGCGCCGGGCATGGAGCGGTCGGGGCGAATGCTGAACACACCGGCGCTGATGCTGACCTTGCGCAGCGGCGAGCCACTGTGCGGGATGGCCAGATCGGACACGCATTGGCGCAGCCGCTCGGCTTGCGCCATGGCCTGGGCCAGGTCTACTTCAGGCAGCAGCACGGTGAACTCCTCGCCGCCCACGCGGGCCGGCAACTCACCGGCGCGGTTGAAGGTCTGCTGAATCATGCGGCTGACGGCCAGCAGGCATTGGTCGCCCTGGGCGTGGCCGTAGTTGTCGTTATAGCTTTTGAAGAAGTCCACATCGATGCTGATCAAGGCCAGCGTGCTGCCGTTGCGCATCGCGCGGCGGGTCTCTTCGAGCTTGAGTTCATCGAACCAGCGCCGATTCGCCAAGCCGGTGAGCGAGTCGGTGTTGGAGCGCTGTTCCAACTCCTGATGCAGGTGCTGCAAGGCCAGCTGATCCTGCCAATGGCGCATGATGTTGAACAACATGTCCGCTGTCATTCTGGCCAAGCGGTCGTCGCGCACGATCCATTTCATGGGCTGGGAGGACAGGGCTAGCAAGATTTGCGTGCTGCTGTCGCCTCGGTAGGCGCAGAACACCATGGCCTGCACGCCATGCTGCTGCATGGCCAGGGCGCGCTCGGGCTCGGACGCCGCGGGGCTTTCAAAACGCAAGACGCTCCAGCCTGCCGGCAACTCACCGAGCAGCCCGGCCAGCAGGGGCTCACCCGGGCTCATGCCGCTGATCTTGTCATGTGGCGCCAGCCAGGCGAAGCGGCAGCGGGCTGTTGCTTGGTCTTGGGCATGCTCGGCAATGACGAGGCTGCAATGGCTGCTGTGGCCGGATATATCGCGCAGGGTGGCGCTGACCATGGCGGGGTACTCATCCACGCTCAGATTCAGGAAGCGGCTGGCGTGGCGCGACATGGTCTCCAGATAGCGGGTGACTTCTTGCAAGTCGGAGGTGCGCCGGGCCACCGCCAGTTCCAGCTGCTCGGCGCGGCGTTCACGCTCCTTGACATAACTTTCAATGTCGACGCGCAGGGTGCGAAAACCGTCCACCACCACGTCCAGCTCGTCCCGGTGCGAGCGCGCTGAGCGCGCCAGCTGCAAGGGCGGCGGCGTTTTGTCCGGGGCCAGGCCGGCGGCAAATGTGGCTAGATCCTGCAGGGGCTGGCGCAATTCACGCCGCAACATCAGCAGGGTCAGGCCGCTGAAACCGAGCGAGAGTAGCAAGCCCACGGCGGCGACTCGCAGCATCACTCCCAACAACTGTTCGCGCAAAAAGCGCTGGTTGAAATCCAGATTCAACTGACCCAGGATGCGGCCGCTGCCGTCCGGTCCGGGGATCTCGAAATTGGCGTCGCCTAGGCGGCGTTGCTCATCTGCAGGCCGTGCGGGGCCGGCGAAGAAGAACTCGCCGGTGCTGAGATTCACGCGCGCGGTGCGCACCTGCGGCGTGTTCGCAATTTGCTGCAAGAGGTCTTGGACCGCAGCCGGCTCCACATCCCACAGGCTCTTGGCCAGCAACTTGAGGTGCAAATGGCTGACCTGGGCCACGGCCGCGTCAAAGTTGGCGCGTTCCTGGCGATAAACCTGTATCAGGCGCACCGCGCCAGCCAGCAAGGTTGCGGCAAGACAAAGCAAGAAGATGCGGCGCGTTAGATCGCCGGCCAGCGAGCGCATCGGTCGCCCGTCACTGGCGGCTTGAGACGCAGGGGCATTCATTTGCTCAGGCCAAGCCTCTACCGCAGGCCCTGCAGAAGCGGCGACTGTGGTGGGCTCGGCGGGCTCGGCGTTCATTTGAGCAATTGGTCGAAAGCGAAGTCGTACTGCCTGCGCGTCGGATTCAAGGCCTTGCTATAGGCCTTGAAGTCTACCGGCACTTGGCCTGCACCGAAGCGCTTGAGAAAGCGCTCGGCCATGGGTTTGTCGAATAGGACGAACATGGGCTTGCTGAGCTCCAGCCCCTCGGCGGCGAAGTCGTGGCCATGCTCATAGTCGTAAATCATCACCATGGCCCAGGCGCCGGCCATGAAGTGCCCGCCTGTCAGTGCAGCCAAGCGGCCGCTGATGACGGCCTGCATGGCCTCGTCCGAGGTGTTGATGCCCGAGAGCAGCACATCGCGCCCGGGCTTGCGGCCGGCTTGCTCCAGTGCCGTCATGGCGCCGAAAGCCATTTGGTCATTGGCGCTCCAGAACAGCTTGGCTTCGGGGTGGCGGCGCAGCAGCCAGCGCGTTTGCTCAAGCGCCTTGTCACGACGCCAGTCACCAAACACCTGCTGATCCAAGACCACATCGGGATGCTCGGCCAAGGCGCGGCGCAAGCCCAGATTGCGGTGCATGGAGGAGGGGGTGGAGCGGTCGCCAGCCAGGGCCAGCAGATGCAATTTGCCATCACTGCCTGCCAGGCCCAGGCGCCGGCCTTGAGTGATCAGGGCCTTAGCGGTCAGGTAGCCGGCATCGCTGGAGCGAGGCTCCAGCGAGCCGATCAGGCTGCTCAGTCCGGCGCGTGGTTCGCCAAATTCGGCCCGCTCCTCGTCCAGCAGTCCGCTGAAGGCGGCAAAGGACTTGATGCCGGCTCTTTCCAGAATGCGGGAGGCGCTGACCAGGGTCAGCTTGTCATTGGTGAGCAAAACATAGTCCGGTCGCTGCGCTTTGGGCCGGGCCGCAAGGCTGTGGGCAATCTCCAGCACCCGCAGATGGTCACGCTCGGCAAAGAACTGCTCGTGCTGAATGCCCAACTGCTTGGCGGCAGCGCGCACGGCATTACCTGCGGTGACCCAGTAGGCCTCGTCAGAGCGGCCGGGGTTGATGAAGAACACTGACAGGGCCAGGGCCTGTTGGCAGAACAGGGCAGCAACGGTCGCAACAAGGATTGCGATCAAAAATCTCATGGGGTCACTTTCCTCGATTGGCATCGATTGTGACGCGGACTGGTGCGCGTCCCCGGCTGGCGTCGGCCAGGAAGAATCCCCTGTCTCATTTTTGAGCCATCTCAAGCTGGCACAAGCTCCCGCTTGTGCTGCGCCGCCCAGTTTTGTGTTGGCTTGGTGTGCAAACCCGGTTTTAGCCTAGAGATGGCTGCTGTTTTGCCGAGCCTGCCCGGCTGGGCTGGCGCTGCTGTCCCTGGGCATCCCTGGGCGTTCCCAGTCGCGCCCAGGGTTTGCTTCACCGCTGGCTGGGCGTCAGCTCAGCACCACCAAGCCGGTGCTGCGGGTCAGCAGCTGCGCCAATTGGCCGCCGTCCACCAGCTTGAAGGCGTTTTCGATATCGGGCGCCAGGTAGTGATCGCTGGGCATGGGCGGGCAGCTCTGGCGCAGCAGGGCGTGCACCTCCTCCAGCGGCTGGGAGCTGGTGAGCGGGCGCAGGAACTCGATGCCTTGCGCGGCGGCCAGCAGCTCGATGCCGATGATGTGGCTGGTGTTGTCCAGCATGGGGCCAAGGCGGCGCGCGCCGAAGGTGGCCATGGAGACATGGTCTTCCTGATTGGCACTGGTGGGCAGGCTGTCCACACTGGCCGGGTGGGCCAGGCTCTTGTTCTCGCTGGCCAGGGCGGCAGCGGTGACGTGGGCGATCATGAAGCCCGAGTTCAGTCCGGCGTTCTCGGTCAGGAAGGGCGGCAGGCGCGAGACGCTGGTGTCGATCAGCATGGCGATGCGGCGTTCGGCAATGGCGCCCACCTCGGCGATGGCCACGGCCAGCGCATCGGCGGCCAGAGCCACCGGTTCGGCGTGGAAATTGCCGCCGGAAATCATTTGCGCCGTGCCGTCTTCATTGGCAAAGACCAGCGGGTTGTCGGTGACGGCATTGGCTTCGCGCAGCAGCACATCACGCACATAGCGGGACTGATCCAGGCAAGCGCCCATCACCTGCGGCTGGCAGCGCAGGCAGTAGGGGTCTTGCACCCGGTCGTCGCCAATCTCGTGCGAGTGGCGGATCTCACTGCCCACCAGCAACTGGCGGTAGGCGGCGGCGGCCTCGATCTGGCCGGGCTGGCCACGCACGGCGTGGATGCGCGGGTCGAAGGGGCCGTCGCTGCCGCGCGCCGCGTCCAGGCTCAGGGCGCCACTGACGATGGCGGAGGCGTACAAGCTCTCAAATCGCAGCAGTCCTTCCAGTGCCAAGGCGGTGGAGGTTTGCGTGCCGTTGATCAGCGCCAGGCCTTCCTTGGCCTGCAGCACCAGCGGGGCGATGCCGTGCTTTTGCAGCTCGGGCAGGGCGGGGACGCGCTTGCCGTCCACCAGCATTTCGCCTTCGCCCAGCAGAGCCAGGGTCATGTGAGACAGCGGTGCCAGGTCGCCCGAGGCGCCCACCGAGCCTTGTGCGGGCACATAGGGCACCAGGCCGGCGTTGAACACATCCAGCAGGCTTTGCACCACGGCTTCGCGCACGCCGGAGTGGCCGCGTGCCAGCGAGGCAGCCTTGGTCGCCAGCATCAGGCGCACGACGCCGGGCTGCAGCGGTGCGCCCACGCCCACGCAGTGCGAGCGGATCAGATTGAACTGCAGCGTGGCCAGGACTTCCTTGCTGATGCGGGTGCTGGCCAGCTTGCCGAAGCCGGTGTTGACGCCATAGACCGGGGCGTCGCCCGCCGCGGCGGCCTGCACCACGGCCGCGCTGCGGCGGATGATCTCGGTGGCGCTGGCGTGCAAGCTCAGCGTGACGCCGCCTTGGCGGATCTCGCGCAGCTGGGCGAGGGTGATGTGGCCGGGGGTGATTTCGATATTCATATCTGGGCTTGGTTCGGTTTACTTGTTCAGCATGGGCATGTTCAGACCGCGCTCACGCGCCGTGGTCTTGGCGATCTCGTAGCCCGCATCGGCATGGCGCATCACGCCGGTGCCGGGGTCGTTGTAGAGCACGCGCGAGAGCCGCTGGGCGGCGGCGTCCGTGCCATCGGCCACGATGACCACGCCGCTGTGCTGGCTGAAACCCATGCCCACGCCGCCGCCGTGGTGCAGGCTCACCCAGGTGGCGCCACCGGCGGTGTTCAGCAAGGCGTTGAGCAGCGGCCAGTCGGACACGGCGTCCGAGCCGTCCATCATGCTTTCGGTTTCGCGATTCGGGCTGGCGACCGAGCCGCTGTCCAGATGGTCGCGGCCGATGACGATGGGAGCCTTCAGTTCGCCGTTCTTGACCATCTCATTGAAGGCCAGGCCGGCGATGTGGCGCTCGCCCAGGCCCAGCCAGCAGATGCGTGCGGGCAGACCCTGGAAGGCGATGCGCTCGCGGGCCATGTCCAGCCAGCGGTGCACATGGGCGTGGTGGGGGAAGAGTTCCTTGATCTTGGCGTCGGTCTTGTAGATGTCTTCCGGGTCGCCAGACAGCGCCACCCAGCGGAAGGGGCCACGGCCTTCGCAGAACTGCGGGCGCACGTAAGCGGGCACGAAGCCGGGGAAGTCAAAAGCGTTCTTCACGCCTTGCTCCAGCGCCACCTGGCGGATGTTGTTGCCGTAATCCACGGTTGGGATGCCCATGGCTTGGAAGTCCAGCATGGCTTGCACGTGCACGGCGCAGCCGCGGGCGGCAGCGGCCTTCAACTCGGCGTGTTGTGACGAATCGGCAGCGGCGGCCTTCCATTGCGCCACCGTCCAGCCGGCGGGCAAATAGCCGTTGATCAGGTCGTGGGCGCTGGTCTGGTCGGTCACCAGATCGGGCTTGATGGCGGTGCCAGCCTTGGCGCGGCGCACCAGCTCCGGCAGGATCTCGGCCGCATTGCCCAGCAGGGCGATGGAGATGGCCTTGCCCTCGGCGGTGTACTTGGCAATGCGGGCCAGGGCGTCGTCCAGATCCGTGGCTTGCTCGTCCACATAGCGGGTCTTCAAGCGGAAGTCGATGCGCGATTGCTGGCATTCGATGTTCAGCGAGCAAGCGCCGGCAAACGTGGCTGCCAGCGGCTGGGCGCCGCCCATGCCGCCCAGGCCGGCGGTCAGCACCCACTTGCCTTGCAGGGAGCCGCCGTAATGCTGGCGGCCGGCTTCGGCGAATGTCTCGTAGGTGCCTTGCACGATGCCTTGCGTGCCGATGTAAATCCAGCTGCCGGCCGTCATCTGGCCGTACATCATCAGGCCCTTGCGGTCCAACTCGTTGAAGTGTTCCCAGTTGGCCCAGTGCGGCACGAGGTTGGAGTTGGCGATCAGCACCCGCGGCGCTTCGGTGTGGGTCTTGAACACGCCGACCGGCTTGCCCGACTGCACCAGCAGGGTCTCATCGGCCTCCAGCTTCTTGAGCGACTCAAGAATGGCTTCGAAACAGTCCCAGTTGCGGGCAGCCTTGCCAATGCCGCCGTAGACCACCAGGGCGTCGGGATTCTCCGCGACCACCGGGTCCAGATTGTTCTGGATCATGCGGAAGGCGGCCTCGGTCAGCCAGTTCTTGCAGCTGAGGGTGGTGCCGGTGGGGGCGCGGACGGTGCGGGGCTGTGCGGACATGAAAGTCTCCGGGCGGGTTGGCGGAAGGAATGTGGCGAACTCTAGTTGTCTATACAAGTATAGTCAAGTACGATTCAGCACATGACCCAAACCAGCTTGTCCAGCCGACCTGAGCCTCAATACCTCAAGGTGAAAAACCATTTGCGCGAGCGAATCGCCTCCGGCCATTGGGTGGCGGGGGATTTGCTGCCCTCGGAGGCCGAGCTGGTGGTGCAGTTCGAGGTCAGCCGCATGACGGTCAACCGCGCCCTGCGTGAACTCACCCAAGAGGGCCTGGTCGAGCGCTTGCAAGGCGTGGGCACTTTTGTGGCCCAGCTGCACCGCATCTCCAGCACGCTGACGGTGCACGATGTGCACGATGAAATCATCAAGCGCGGCCATCGTCATGAAGCCCAAGTGCATCTGCTGGAGCAGGTGCGGGCCACGGCGGCGCAGGCGCAGGAGTTCGGGCTCAAAACGGGTGCCAAGCTGTTTCACAGCGTGATCGTGCATCTGGAAGATGGCCTGCCGATTCAGTGCGAAGACCGCTGGGTCAACCCGGCTTGCGCGCCGGACTATCTGACCCTGGACTTCAGCCTCAGCACGCCCACCAACTATTTGCTGGAGGTGGCGCCCCTGTCCGAGGCGCGCTATTCCATCGAGGCCTTGCTGCCAACGGCCGAGGAAGCCAAACTCTTGCGACTGAGCAAGGATCAGCCCTGTCTGGTGGTCAAGCGCCGCACCTTCAGCCGTGGGCAAACGGTGACCGTGGTGCGCCTGACCCACCCGGGCTCGCTTTACATCTTGGAAGGGAGTTTTCAAGCATGAGCTGGAGCATCATCAGCGCCGCCGATGTGGCGCCCCAAGCCTGGCGCAACGGCGGTGGCCGCACCCGCGAGTTGCTGGCCTGGCCGCATAGCAACGACTGGCTGCTGCGCATCAGCGTGGCCGATATCGAGACCGACGGCCCGTTCTCTAAATTCGAAGGCGTGGACCGCTGGTTCGCGGTGCTGGACGGCGCAGGCGTGTGCTTGTTCGGCCACGAATTGCGGGCGGGTGAGCCGCTCTTGCAGTTCGATGGCGCTGCGGCGCCCGAATGTAGCTTGATCGACGGGGTGACGCGCGATTTCAATTTGATGCATCGGCGCGGCAAGGGCCGCTTGCGGGTGCAGCCGGCCGGCACCGCCTTGGCGCCGGTGAGTGCGCGTTGGGTCGGCCTGTTTACCGCCGCGGGCGGCGCGCTGAGCCATGGCGGCCGGGCCATGCCGCTGGCCGCTTTGAGCCTGGCCTGGTGTGAGGCGCCGAGTTTGCAAACCTGCACGTTTGAAGGCAACGGTTCGGCCTGGTGGATGAGCTGGCATGAGGACGCTGAATGATGAAGTTATGGACCAACGCTCACCTAGCTACCCTGGCCGGTGCGCAGCCCTGGGGCTGGATTGAGCAAGGCGCGCTGATCACCCAAGGCGCGCACATCGTCTGGGTCGGCGAAGCGGATCAAGTCCCTGCGGAGTTGCGTGGCCAAATCACGGCCAGCTATGACCTCGCCGGCGCTGTGATCACGCCCGGCCTGATCGATTGCCACACCCATCTGGTTTACGGCGGCTTGCGGGCCAAGGAATTCGAGCAGCGCTTGCAAGGGGCGAGCTACGAAGAGATTGCCCGCGCCGGTGGTGGCATACGCTCTACCGTGTCTGCGACCCGCGCTGCCAGCGAGGATGAGTTGTTCGAGGCCGCTGCTGGGCGCTTGCGCCACTTGCTGGCCGAGGGCGTTACCAGCATCGAGATCAAGTCCGGCTACGGCCTGAGCCTGGCGGCGGAGCGCGCCAGCCTGCGCGTGGCGCGGCGCCTGGGCGAGCATTTTGATGTGACGGTGCGCACCAGCTATCTGGCGGCGCACGCCTTGCCGCCGGAGTTTGCGGGCCGCCAGGATGACTACGTCAGCGCCCTGTGCGATTGGATGGCGCAACTGCATGCGGAAGGCCTGATCGACGCGGTGGACGCCTTCTGCGAGGGCATAGGGTTCACGCCCGCGCAGACGCGTCGGGTGTTCGAGGCGGCGCATCGCCTGGGCCTGCCGGTCAAGCTGCATGCCGAGCAGCTGAGCGACCAGGGCGGCACCCAGCTGGCCTGCGAATTTGCAGCCCTGTCTTGCGACCATCTGGAATACCTCAGCCCCGCCGGCATTGCCGCCATGGCGGCCAGCGGCTGTGTGGCCACCTTGCTGCCCGGCGCCTATTACTTTTTGCGTGAGACCAAGTTGCCGCCGGTGCAGGCTTTGCGCGAGGCGGGGGTGAGCATCGCCATCTCCACCGACCACAACCCCGGCACCTCACCCACGCTGTCCTTGCTGCTGATGCTGAATATGGCCTGCACCTTGTTCCGCCTGACGCCGGAAGAGGCTTTGCGCGGCGTGACGGTGAACGCGGCCAAGTCCCTGGGCCTGGCGGACCGTGGCCAATTGCTGGCCGGGCAGCGCGCCGATTTTTGTGTTTGGGATGTCCAGCATCCCAATGAACTGGCTTACTTTTTCGGCCGTAACCCGTTGCGTCAAGTGGTGCAGGGCGGCCAACTTCGCGGAGAGGCGTTTTGATGAGCAGCGCGGTATTTCGGTTAACGCAGGGCAACACGCCTCTTTTGATCAGCATGCCCCATGTGGGCAGCGAGATTCCCACCGATCAGCAGCGGCGTTATGTGCCCCGCGCCCTGGACAGCGAAGACACCGACTGGCATCTGGAGCGGCTTTACGGCGAGATCGCCCAGGCCCTGGGCGCCAGCCTGATCGTGCCGCGCTTTTCGCGCTATCTGATCGACCTGAACCGCCCGCCGGAGGACACGCCGATGTATCCGGGTGCGTCCAACACCGAGCTGTGCCCGACGCGATTTTTCACCGGCGAAGCGCTTTACCGCGATGGCATGGCGCCCGACGCCAAGGAAAAGCGCCGCCGCCGCGAGACTTATTGGATGCCCTACCACCAGGCCTTGCAGGCCGAGTTGGATCACATCAAGGCGCGCCACGGCTATGCGCTGCTGTTTGATGCGCACAGCATTCGCTCCGAGCTGCCCTGGTTGTTCGAGGGCCGTTTGCCCGACCTGAATCTGGGCACAGCGGACGGCGCCGCCTGCGAGGCAGGCTTGCAGCAGGCCGTGGCTGAGGTGCAAGCCGCGCAGGCGCAGTACACCCAGGTCGTCAATGGCCGTTTCAAGGGCGGCTACATCACCCGCCACTACGGCCAGCCCGCGCGCCAGCAGCATGCGGTGCAGCTGGAAATGTGCCAGCGCTGCTATATGGAGGAATGGGCGCCCTATGGCTATGACGCAGCCCTGGCCGCCCAGGTTCAGCCCTTGCTGCAAGGCCTGCTGAAGGCCATGTTGACCTGGCAGCCCGCCGCATGAGCGCCGCGTTGTATTGGGCCGCCTGGGCCTGGGTGGAGGGGCGCTGGCAAGCCGATGTGCTGCTCAGCGTGGGGGCCGATGGTCATTGGCAAGACATTCGTGTCGGCCAGCCTCAGCCTGCGGACGCGATGCGGCTGAGCGGCCCGGTGATGCCCAGCTTGGTGGACACGCATAGCCATGCTTTCCAGCGTGCCTTTGCCGGCCTGGCCGAACGGCGCGAGGCGGGGGATGATGATTTCTGGTCCTGGCGCGACCGCATGTACGGCCTGGCCCTCAAGCTCAGCCCCGAACAATTGCGCGCCGTGGCGGCCCAGCTCTACCAGGAACTGCTGGCCGGCGGCTACACCCAGGTGTGCGAGTTCCATTACCTGCAGCACGCCCCGGATGGCCGCGCCTATCCCGATGAACTGGCCATGAGCTGGGCCCTGGCTGATGCGGCTGCAGAGGTGGGTATCGGTTTGACGCTGTTGCCGGTGCTGTACGCCCGCTCGGGCTTTGGCCAGCCCGGCTTGCGCGAGGACCAGCGCCGCTTCAAGACCGACGCGGCCTGGGTCTGGGCTGCCAGCCAGCGCATCAATGCCGCCCAGCGGCCCTTGCTGAATGCCGGCGTGGCCCTGCATTCGCTGCGCGCGGCCAATGTCGACGATATTCAGGCGCTGCAGGCGCTGGTGGGCGAGACCGACATCCCCATCCACATCCACATCAGTGAGCAGCAGCAGGAGGTGCGCGACTGCTTGGCCGCCACCGGCCAGCGGCCGATGCAGTGGTTGTGCAGCCAATTCAAGCCTGATGTGCGCTGGCATCTGGTGCATGCCACCCACAGCACCCGAGACGAAATCGCCCAAGTGGCGGCAAGCGGCGCCAGCGTGGTGATCTGCCCCGGCACCGAGGGCAATTTGGGTGACGGCTTGATTGATCTGCCGGGCTGGCTGGCAGCCGAGGTGCCGATCAGCATTGGCTCAGACAGCCATGTCACTCGTAACTGGGTGGAAGAGCTGCGCTGGCTGGAGTATGGCCAGCGCCTGGGTCTGCAGCAGCGCAATGTGGCGGCCGCGCCGGGCCGCCAGCCCAGCACGGCGGCGCGTCTGTTTGAAGCCGCGTGCCAGGGCAGCGCTGCGCCGGCTGGCTTCAAGCAATGGGGTTTGCTGCCCGGCGCACGGGCCGATTTTCTGGTGCTGGACACGGCGGCCAGCGGCCTGGCCGGCTTGCCCCCAGCGGCGCTGTTGGATGGCTTGCTTTTCGCCTCCCAGGGCCAGGTCTTGCGCGAGGTCTATGTGGCCGGCCGCTTGCGCCTGCAGCCAGGTGGCACCACTGGGCAGTCCACCCAGGATGAGGTTCGCGCGCGCTTCGTGGCGGCCATGGAGGCGCTGGTCTAGGCGAATGCCTGGGCGCGGCGTCAGCAAAAGGCAAGGTCTGACACTCCTTGCCCGGCATGTTGCGATTTGGCCTAATTGCGCGTGACTTCTTGCGCTTTTGTGCGAGCAGCGTATCGCATATATTGGGGGGACCCAGGTGGGCCGTCGCCCCAGGAGCCAACGATGCTGAATCTGCAGGATTTCACGGTTCGCGCCCGCTTGTATGCCTTGGCCGCCATATCGATGGGCCTATTGCTTTTAGTCGGGGGCATGGGCTTGTACAGCCTGAGTCAGTCCACCGCTGCGTTTCAGCATTTTGTCGATAACGACAACCAGTCCTTGGTGCATGTGTCGGTCTTGCGGGCCGAAGCTGGCAATTTGCGCCGCTATGAAAAAGACATGCTGATCAATCTGGCCGATGCGGCTGCGGTGGAAAAGTACCGCAGCGATTGGATGAAAGCGTATGAGCGATTTCTCAAGGCGGAGCAGCAGCTCACCAAGTTGGATATCCCACCGGTAGAGAAGGAGCTGAACAAGTCCATCGAAGAAGGCTTGGCCAAGTACAAGTCCGAGATGGAAGTCTTCATGGGCAAGCTGCGCGACAACGCATTCCAAGATCCAGCCGAAGCGAATAAGGCGCTGGGCGATGCCAAGAAAGCCGTGCGTCCCTTGGAGGAAAAGCTCGCTGAACTGGTGGCGGCCATCGACAAAGACTCGGAGGCCGGGGTTGCTGATATTGCCGCCCATGAGCGCCGCATTCGCACGAGTTTGCAGCTCATTCTGGTCGGCAGCCTGATCTTGATTTGCTTCTATACCTTCTTCAACATTCGCTCGATCTTGCAACCTTTGAGCGAGCTTCAACAGTCGGCCGTGCGAATCGCCGGGCAGGATCTGAGTGAAGAAATCAATCCTCGCGGCAAGAGTGAAACGGGGGACCTGATGCGTGGCGTCAAGGCCATGCAAGATTCCTTGCGCCATGTGGTGGGCAATGTGCGCGGCGCGACCGACAGCATCGCCACGGCGGCCGCCGAGGTGGCCGCCGGCGGTCATGACCTCAGCCACCGTACCGAACAAGCGGCCTCCAATCTGGAGCAGACCGCGGCGGCCATGGAACAGCTGACCGCCAGCGTCAAACATAACGCCGACTCGGCCCGGCAGGCCAATCAGCTGGCTGCTGAGGCGGCCGGAGTGGCCGAGCGCGGCGGCGCGGTGGTGGGCGAAGTGGTCAGCACCATGAGCCGCATCAGCACCTCCTCCAACAAGATCAGCGACATCATCTCCACCATCGACGGCATCGCCTTTCAGACCAATATCCTGGCGCTGAATGCGGCCGTGGAAGCCGCTCGCGCGGGCGAGCAAGGGCGGGGATTCGCCGTGGTGGCCAGCGAAGTGCGCTCGCTGGCGCAGCGCTCGGCCGAAGCGGCCAAAGAGATTAAGGGCTTGATCACCGCCAGCAGCGAAAGCGTGGAGGCCGGCGCGGCCCTGGTGGAACGCGCCGGGGGCACCATGCAGGAGGTGATTGCCTCGATTAGCCGGGTCAGCAATATCGTGGCCGAGATCAGCCATTCGACCGCAGAGCAGAGCACCGGCATTGGCCAGATCGGCCAGGCCATCAGCCAGCTCGACACCATGACGCAGCAAAACGCGGCCTTGGTGGAACAGTCCGCCGCGGCCGCGCAAAGCCTGCAGAGCCAGGCCGATGAGTTGGCCAAATCGGTGGCGGTGTTCAAGCTGGCTTGAAGCGGCGTGAAGCCGTTTGCTGCCGCTTGATGTCGCGTGAGGCTGCCGCCGAGTTGCGCCCGGCTGGCTGAACCTAGCGCATCCCTGCCGTCAGCGCCGCCCTGGCCCGCACCGCGCCCACATGCACGCCTTGCCAATTGTGCAAAGCCATGTCGGCATAGCGGGCCAGCAGGGCAGAGGCCTCCGCGCCCGGTGTGGGTAGCAGGGCCTGTGCGATGGCCGCCATGGCGCATTCAGCCGCCCGGACCTGGCCGTCGTCGATCTTCAAGGCCAGGCCCAGACCCAGCTCGGGCAAGCTGGCGCAGTAGACGCCTTCCGCGCCGACCTTGCAGAACAGGCGCTCACCCAAGGCCTGCATCAGCACGGTGTCCAAGCGCTCGCTGCCGGCCACAAAGAATGGCGCAGCCGCCACCGCCTGGCGCAAGCGTTTGGCGGCGGCTGCACGGCCCGCGCTGAGGCCCTGGCCGGTACCCAGGCGTGCAAAGCCCAGCGCCAAATTGCGCAGCGGGATGCCGTAGGTGGGGATGGAGCAGCCGTCGGTGCCGCGCGGTGCCTGGCTCAAATCGCAATCGGTGGCGGCGGCCAGTGCCGCGCTAACTTCGCGCATCAAGGCGTGCTCGGGCGCGATATAGCCGCGCACAAACTCTGCGGGTTCATGGCCTTGCGCCAGCGCCATCTGGCAGGCCACGCAAACAAAGCCTGCATGTTTGCCCGAGCAGTTGTTGTGCAGGGCGCTGGCTGTTTCTCCGCGCGCCAACATGCCGCGCAACACCGGCTCGCGGCTGGGCCAGTGGCTGCCGCATTCCAACGCGCGCTCGTCCAAGCCCAGCTTGGTCAGCATGCCGAGTGAGGTGGCAACATGGGCCGGCTCACCGCTGTGTGAGGCGCAGGCGATGGCCAGCTCCGCATCCGTCAGCGCAAAGCGATCGGCCGCGCCGCTCTCCACCAAGGGCAGGGCTTGCAAGGCTTTGACCGCCGAGCGGGGGAAGATCGGCCGCTCAATATCGCCGAGCGCCCGCACTAAGCGGCCATCGGCGTCCACGATGGCCAGGGAGCCGCTGTGGCTGGACTCCACATGCGCGCCGCGCAGCACTTCAACCAGGATGGGGTGGCTCATTGTTTCGAGCTCGCTGACGTTGAGGAGGTCACATCACTGCGCACGAATTGGCGCAACTCGCTGGCCATGCGGGCCAGTGATGGGGGATGGATGTACATCATGTGGCCGGCCTCGAAATAGCTGACCTGCACGTTGTCTGTCAGCGGTGCGCGCAGGCCCAGGTGGGAAAGCGTGTAGTCACCCGCCGCATGTGGCGTGGCCAGGTCGAAATAGCCACTGGCCACATAGACCCGCATATCCGGGCAGGCGTGCATGGCGCGGCGAAGGCTGTCGCCAACGTTGACGTATTTGTTCTCGAAGCCCTTCCAGGTCCAGCTCTTCCATAGCGGGGCGATGACGGTGTAGGGTGAGTCGTTCTTGTAGCCCAGGGTCTCGTGCAGCAGGCGGTTGATGCCGACTGCGTAGGCGCCGACCAGATTGTTCATGCCCGCATCGTCCTCGGGCTGCTCGCCGGCATCGTCGCGGTCCAGGCCCAGGAAGCGGCTGTCCAGGCGGCCCACGGTCTGGCCCCGGTCGCGCAGCAACTCCTTGAAAAAACGGAACTCGTTCGGCCGCAGGTCGCAGCGCAGCACATAGGCTTTGCTCAAGCCGGTGAGCTGGGCGAGGCGCTCGGCAATCTGCTCGCGCCGCTCCGGGTTCAGGCGTGAGCCCTGCATCAGGGCGAGCAGATAGTCGGTGTTTGCAAAGGTCTCGGCCTCGGCCACTACGGCCTTCAGCGGCTTCTTCTGCATGGCCGTTGACAGCGCGTGGTGGTACCAGGCGGTGGCCGCGTAAGTGGGCAGGTAGAGCGGGTAGGGCAGCTCATTGCCGTGGTCGAAGCTGAGGGTTTGGAAGTCCACCGCCATCGACACCAGCATCAAGCCGTTGACGTGGATGTTGTGCTTGTCTTGCAGATGGCGCGACAGCCCTGCCGCGCGCGTGGTGCCGTAGCTTTCACCGATCAGGTATTTGGGGCTGGACCAGCGCCCATGGCGGGTGAGGTAGAGGCGGATGAATTCGCCCACGGCGTCGAGGTCGCGCTGGTAGTCGTGGAACTCGGCCATCTTCTCGCCCTCGGCGACACGCGAGTGGCCGGTGCCCACGGGGTCGATGAAGACGAGGTCGGAGTCTGTCAGGAGCGTGAACTCGTTGTCCGTCAGCGCATAGGGCGGCGTGCCGCATTGGCCCATCGAATCGGTGGGCACGCGCTTGGGCCCCAGCAGGCCCAGGTGCAACCAGACGCTGGACGAGCCCGGCCCGCCGTTGAAGCTGAAGGTGATGGGTCGCGGCTGCGCAGGCTTCTTGGCTGCGCTTGTCGTGTTTGCTGTCTTCGGCGTTTTGAGTGTGTAGGCGATGAAGAAGATGCTGGCGCGTGCCTTCTCGCCCTTGGACTGGCCCTTGCCTTCGGGCTCACTGGAATCGGGCTCGCGCAAGACCACCGTGCCACAAGTGGCTTGGTAGTTGAGGGTGGTCTTGCCGATGCTCAGCTTGTGTTCGGTGGTGACCAGTCGCTCGACGGGGAGCTCGGGGCTGGGGGGCTCACGCCGGTGCTTGTCCGTCTCGGCCGGGGTGTCTTTGTCTGCCATGCGCGGTCTCCGATTTTGTTCAAAGCTACATTGCTGAGCATGCACTCTAGCGCGACAAAACAAAGTACGCCTCACTCGTCCCCAACACCGATCATTGGGGTGGATTTCAGCAGCGCGCCCAGCCGGCGCAAACCCATCGTGATGGCGCAAGGCCATTTGCCTCAGCAGGGTCAGGTCTTGCGCCTGGACGGGCTGCGCAGTTTCGACAGCCTGGGCGAGTTCGGTGAATTTCTGGCCCAGCCCGGGACGTGGGTGGGTGGCTTCGATTTGCCCTTTGGCTTGCCTCGGGAACTCGTCGAGCATTTGGGCTGGCCGCAGGATTGGCTGGGCTTGATGCGCCACTACACCCAGCTGCCGCGCGAGGACATCCGCGGCCTGTTCGCGGCCTTCTGCGCGGCCCGGCCGGTGGGGGGCAAATTCGCCCACCGCGCTTGTGATGGCCCGGCGGGTTCATCCCCCAGCATGAAGTGGGTCAACCCGCCGGTGGCTTTCATGCTGCACGCCGGGGTGCCCCTGCTTCTGCAGGCGGGTGTTTCCTTGCCGGGTCTGCATGCCGGCGATTCCACTCGGCAGGCTTTGGAGGCTTATCCCGGCCTGCTGGCGCGTGAGATTCTCGGGCGGCGCAGCTACAAAAGCGATGACAAGCTCAAACAAACACCAGAGCGCCTGATTGCCCGCAAGGATTTGATTGAGGCGCTGGAACAAGGCCGCAGCCGCTTGGGGCTACGCCTGAAGCTCAGCCACGCTCAGCGCGATGCCTTGATTGATGATGCCAGCGGTGACCGCTTGGATGCGGTGTTATGCCTGCTGCAGGCGGCCTGGGCGAGCAGGCAGGCGAACTTTGGTTTGCCGGCTGGAATGGATCCCTTGGAGGGATGGATCGTCAGCGCTTGAAGACTTGCGCCTGTGGCTTGCTGCCGCAGGGCGGGCCAAAACAAGTGGGGACAGAGCTCGCCGGGTACGGCGCGGTCTGTCCCACAAGGTCATAAGAATCGCATCAGAGTAATCTTGCCCTCAGCCACCGGCTGGGCAAACTTACTTGCGCATGAGCGTTGATTTGCCAAACAGCGACTCAATCAAGTCCACCGCCACCTTGGCGGTCTTGTTTTGCAAGTCCAGTGCGGGGTTGAGTTCCATCACATCCAGCGAGGCCATGAAGCCGGTGTCGGCAATCATTTCCATGCACAGCTGGGCTTCGCGGTAGCTGGGGCCGCCGGGCACGGTGGTGCCGACGCCGGGGGCGATATCGGGGTCGAGGAAGTCGACGTCGAAGCTGACGTGCAGATGGGTGTTGGCGTCCAGCGTGGCCAGGGCCAGTTCCATCGCGTGGCGCATGCCCATCTCGTCGATGTAGCGCATGTCGAAGACTTCCAGCTCTTGCTCATGCACAAAGCGCTTCTCGCCCGCGTCGACGCTGCGGATGCCGATCTGGCGCACCCACTTCGGGCTGATCGCCGGCACCTGGCCGCCGATCTCGATCAGCTGCTGCGGGCCAAAGCCGCACAGGCAGGAGACGGGCATGCCGTGGATATTGCCGCTGGGCGTCAGTTCGCTGGTGTTGAAGTCAGCGTGCGCGTCCAGCCACAAGATGCGCAGCTTCTTGCCAACTTCGCGGCAGTGCTTGGCCACGGCGCTGATGGAGCCGATTCCCAGGCAATGGTCGCCGCCCAACAAGATGGGCATGCGGCCGAGCTTCAGTTCGGCGTAAACGGCGTCGTGCACCGACTGGTTCCAGGCCGTCACTTCGTTCAGGTGGCGGTAGCCGTCAACAGGCGGCAGCCAGGGGTTGGCGGGGCCGAGCAGATTGCCGCGGTCGGCCACTTCGACGCCATGGCTTTGCAACGCTGCGGCCAGGTCGGCCACGCGCAGGGCTTCGGGGCCCATGCTGGCGCCGCGCGCGCCGGCGCCGATGTCGGTGGGCGCGCCGATCAGGGATACGGATCTGAGGGTGGTCATGCGAATTCCTTGCAGGGGAGTGGTGGGCGGAGGGGCGTTTGACCTCAGCCGGCCGATGTCGTCAGGCCAGCAGTCTATCGCCCCGGCAGGCGATCGACTTGGCGCGGGCGATCAGACCCCGTCGCCACCCACGGGCATGGGATCGAGGTCATAGGTCGACTCCAGCAGCGCCCAGGCTTCTTCGGCGGTTTCGACGAAGTGGAACAACTTCTCGTCGCCCGCCGTGATCATGCCGGTTTCGATCAAGAGTTCGAAGTTGATCAGCCGGGTCCAGAAATCGCGGCCGAACAAAAGAATGGGGCGGCGCCGGCATTTGCCGGTCTGGATCAGTGTCATGGTCTCGAACAACTCATCCAGCGTGCCGAAGCCGCCGGGGAAGCAAACCAGGGCCACCGAGCGCATCAGGAAATGCATCTTGCGCAGCGCGAAGTAGTGGAAGCGGAAGCACAGCTCCGGCGTGATGTAGGGGTTGGGAACCTGCTCATGCGGCAGCACGATGTTCAGGCCTATGCTTTTGCCGCCCGCATCGTAGGCGCCGCGATTGCCGGCTTCCATGATGCCGGGGCCGCCGCCGGTGACGATGTAGATCGGGTCGGCCCGCTCCACCGAGGCGCGGGTGACGATATTGGCAAAGCGGCGCGCTTCTTCGTAGTAGTCGCTCATGCGCAGCTGTTGCTCGGCACGCTTGAGCGTGGCGGCATCGGCCTGGGTGCTTTGGGCCTGCTCCAGCGCGCGCTGGGCGTCCTCACGCGACTTGATGCGGGCGCTGCCGAAAATCACGATGGTGCTTTTGATGCCTTGCTCGTGCTGCACCAGTTCGGGCTTGAGCAACTCCAGCTGCATGCGCACCGGGCGCAGATCGTCGCGCAGCAGGAATTCGCTGTCGTCAAAGGCGAGGCGGTAGGCGCTTTCCGGTCCGTCGTAATTGGGCAAGGGCCGGGTGGCTTGAACTTCTTCTTTGGCGCTGGGGAAGTTGCGCAGGGTAAGGTCTTTGCGTTTGTTCATGTTGCTAGTTTCGCAGGCTTGGGCGCAGCCCTTGCTGCGCGCGAATAGGCGTTTTGTCGCTCAGTTTTGCCTGGACTTGGCGCAAACCGGGCAGTTGGGGTCGGGTCGCACTTCAATCTCTGTCCACTCCATGCGGCGCGCGTCCAGCATTTGCAGACGCCGGCTCAGCGGCGTGGGCAGACCGATCAGCTGCTTGAGTGCTTCAGCCGCTTGCATGCTGCCGATGATGCCGACCAGCGGCGCGAACACACCCATGGTGGCGCAGCGCACTTCATCGACCGCGCTCTCTGGTGGGAACAGGCAGGCGTAGCAGGGCGAATCGGCCTGCCGGCTGTTGAATAGGCTCACTTGTCCGTCGAAGCCAATCGCCGCGCCCGAGGCGAGCGGCTTGCCGTGATTGACGCAGGCGGAGTTGATGGCTTGGCGGGTGGCGAAGTTGTCGCAGCAGTCCAGCACGATATCGGCCTGCGCCACCAACTCGTCCAGCAGGGCGGCGTCAGCGCGTTGTTGGAGGGGTCGCACCCGCACATCGGCATTGATGGCAGCCAGGCTTTGCCGCATGGATTCGACCTTGGGCAGGCCGACGCGGGCGCTGGCGTGGGCGATCTGGCGCTGCAGATTGGTCAGGTCCACCGTGTCGTCATCAACCAGGGTCAGCTCACCCACACCGGCCGAGGCCAGATAAAGCGCCACCGGCGATCCCAAGCCGCCGGCACCAATGATCAAGGCCTTGGCGGCCAGCAGGCGGGTTTGGCCTTCGATGCCAATATCGTCCAGCAGGATGTGGCGGGAATAGCGCAGCAGTTGTTCGTCGTTCATGGGCGCCAGCATATCGCCCCGGCGCCATGAAAAAAGCCCGCTAGGTCAGCGGGCTTCTCTGTTTGCGAGTGCTTGTGTGCGCTTTACTCGACCGGCTTGGCTTCGGCCTTGCGCTCAATAGCGGTCTTGGACACGATCACCGATTCACCCTTGAGCTTGTTGAGCGCCTGGGTCAGCGGGAAGTCTTGTGCCGAGCCGAACTCCGGCAGTGGCTTGGGCGGCTCCATCTTCTTGGCGTACTCGGCCTCGAGCTTTTGGCGCGCTTCTTCGCGGGCAGTTTCGCGGGCCTTGTCGGCGGCTTCGTTCTTGGCGGGATCGTCCTTGCCGGCGTTCAGGTGCTTTTCCAGGTCGGCTTCACGCATGCGCAGTGCGGCGAAGACATTGCCCTCGGCCGTTTCGTCCAACATGATGTCGGGCACGATGCCTTTGGCCTGAATGCTGCGGCCGCTGGGCGTGTAGTAGCGCGCAGTGGTGATCTTCAGAGCGGTTTCTGGGCCGAGCTGACGCACGGTTTGCACCGAGCCCTTGCCGAAGGTTTGCGCGCCCATGATGACGGCACGCTTGTGATCTTGCAGGGCGCCGGCCACGATTTCGCTGGCCGAAGCCGAGCCTTCATTCACCAGCACCACCAGCGGCACCTTCTTCAGCGCGGCCGGCAGCTTGCGCAGCGGATCAGCGCCACCGCGACGGACATAGGACTCGGGGTTGGCCTTGAGGCTGCTCTTGGACTCGGGAATCTGGCCATTGGTGCTGACCACTTCCACATCACGTGGCAGGAAGGCGGCGGAGATTGCCACCGAGGCGTCCAACAGGCCGCCCGGGTCATTGCGCAGGTCCAGCACCAGGCCCTTCAAATTGGGCTCGGCCTTGTAGATTTCTTCGAGCTTTTTGACGAAGTCGTCCACCGTGCTCTCTTGGAACTGGCTGACGCGCAACCAGGCGTAGCCCGGCTCCATGATCTTGTAGCGCACGCTCTGGGCGTGGATTTCTTCGCGCGTGATCGTTACGGGGAAGGTACGGTTCTCGTTCTTGCGGTAGATGGTCAGCTGAACCTTGGTGTTGAGCTCACCGCGCATGCGCTTGACGGCGGCGTCGAGCGTGAGGCCGCGCACGGCGGTGTCGTCGATCTTGCTGATCAGGTCACCGCTCTTGAGGCCGGCGCGGAAAGCGGGTGAGCCTTCAATCGGCGAGACGATCTTGACCAGACCGTCTTCCATGCCGATCTCGATGCCAACGCCGACGAACTTGCCGGTTGAGCCTTCGCGGAATTCTTTGAAGTTTTTCTTGTCAAAAAACTGCGAATGCGGATCCAGCCCGGAAACCATGCCGGCGATCGCATCGTTGATGAGTTTCTTTTCGTCGACCGGCTCCACATAGTCGGACTTGACCATGCCGAACACGGCGGCGAGTTGCTGCAGCTCTTCCAGTGGCAGGGGCGACAGGCTGCTGCGCGCGTTGGCCTGGAATTGCATCGTGGTCAGCGCGCCAGCAACGGCGCCTACAGCGACCCAGCCGGCTACTTTCAATTTGGCACCCATGATGCGAGCGATTCCTTCTTTGGCAGGACTTACGCAAAACCGACTTCGCGGCGTTCAAGCAGGGCGCCGGACAGACGGGCTGTATTTGGCGCTTTGCTTGACTGAATCAAGCCAGACCGAATCAATTTTGCGTAAGCCCCAGATGAGAGCGAAAAAAGACGATGTTTGCAGGCGCGTGGCCCCAAAGATTTGCACTTCAAGTATAGGCCCCGCGCTTCTACGCGCAGAGGGCAGACACCCCTATTTGACGGTGCAATTCGGCGTTTTCAAGCGAAGTTTTGGCCAGCAGTGCCAGGTTTAACGCTTCTTTACGCGGCCGGAAAGGTCACCACATGGTCGACGTTGACGCGAATGCCAATCCACTCGCCCACATGATGGTCGTGGTGCGAGGGCACATGGGCCATTAGCCGCTCGCCGCTGGCCAGGCGCAGGGTGTAGAGAAAGTCGGCGCCACGGAAGATCTTGCGTTCGATCTGCGCCTGCACCGGGGCTAGGTCGTCGTGGATGATGTCGTCGGCGCGCAGCAGCACATCGCAGCGCCCGCCGGGGTAGGCGCTGGCCAGCGCGCAGGCCTCGGCGTCGATCAGCGCGCCCACGGGGGTCTGCACCTCGGGGCCGTTGGCGCCCACGACGATGTGGCCGGGGGTGAAGACGCCGTGGCCGATGAAGTCGGCCACAAAGCGCGTGGCCGGGCGGTGGTAGACGGTGTAGGCCGCGTCCCATTGCTCCAACTGACCCTGGTGCATCACGCCCACCACATCGCCGATGGCAAAGGCCTCGGCTTGGTCGTGGGTGACGAAGAGAGCGGTGGTGCCGCTGCGGTTCAGAATGCCGCGCAACTCTTGCGACAAATGCTCGCGCAAGTCCACGTCGAGGCTGGAGAAGGGCTCGTCCAGCAGCAGCAAGCGCGGCGCCGGCGCCAGGGCGCGGGCCAGTGCCACCCGTTGCTGCTGGCCGCCCGAAAGCTGGTGCGGTGCCCGTTTGGCGGCGTGGGCCAGGCCCACCAAGTCCAGCACTTCTTGAATTCGCTCGGCGCGCTGGGGGCGGGCCAGGTGGCGCAGGCCGAAGCCGACGTTGTCGGCCACCGAAAGGTGGGGGAACAAGGCGTAGTCCTGAAACACCATGCCGATGCGGCGTGCCTCAGGGGCCATGTGCAGGCCCTGGCTGGCATCGGCCAGGGTTTCGCCCGCGATGCTGATGCGGCCGGTTTCCAGCCGTTCCAGCCCGGCGATGCAGCGCAGCAGCGAGGTCTTGCCGCAGCCCGAGGGGCCAATCAGCACGCCGATTTGGCCGGTGGTCAGGCTCAGGCTGAGTTGTTGAACGGCTTGCGCGCCGGTGCCGGCGCGAGCGGTGGTGGCTGCGGTAGCGGCCGAATGCCCCGGGTAGCGCAGCCCGACGCGGTCAAGAGCTAGAAACATGGGCCGTATGATAGCGGGCTATCGCAAATGCGCATTGTTCGCGTTTGTTTGTTTTGTTTGACGAAGCGCATGCTGCGACTGATTACCCTTATTTGCCTGACGCTGGCGCTGCCGGTGCTGGGCGTTCTTGGCTCTTGGCTGGCGTTGGACGCGGCCGCTTGGGCCCTGCTTCAACATCAGCTCAGCACCGTGCTGGCGGGCTACGCCTGGGCCTCCTTGCTGCTGTGCTTGGGCGTGGGCGCCGGGGTGCTGATGCTGGGCGGGGCCACGGCGGTGGCGGTGAGCTTGTTTGATTTCCCGGGGCGGCGGGTCTTTGAGTGGGCTTTGCTCTTGCCCATGGCCATGCCGGCTTATGTGGCGGCCTATGCCTATACCGACGCCTTGCAATACAGCGGCATGCTGCAAACCATGTTGCGCGACTGGACCGGCCTGCAAGGCGCCCTGTGGCCCGATGTGCGCAGCCTGCCGGGCGCCATCGTTCTATTCGTGCTCTGCCTCTACCCCTACGTCTATCTGCTGACGCGCACCGCCTTGGCCGAGCGCGCTGTCGGCCTGATGGAAACGGCCCGCTTGCTCGGCGCGGGCAGTTGGCGGCGGGTGCGTGAGGTGGCATTGCCGCTGGCGCGTCCGGCCCTGGCTGCGGGCTTGGCGTTGGCCTTGATGGAAACCTTGGCGGATTACGGCGTCGGCGCCTATTTCGGCCTGACGACCTTCACCACCGGCATCTACAAAGCCTGGCTGGTGATGAATGACCGCATGGCGGCGGCCCAGCTTGCCTCGGTGCTGCTCTTGGTGGTGGGTGCCTTGTTGTGGCTGGAGCGGCGCTCGCAAGCCCGCCTGCGTTTCGGGGCCAGCCGCAGCGGCGCCCAGCACGCGGCCGAGGCCCGCGCCATGCACCTGCGCGGCGCTGCAGCGGCCGGCGCCGTTTTGCTGTGCGCCTTGCCGATCTTGCTGGGCTTTGTGTTCCCGCTGCTGGCCTTGCTCAAACTGATGTGGCTGGAGGCGCGCTACGGCGAATTCGGCCTGCCGCTGCTGCGCTTTGTCGATTGGTCGCTGACCAGCTTGAAGCTGGCCGGCATTGCCTCGCTGCTGGCCGTGAGTCTGGCCCTGGCCTTGGCCTTTGCCACCCGCATCGGTGGCGGTGGCCCGCTGCTGAAGGGTGCCACCCGCGTGGTGGCCTTGGGCTACGCCGTGCCCGGCGCGGTGATCGCCGTGGGCATCTTGCTACCCCTGGGTTGGTTGCAGACCCATGCGCCGGAGCTGGGCCTAACCTCCATCGTGACCGGCACCATCACCGGCCTGATCTATGCCTACCTGGTGCGCTTCTCCGGCGTGGCCTTGCAATCCATCGAGTCGGGCTATTCGCGCATCTCGCCCAATGTGGACGAAACCGCCCGCCTGCTGGGCGCCAGCCGGGCCCGCCTGCTGATTGAGCTGCATGCCCCGCTGCTGGCCCGTTCTGCTCTGGCCGCCGCCTTGCTGGTGTTTGTGGATGTGATGAAGGAGCTGCCCGCCACCCTGGTGCTGCGGCCCTTCAATAGCGACACCTTGGCGGTGGTGGCTTATCAGCTGGCCCGCGATGAGCGCCTGGGCGAGGCTGCACTGCCTTCCTTGGCCATCGTGCTGGTGGGGCTGGTGCCGGTGGTGATGCTGTCTCGGGCGCTGCGCAAGCGCTGACGAAAGCCGGCCAATCCGCCGCTACCATCTGCGCTCCATGATTTTGGCCGGGGGGCAGGTTTGATTAGGCAAGATATCCAAGCTTTGCGCGGCGTGGCTGTGCTGCTGGTCGTGTTCTATCACCTCGGCTTAGGGGGTGTCAGCGGCGGCTATCTCGGCGTTGATGTGTTCTTTGTCCTCTCGGGCTACCTGATTACTGGCTTGGTTGCGAACGGGATCACGCGCGGTGATTTCAGCTTAAAGGCCTTCTATTGGCGCAGAGCCAAGCGGCTTTTGCCCGCAGCCTATTTGACGATTCTTGTGACAGCCTTGTTAGCTCCCTGGTTCCTGAATCAGCTGGAGCTCAAAGACTTTGCCCTGCAGGTGGTTGGAGCCGTGAGCTTCACAGCCAACATTTTTTTGTGGCAGCAGACGGACTACTTTCAGGGTGCGGCCGACCTCAAGCCATTGCTGCACACCTGGTCGCTGTCGATAGAAGAGCAGTACTACATGCTGCTGCCGGCCGCCTTGTTACTGCTGCGCCGCTCCAACTGGTTGCCCGTTATGTTGGTGGCGACAGCGGTCAGCCTGGGTCTGTGCTTTGCCGGGGCCGAACTCAAACCCATTGCCACCTTCTATCTTTTGCCTACCCGTGCCTGGGAAATGCTGCTGGGCTCGGTAGGCGCTTTGTGGGTGCACCGACAGTCATCGGCCGGGCAGATCGCCAATCTGCCTGTGATGCGCTTGCTGTTCTACCCTAGCCTGATGGTGCTTTGCCTGCTGCCATTCTTCCCCTTAGGCCGCCAGCACCCGGGACTCTCCGCTGTGTTGATTTGCACTGCAACGTTGCTGATTGTTCTGCGTCAGCATGCGGGGCTTGAGAAATTGCGCGTCACGGCAGCCTTGGCCAAAGTGGGGGATTTCTCATATTCGCTTTACCTCGTTCACTGGCCCCTGATTGCGTTACTGAAGAATGCCTGGGTGGGGGCGGATCGGCAGCTGCCCCTGGGCTTGCGCCTTGCGGTCTTGCTGCTTTCATTTGTCAGCGCCTACCTGCTTTACCGATTTGTAGAAAACCCGTTTCGGCATGCGCGTGTTAATCCCAACCCCAAGCTCATATTGAAGGCGGTGCTGGTTTCGGTGGTGCTGATGACGCTTGCGCCCTTGGCACTTTGGTTGCGCCAGGATTCCACCGACTATCTCTCCTTGCGTCGAGTCAACCAGGGCCTGGATGAGCGCTGTGACTTCGCCGAGCGATTCACCGCAAAGCCGGAATGTGTCAGTGGCCCGCAGCCGAAAATTTTGGTTTGGGGCGACTCATATGCCATGCACTTGGTGCCCGGCTTGGCCGCCCAAGCTCAGCAGGGCAATCTCGTTCAGGCGACTCGAAGCGCATGTGGACCCATCCTGGGCTTGGGGCCACAGCGCTTGGTCAACGTCTCGCCAGGCCCTGTTTATGACCAGGCCTGGGCCCTGCGCTGCGTTGAATTCAATCAGTCGGTGCTGGACTTTATTCGGCGCAATCAAACGATCGAAACTGTGGTGATGTCTAGCCCTTTGGCCAGCTACACCGATGCCTTGAACTGGCGTTTGCTCGTTGGCGATGGCGCGGGGGCGAGCAGCGAAATGCCGTCTCAGAAGCTGGTGTTGCAAGCTTTGCTTCAAACCGTGGCCGCCTTGCGCGACGCGGGCAAGAAAGTCGTGTTTTTTGCCCCACCGCCGACGGCTGGCTTTGACATCGGCGCCTGCTTGGAGCGTCAGGAATCCGGACGGGTTGCGCTGGGCGGGGTGGATGGCTGCAGCGTCCCTGTGGCGACATATCAGAAAGACAGGGCTGAAGTGCTGGCCTTGTTGAGTGCGGCTGAAGCCGCCGGCCTTCCGGTGATCCGTATGGATCCATTCCTTTGCTCAGCCACCAACTGCCAAACCTTGAAAGACGGCATATTGATCTACCGGGACGGCGGGCACCTGTCCCACGCTGGCTCTAAGTATCTGGCCACCCAGATGGATTGGGCCCGACTGATCTTGGACAAGGCCAAGTGAAACTTGGTCCCTCCGACAGGAATCGAACCTGTATTTGCCGCTTAGGAGGCGGCCGTTCTATCCATTGAACTACGGAGAGACAGTCCCTGTGCCGCGTGGCTCAGGGCGGGCCGGATTCTCGCATGAGTTCGGCCACGTTCATTGGCGTGATCACTCCCACTTCCACTGCCAGATCAGGTCGAGCGCGTTCTCATCGCCCGATTGGGCGCGCAGGGTGAAGCGCTGTGCTGCCCGGTAAATCAACTGCCAGACGCCGGTGGTGGCATTGAGCCCGCGCTCGTAGCCCACATACCAGCGCTCCGACAAATTCTTACCTACCCGCACCACGGTGCCTTTGAAGTCGCTGCCCTTGCCGTCGAAAGACAGCTCATCCAGACCCACGGTCTTCATCACCTTGGTGGTGACGCCTTCGCCGTCGCCGGCCAGCAGGGCCAGGGCGGCGCTTTGCAGCATGGCGGCGTCGTTGCCCTCCACCTGATCGGGCGCACGGCCCAGCAGCAACCAAGAGAGCTTGGCGCTGTCGGCCATCTCGGGGTCGGAATAAAGCTTGATGCGCGGCGACTGCGCGGTGCCGGTCACCGTCACGCCGACTTGCACATCGTCATTGGCACTGCTGTTGAGCTTGTTGGGCCGCAGGGCCAGCACGTCCAGGCGCGGGTTGTCCGGCGTGCCGGTGAAGGTGATCAGGCCTTTTTCGACCGTGAGCTTTTGGCCATAGGCGTCGAAGCTGCCCTTGACCGCCTTGATCTGGCCGTTCAGCGCGGGGCCGCTGGCGGCTTGGGTCAGCACCAGCTTGCCGGCCAGCAAAGTGTCGAGGCCGTGGCCGCGCACACGCAGCTTTTGCCCCAGGTCGATGTCGAGCTTGACCTTGACGTTGCGTTTGGTCGAGGCCTTGTCGGCGACCTGGGGGGCGGCCTTGGCCGGGCGGCGCACCTTCACATCGTCATCCAATTCGGGCGCGTTATTGCGGGAGAAATCGAACAGGCCTTCCTCCACATCCAGCTGGCCGGTCAAATCGAAAGACTTGGGGTCGGTCAGCATCTGCAACTGGCCGTTGACAGACAGGCGCCGGTCCACCCGGCGCAGCAGCGCGAACTTGTTCGCTTTGACCTGCAACTCGGCATGCGGCTTGGCGCCCAGCTGCATGAGGCCGACGGCGCTCAACTCGCCGCCACCGGCGCGCAGCTTGAAGGTTTCCAGCTGGGCCTTGCCGCCGCTCAGCGTCAGGCGTAACTCGCCTTCGTTGACGTCCACGCCCAGCAAGGGGTTGCGCAGCGACAGCTTCTCGGCGCTGGCCAGGCCAGTGATCTCAGGCGCCCCTAAGCGCCCGCCGAAACTGGCGCTGGCCAAGAAGCTGCCGCCGACGCGCCAACCGGCAGGCAGCAAAGCGCCCCAGGTGTTGAGATTGGTCACCTGAGCTTCCAGCACGCCTTGCAGCTGCGAGTTGGGGCCGGGCCAAAGCTGGCCATCCGTGTTGCGCGCCGTCAGCGCCCCAGCTAGCGCGCCGCCGGGCACGCTGGCCGCCGCCTGCGTCAAATGCCACAAGCCCGGGCTGCCGATCAGGCCGACCCGCAGATCGGTGAGCTGCAGCATTTGTGTGCCGTTGTCGTCGGTGACGCTGAGGTCGCCGCGGCTGCGCTCCAGCGCGATGTCCACCTGCAGCTTAGGGTGGCTGCTGATGCGGGCATAGCCGGCCACCACCAAGTCGCCGCCCCAGCCGAAGTCGGGCTGCCAGCGCGCCAGCAGGGGCGCCACCGCCAGCGGTTCGATGTTCAGGTCGAGCGCGATCTGCTGCTCGCCGGCCCAACTCATTTGCTGCCAGCGCAGGCCGGCGCCCAGCAGGTCCAGGCGGCCGGGTTTGAGTTCGGCCTGCTTGAGCTGGCCCAGCGCCGCGAAGCTGACTTGGCCGCTTAAGTTTTGGGCTTGCAGCCAGGGCGCTAGCGCGCTGTCTTGCGGCCGGGCCAGCAGCTTGCCGCCGCTGAATTGCCAGCGCCCGCCCTCACGCCAGAGCTTGAGCGGTGCGGTGTCCAGGCCGGCTTGCAATTCCAGCTTGATCGGGCCGCGGGCGATCAGGTTCTTGGGCTGGTCGGGCGGGATCAGGGCCGCCGGCACTTTGCCCTCGACGCTGCCGTCCAGCAGCAGGCTGTGCTGCGCCCAAGTGCCCTTGAGTTGCAGGCTGGCCTGCGGCAGAGCGAAGCCCTGGCTGGAAAATTTTTGCAGGCTAAGCTGGGCCGATTGCGGCTGCGTCAAGCCGCTGCTGAGTGCCCATTGCAGCTGCGCGCCGCCCAGCTCGGTCAGGCCCGCGGCATCGCCTTGCGGGCCGGTGATGTTTTGCAATTGCAGGCCGCTGCCGCGCAAATCGGCCTCAGTGCGCCAGGCCCAGGCTGGGGCGGCTGACTTGGTGGACTTGGCATTGCTACTGCCGGGTTCGGGTTGCAGTTGCAGGCTCATTTGGCCTTGCAGACTGCCACTCAGCTTGGCGCCTGGCAGGAAACTGGCCAGCAAGGCCTGTGCGGAATTCAGCTGGCTGGCGTTGATATTGAGCCTGGCCTGCAGCTGCTCCGCCGCGGACAGGCTGGCTTCGCCGCGCAGCTGATTCGGGCCGGCTTGCAGCTCCAGCATGGCCTTGGGCATGCCCGCAGCTTGGCGCTCGTAGTTCAACAAACCGCTCAGAACGGTTCCGCCCGGATTGCTCGTTAGCACTTGCAAGGCCGCCGTGCCTTGCGGCGCCATTTGCAGCGGGCCGGCCTTGGTGGTACTGGGGCCGGCCTGCAAATTGGCGTCGAGTTTGAGGTCCAGGGCTTGCGCTTTTTGTTGCCAGGCACTGCCGGGCAGGCCAGCCACAAAGCGGCGCAGATCCGGGGCGTAGCCCTTGGCTTGCGTCTTGAGCTGCCAGCCTTGCTGCAGGCTGAAGGCCTGCTTGAGCTTGAGTTCGCCGCTGCCTGTCAGTTCACTCAAACCCACTTTGAGTGCGAAGTTGGGCAGCGTGACCATTTGGCGGCTCAGCTGAGCCTGCAGTTGAAGACTCAGCGGCAGATTGGGCTCGGCCAATGGCTTGCGGACCAGCCATTGGCCGTTCAGCTGGGCGTTCAGATTGAGCTGTGGGTCGGCGCCGGTCTGATTCAGTTGATTGATGGCCTGGCGGGTGCTCAGCTCGATGCGGCCATTGGCCTGCAAGCCTTGCAAGCGCGTGTCCAGCCCTTCGCCGCGCAGTTGTTCCAGTGCGATGGCAAGCTTGACGCCTTGGGCCGCACTGCTGCTGCCGACCAGGTTCAGGCGCCCGGCTGGCTGGCTGGCGCTGCCCAGCGCCAAGTCCAGGGTTTTGATTTGCAAAGCCGCCGGGTCGGCGGGCTGGAAGCTCAGGTCCAGCTTGAGGCTGCGCAGCGGCAGCAGGGCCTGGTTCCAGGTGCCGGCTGCGGCATTGCTGAGTTGGGCCTGAACGGCCAGGGTTTGCGCTGCCTTGGCATCGCCAGCGTCCTGGGCGCGGAGGGTGGCCGAGCCCGTCAGCGCGGTGCGTGGCACGCCGGACAGCAGGGCCGCCAGATCCAAAGATTTGGCGTCCAGCTGCAAAGACTGCAGCGGCCAAGCGGCGAAGGCTTGCACCTGCGCGTTGGCCTGCAGTTGCTGGGCTTGCGCGCTCAGCTGGCCCTGCAGTTGGAACTGCTGCAGCGGGCCTTTGGCCACCACTTGCGCGCTCCAGGCCGGTAGGCCGTCCTCGGTGGCCGCTGCTTGCAGTTGCAACTGCGCGTCCAGCGGCAGCGTGCCCTGGCTGCCCAGGTTCAGTTTGCCGGAGGCCTGCATCAAGTCCCAGGCCAGGTGGTGCAAGGTGAGCTGGTGTTGCTGACCTTGAGCCGCGCTCAAATCCAGGCTGGCGCGCAAATCGCGCAGAGGCTTGTCGCCCAGCTCCGGGCTGTGAATGCTGCCAATGCTCAGCTCGCGCACATGCAGGCCTAGGGGGCTGAGCAGGGAGGTCGGCACTTGTGTGGGCTCGGTGCTGGGGGCCAGGGCTAGCGTGAGGCGCTCGACATGCAGGCGCTGCAAGTTGATGTCGGCCCACAGCGCGGGGCTGCGGTTCCAGGCCAGCTGCAGGCCTTGCCAGTGCAAGCCTTGCAATTCGATCTGATCACTGCCGCCGGGCAGGGTGTAGCGCAAGCTCTTGGCCGAAAACTCACCGCTCAAGCTGCCTTGCACTTGCTCAACAGCAAGACCTGGCACCAGATTCAGCAGTTGCTGTGTGCCGGGCTCGGTGGCCACCGCCCACCAGCCGGTGATGCCGACCGCGCACAGCAGTACCGGCAGGGCCAGCATGCCGGGCAAGAGGGCGCGGCTGCGTGGCTTCTTGGCCTTGATCGGCGCCGGCGCCGGGGCGGGTGCCTGGGCTTGGCCTTGCGCTTGGGGTTCGGGGGTCTCGTTCATGCTCACAGTGCGATGCCCACGCTGAAGTGCAAACGCCATTTGCCGGTGGCGTGCGCATGGGCGTAATCCAGGCGCAGGGTGCCCAGTGGGCTGCGGTAGCGCAGGCCCAGGCCGCTGGCCAGGGTGGGACGCAGCTCGGCCCAGTTCATGGCGGTATGGCCGGCGTCCACAAAGGCAGCACCCATCAGGTCCGGCAAGGTGGCCGTGAAGGCGTGCGCCAGCTCGATGCTGCCGGTCCACATGACTTTGCCGCCGGTTGGGTTGCCGTTGGCGTCCACCGGGCCCAGGTCATGCAGGCCATAGCCGCGCACCGAGTCGTCACCACCGGCGCGGTAGCGCAGGGCTTCGGGCAGGCCAACCTGAGGCTGCGCGTAAACCTGTGACCAGTTCATGCGCGCGTTGCCGAACCAGCCGCCCGGCAAGGGCTTGTAGCCGTGCAACACGAGTTCGCTGCGGCCGAAGGCGCCGCTGCTGGCGACCGAGTTATCGGCTCGGCCCAGGCCCAGCAGCAAGCTGACGGTGTAGCCGTCGCTGGGCTTGAGCGTGCTGTCCACTCGCCGCCGGGTCCATTGGATATTGGCCGAAACCGCGCCGCTGCTGACCACCCGCTGCGGGTCGGTTTCACGGGCGCGCAGCACTTCAAGAAAGTAGATGCGGTCGTCTTGCAAGGTCTCGCGCAAGCGGCCCAGGCGTGCGCGCAAATTGATGGTGACCTTCTCGCCCTCGGGCACGCGCTCGGCGAAGAGGGCGGCGAGGTCTCGTTGCATATCGGTGCGCGGATGCGAGCTCAGTTCCCAGTCCAGCCAGGGGTTTTTCTGGCTGACATTGAGCTTGATGCGCGAGCGCATATTCAGGCCCAGCGGCTTGCGGTGGGTGTAGTCCAGGCCCAGGCGCGGGCCGTTGCCGGTGCTGAAACCCAGGCTGGCGGTGAGCTGCTGGCGCGGCGCTTCGCGCACCTCCACCCACACCGGCGCCAACGTCGGCCCGCCGGCTTCGGGGCGGATGCTGACGGTGGCGTTGTCGAACAAGGTGGTCTTGATCAAGCGCTCTTGAAAATCAAGCAGCGCGCGTTCGGTATAGGGCTCGCCAACTTGATAGCCGGCTAGGCGCTCAACCACCTCGCGCGGCTGATGCTTCAAGCCCTGGATGCGCAAGTCGCCCAGGCGGTAGAGCGGGCCGCTGTCCATCACCAGGTTCAGCTCGGCGTTGTTGTGCTCGGTGTCGATGTCGGCGCTGGAGCTTTCTAGCTTGGCTTGCGGATAGCCCTGGGCGCGGGCCTGGGTCAGCAGGGCCGACTTGGCGGAGGACCAATCGCCTTGCACAAAGGCCTGGCCTTCTTTCAAACGCCAGTTCTGTTGCAGGGTTTGGCGCACGCGCTCGGCTTGGGCCTCTTTCGCTTGATTGGCGGCTTGCTCGGTGGCGGAAAGGGTGGCGGAAGTCGTAGTTGAAGGGGTGGCTGCAGTGGCTGCGCCTGCGTTGGTGGATTCGGCGGCCGGCCCGGTGCTAGACGCCGTGGTCGATTCGGCCGGAGCGGCTGGGCTGGCGGGGTTGGTGGCGGCGCTGCTCTTGTCCGGGTCATCCGGGTCGGCCGCAGGGGTGCTTGGGCTGGAGGCTTGAACAAGGCCGGCGGCCACCTCACCACGGAAGTTCAGCTTGAGCTTGCCCACCGTCGTGCGCGGGCCGGGGGTGACGCTAACCGTGACGACGATGGGGGTCTGGCTGGTGTCGCGCGTGGCCACCACCTGGGCATTGAAATAGCCTTGTGTTTCCAGCAGGGCTTGGGCTTGCTCGGGCGCGGCCTTGGTCAGGCGGGCCAGTTCCTGGCTGCCCAGGCGCTGATCTTCCGGCGCATCGCGAAAGCGTGCCAGATCCAGATGCTCGGACAGCAAATCGCGCAGCGTCGCGTCGGGTGCCAGCACCACCAGCTTGTACTCGGCCACCAGGCGGCCTTGCGCCTGCTGGCCGGGGACCAGCGCACCGAGTGCAGCTTTGGCCTCGCTGATGGGATTGCCGAATTGGCTGGTGAAGCTGGCGCAGCCGCTCAGCAATGCGACACACAGGCTCAGGCCAGCGGCGCGCCAGGGCGCCAAGCTCATTTGCTGAGCAAGCGCATGGCCGCTTCCAGCCCGACCAGAGACAGGGGGAACATGCGCTGATGCATGAGTTGCTGAATCAGGGCCACGCTCTGGCGGTACTGCCACACGCCCTGCGGTTCGGGATTGATCCATGCGTACTTCGGGAAGGCATTGGCCAGGCGTTGCAGCCATTCGGCCCCGGCTTCTTCGTTGTTGTATTCGACGCTGCCGCCGGGCTGAAGAATTTCGTAAGGGCTCATCGTCGCATCGCCGACGAAGATCAGTTTGTAGTCGCGGTTGTACTTGCGGATGATGTCCCAGGTAGAGGTCTTCTCGGCAAAGCGGCGGCGATTGTTCTTCCAGACGAAGTCGTAGACGCAGTTGTGGAAGTAGAAAAACTCGAGGTGCTTGAACTCGGTCTTGGCGGCCGAGAACAGCTCCTCCACGCGGTGGATATGCTCGTCCATGGTGCCACCCACATCCATCAACAAGAGCACTTTGACCTTGTTGTGGCGCTCCGGGATCATGCGGATGTCCAGCATGCCGGCGTTGGCCGCGGTCTTGTGGATGGTGTTATCCAGATCGAGTTCTAGCTCGGAGCCTTCGCGGGCAAAGCGGCGCAGCCGGCGCAGGGCGACCTTGATATTGCGGGTGCCCAGCTCCAGCTGGTCGTCGTAGTCTTTGTAGGCACGCTGCTCCCAGACTTTGACGGCGCTCTTGTTGCGGCTGGCGCCGCCAATGCGTATACCTTGCGGGTTGTAGCCGCTATTGCCGAAGGGGCTGGTGCCGCCGGTGCCTATCCATTTGTTGCCGCCTTCATGGCGCTCTTTTTGCTCCTCGAAGCGCTTCTTGAGCGTGTCCATCAGCTCTTGCCAGCCCATCTTCTCGATGGCGGCTTTTTGCTCTGGCGTCAGTTCCTGCTCCAGATGCTTGCGCAGCCATTCCAGGGGCACGTCTTTGCTGAAGTCGGTGAGCAGCTCCACGCCCTTGAAGTAGGCCGCGAAGGCGCGGTCGAACTTGTCGTAATGGGCTTCGTCCTTGACCAGGGTGGTGCGGGCCAGGAAATAGAAGTCCTCGGTCGAGGGCGGGCCATCGGCGCCGATCACGCCCGCCTGCAAGCCTTCGAGCAGGCTGAGAAATTCCCGCACGGAAACCGGCAGCTTGGCAGCGCGCAAGGTGTAGAAGAATTTGATCAGCATGGGGGCGGGGAGACAGGGCTGAGTCCGATTATCCACAGGGCGGCCCTGGCTCGCACTCTGGCCTCAATGGCTGGGTTTTGGCTCGGTATTGAGCTTGGCTTTTTGGCCTGGCCGGCCGCCGGGGCAAAGCCCGGCAGGCGCGCTCCGGGTTCAGCTCTTGGCTAGGTTCTTGGCTCAGCTCTTGGCCTTGCGGGCCTTGGCCGTTTTGTCACTCTTTCCAGGCTTCTCGGCCTTCGTTGCCTTTGCAGTCTTTGCGGCCTTGCTTGGCTTGGCGCCAGCAGCCGCCACCGAGTCATGGCTCTTCAGCCAGTCAAAGAATTCACCGTACCAAAGCCGGCTGTTCTGCGGCTGCAAGATCCAGTGGTTCTCGTCCGGGAACCACAGCAGGCGCGCATCCACATTGCGGGCCTTGAGGGTGTTGTAGTAGGCCAGGCCCTGCGCATCCGGCACGCGGTAGTCCTTGGCGCCGTGAATCACCAAGGTGGGCGTTTGCATGTGTTGGGCAAAGCTGTGTGGGCTTTGCGAGGCGATCTTGGCGGGATCGTTCCAATACCAAGCGCCCAATTCCTTGGCATGCCAGGCATAGGCATCGTCGGCGAACATGGCTTGCCAGTCGTAGCAGCCGGCATGGCAGACATAGGCTTGATAGCGCCCAGCCGGCACATGGCCATTCATCCAGGCCACCATATAGCCGCCATAGCTGCCGCCGGTGGCGAAGATGCGGCGCGCATCGACCCAGGGCTGTTGCAGCAGATAGTCGGTGCCGGCTTCGACGTCTTGCAATTCCAGCTCACCCCAGCGGTGGGTGATGGCGTCCTTGAAGGCGTAGCCGAAGCTCGATGAGCCGTGGTAGTTGACGCAGGCGACGATGTAGCCCTGGGCGGCAAACGCCTGATGGTTCCAGCGCCAATGCCAGGAGTCGCCGAATGCGGTGTGCGGGCCGCCGTGGATCACCTGCATCACCGGGTATTTCTTGCTGGCGTCGAAGTCCGGTGGGTAGACCAGCCACATCTGCACTGGGTCGTTTTGCGCGCCCTGGACGATCACTTCTTCGTGGCGTGAAAAGCGGAAGTCCGCCAGGCGCTTGTCATTGAACTGCTCGATGCGCTGGGTTTGGCCGTCAGCGTTGAGCACCGCGATGCGGGTGGGGTGTTGAACACTGTCGTGCGCCAGCACCAGCGTGCCGCTGGCCTGGGCGAAGGCGGTGATATTGCCGCCCTCGACGATGCGCTGAACTTTCTGGGCGGGCAGATCGAAATGCCAGAGATGGCGGCGGCCGCGCTCTTCGGCGGTGAACAGCAGGCCCAGATCGTCTTCGGCCCAGGTCAAGGGGGCGTCGACCTCATGGTCCCAGTCTTCCGACACCACGGCCCAGGCGCCATGCGTGTCCAGCACCGCCAGCTGCGACGGCATATTGTGCTTTTGGCCTTGGTGGCTGGCGACAAAGGCCAGGTGCTGGCCGGCATGGCTGTAGCGCGGCGCTTGCAGATGCCAGTCCGGCTCTTGCAGCAGTGTTCTGATCTTGCGGCTCTTGACCTCCACCTCACCCAGGGCAAAGCGGTTGTCCAAACGCTTTTCCGCCGCGGGGTCGAAGGCGAAGACGATGCGCCGGCCGTCGGGTGAGATGTCGAAGCAGTCTTCATCGGCCTCGGTCCAGCTCAGGCTGATGTCGCTGCCTTCGAACAAGTCCTGGGTCTTGCCGTTGGCCACATCAATGACGTGGAGGTGCGGCACCCGGCCTTGCGGAATATGGTGGTCCCAGAAGCGGTAGAGCGCCTCCGATGTGGCGTAGGCCGTGGTCTTGCGGGCCTTGAAGTCGGTCAGGGCCTGGGCTTGCGCCTTGGCGCTTTTCAGCGCCGGCCAGACCCAGGAGATGAAGGCGATGTGGCGCCCGTCCGGAAACCATTTGAAGGCTTCCACCCCGGTGGCGACAGAACCCAGCCGGCGTGCTTCGCCGCCATCGGGCGCAATCAGGTAGAGCTGGGCTTCCTCGTCCTTGCTGCCCTCTTGTTCGCGTCGGGCGATGAAGGCGATCTGCTCGCCGCTGGGGCTCCACTGCGGGCTGCCGTCTTTCTCACCGGCGGAGGTTAGCCGGCGCGGCTCGCCGCCCAGCGTGGACAGCAGATAAAGGTGGTTGGCACCTTTGTTCTTGTCCATGTCGTAGCTGCTGACGCTGACCACCGCCTGCGCGCCATCGGGCGACAAGCTGGGCGCGCCGACGCGCTCAAGTTGCCACAGGGCTTCGACATTGAAGGGTTGATTCTTCTTGCTCATCGTGCTGAGATCCTTGAGGTGCGCGAAGGGGCGCTGAGAGGCGCGGAAGGTCGCCGTTGTGGGGCCTTACGCGGCACTAAGGGAGGGAACGGCAGGGCGGCAGAGGGCTGAGCGGCCCGCTGCTCAGGACTTGTTTTGACGCAGGCGCCAACGTGCCAGCAGTTCCCGGCAAATCAGGCGGCCCAGGCCGCAGCCGGCCAGGATGAAGAGCAGGCCGGTAATTTCCTTCACGCCCCAGGCGCTGGAGCTGATGAAGTCAAAGCCCAGCGTCAGACCAAGCTGCCAGCCCAGCAGGGCGCCAAGTACAAATCCGATCGCATCGGCCAGGCCCTCGTGCAGGGCATTTTTCAACGGTGTATCCATGGGTTTTAGCGGTTATGGCGTTGCATGAACACCAGTTTCTCGAACAGGGTCAGGTCTTGCTCATTCTTCAGCAGGGCGCCGACCAGTGGCGGCACGGTGACCGAGGCGTCCTGGGTCAGCAGGGATTCGGTCGGAATGTCTTCCGCCACCAAGAGCTTGAGCCAGTCCAGCAGCTCCGAGGTGCTGGGCTTTTTCTTCAGCCCCGGCAGATTGCGCACATCGAAGAAGGTCTTCAGCGCGGCGGCCAGCAGCTCTTTCTTGAGTCCGGGGAAGTGCACATCGACGATGCTTTGCATGGTCGTGGCATCCGGGAACTTGATGTAGTGGAAGAAGCAGCGGCGCAAGAAGGCGTCGGGCAGTTCTTTCTCGTTATTGGAAGTGATGAAGACCAGCGGGCGATGCTTGGCCTTGATCAGCTGACGAGTTTCATAGACGTAGAACTCCATCCGGTCGATCTCGCGCAGCAAGTCGTTGGGGAATTCAATGTCGGCCTTGTCAATCTCGTCGATCAGCAGGGCCACCGGCTGATCGGCCTCAAAGGCTTGCCAGAGCACGCCCTTGACGATGTAGTTCTCGATATTGCGGACTTTCTCCGAGCCTTCGATGCCGGCCAACTGGCTGTCGCGCAGACGGCTCACCGCGTCGTACTCATAAAGCCCTTGTTGGGCCTTGGTGGTCGACTTGATGTGCCATTGCAACAGGGGCATACCCAGGGAGCGCGCCACCTCTTCTGCAAGCATAGTCTTGCCGGTGCCGGGTTCGCCCTTTACCAGCAGGGGCCGCTGCAGTTTTGCTGCGGCGTTGACAGCCAGCATTAAATCTGGGGTGGCGATGTATTGATCCGAGCCTTCAAATTTCATGTTGTATGTCAAGGATTGGGTTGTGTAATTTCAGTATAAGGCGCGCCCTATAATCGGCGCCGACCTCAGATCAAGACCACGGGACTATGAAAAAACTGTTGCAGATCTCGATTGCCATGGCCGCCATTTTGGGCGCTACTTCTTTGGTTCAAGCCCAGGTTCAGGCCGCCACTTCGGCTGCTGCGGCCGGTTCGGCCAGCGTCCAGTCCAAGGTTGCCATGTGCATCGGCTGCCACGGTATTGCAGGCTACCAGTCCTCGTTCCCAGAAATCCACAAAGTGCCGATGATCGCCGGGCAAAACGCCAAATACATCGGCGCGGCCTTGACGGCTTATGCCAAGGGTGAGCGCAAGCACCCCACGATGCGCGGCATTGCCCAGACGCTGAGCGATCAAGACATCGCCGACATTTCGAGCTATTACGAAAAGCAAGCCGCCCAGGCCGGTGCGACGGCAGTGGCCGAAACGGTGGCCCAGCCTTCGGCCCAGGTGGCTGAGTTGCTGACCAAGGGCGCTTGCGCCTCCTGCCACGGCGCCAATTACAGCAAGCCCATCGACGGCAGCTACCCGAAGCTGGCCGGTCAGCATCCTGACTATCTGTATGCGGCGCTGAAGTCCTATCAGACCGAAGGTAATCCGGTGGTGGGCCGCGGCAACGCCATCATGGCCGGTCAGGTCAAGCAGTTCAGCCACACCGAGTTGCAGGCCATGGCCAAGTACCTGGCTTCGCTGCCGTCCGAGTTGCGCACCGTGCCGCAAAGCAAGTTCCGCTGAAACTGAACTGCCTTGCTTTTGAGCAAGGCCGGATGCAAAAGGCCGCCGTATGGCGGCCTTTTTTCGTCTATTTTTCACGAGTTCAGTTTAGGGGGTGGGTCATACTTCAAAGTGTGACAATTTCATTTTCGACTGCACGAGCAACAAAGCCCCGAATGCTCAAGAAGATTCCTACACAGCAGGTTCAGTTGGGCATGTTCCTCCAGTCGATGGAGGGATCATGGTTATCCCACCCGTTCTGGAAAACCAAGTTCGTCATCAAGGACCAGGCTGATCTGGAGGCCTTGTTGACCAGCGGCGTGCCCGCCGTTTGGATCGATGTCAGCAAAGGCGACGATGTGCGCCCGACCTCGAACGAGCAGGTCAATGAAGAGGCCAGCGTCACCGCTGCCTTGATCGAGGCTGCGCCAGTGGCGCCGCCTGCCGCAGCCCCCGCCGTGCCGCGCTCAGCACCGGTTGCTGCGCCGTCGCCACCACCGCCTCCTGCGCCAGCCAGCCAGCAAAAGGTGAATTTGGGGACCGAAATGGCGCAAGCCAGCAAGGTCATCAACCGCAGCAAGCAAGCGGTGATCAATTTGTTCGGCGAGGCCCGCATGGGCCGCGCCATGGATGTCGAGCAATGCCTGCCGATCGTGGAAGAGGTGGCTGACTCGGTGTCGCGCAATCCATCGGCCTTGATCAGCCTCGCACGGCTCAAGACCAAGGACGACTACACCTATATGCACTCGGTGGCGGTTTGCGCCCTGATGGTGTCGCTGGCCAAACAGCTCGGCATGGATGAGGCGCAGTCGCGCGAGGCCGGCCTGGCGGGTCTGCTGCACGATGTGGGCAAGATGATGATGCCCCTGGATGTGCTGAACAAGCCCGGCCAGCTCACCGATGCCGAGTTCAACGTCATCCGCTCGCACCCGTTGCGTGGCTATCAGATGCTCAAGGAAGGTGGCGCGGTGCCGGCGTCAGCCCTCGACGTCTGCTTGCATCATCACGAGAAGATGGACGGCACGGGCTACCCGCAAAAGCTCAAGGGTGAGGAAATCAGCGTGCTGGCCCGCATGGGCGCGGTTTGCGATGTTTACGATGCCATCACTTCCACCCGGCCATACAAGAGCGCTTGGGACCCGGCTGGCTCGATTCAGCGCATGGCGCAGTGGACGGGGCAGTTCGACCTGGTCATTTTCAAAGCCTTCGTCAAATGCGTGGGTATCTACCCGGTCGGCAGCCTGGTGAAACTGGAATCCGGCCGCTTGGCCGTGGTGGTGGACTTGAACCCGCTGAGCCTGGCTGCGCCTGTGGTGCGGGTGTTTTATTCGACCCGCTCCAAGCTGCCGGTGCCGGTGCAGTTGCTGGATCTTGCCAGCCCGACCGCCGGCGATCGCGTGGTGGGTCGCGAGTCGCCGCTGGATTGGGGTTTTACTCATCTGGACGATATCTGGCGCGCACCGCTTTAGTGCCTCGTTAGCGCTTTGATTCCTTGCCCAGGCCTGCAAGTGGCCAGGGCAGGGGCAGCTGCTAGGGTTGCCCCGGGCTGCTGCGCAGCAAGCCCTGCCTAAACTCCCCTCACGAACTTGGCTGAGGGAGGCCGCTTGATGAAGAGAATCACGTTGATAGCTTTGGCGCTGGCGACATGCTGCACGCCTATGTTGCTGCAGGCGCAAACCTTGCGCTGGGCCAGCCAGGGCGACCCGCAAACCATGGACCCGCACTCGCAGAACGAGAGCATGACCAATATGGTCAATGGTCAGGTCTATGAGCGCCTGACCCGGCGCGACCGCAGCCTGAATCTGGTGCCAGGTCTTGCCACCGAGTGGAGCCAGGTCTCGCCGCTCGTGTGGCGCTTCAAGCTGCGGCCGGGCGTCAAGTTCCACGATGGCCGAGCGCTGACGGCCGATGATGTGGTCTATTCCATCCAGCGCGCAAAGGAAAGCAGCTCGCAACTCGCTGTCTACGCCAATGCGGTCGGCGTGGCCAAAAAGATCGACGAGCTGACGGTGGAATTCCAGCTCACCAAGTTCAATCCGATCTTTTTGCAGCATATCGACTTGCTGTGGATCATGAGCAAGCCGTGGTCGGAGGCGAACCGCGTCACCAAGCCACTGGACTTCAAAAACAAGGAAGAGAGCTTCACCAGCATGAATGCCAACGGCACCGGCCCCTACCAGTTGGTGACGCGCCAACCGGGCATCAAGACCGTCTACAAACGCAACCCCAGTTGGTGGGGCAAGTTCGAGGGCAATGTGCAAGAGGTGGTGTTCAGCCCCATCGCCAATGACGCGACGCGTCTTGCGGCGCTGGTGTCGGGCGAGATCGACTTCGTGCTGGACCCCGCACCGCGCGACGTGCCGCGCCTGCGCAGCACCAGTGGCGTCAAGGTGGTGGATGGGCCGGAGAATCGGCTGGTCTTCATCGGCATGGATCAGGCCCGCGACAAGCTGCTCTACGGCAAGGCCGGCGGAGACAAGAATCCCTTCAAAGACATCCGCGTGCGCCGGGCCATGTATCAGGCCATCGATGTGGAAACGCTCAAGACCAAGCTGATGAATGGCCTCAGCGTCACCACCGGCAGCTTGACGCCCTCGGCCAGCGCCTCCTTCAATGACGCGCAAATCGAGGCCCGCACGCCCTTCGACATTGCCGCAGCTCGCAAGCTGATGGCCGAGGCCGGCTATGCCGATGGCTTCGAGGTCACGCTGGACTGCCCCAATAACCGCTACATCAATGACGAGTCCATCTGCAAGGCCTTGGCTGCGATGTGGGCGCAGCTCAAGATCAAGATCAACGTCAATGCCATGCCGCGGGTCACTTACTTCCCCAAGCTGGAAAAGCTCGACACCAGCTTGTATCTCTACGGCTGGGGCGGGCCAATCACCGATGCCGAGTCCATCCTGACCCCGGTGTTCCGCAAGCGCGGCGAGCAAGGCGTGGGCGCCTACAACTACGGCGATGTGCGCAATGACAAATTCGACGCCCTGGCCGCGCAGTCCAGTGTTGAGGCCGATCCGGCCAAGCGCGAGCAGCTGATCAAGGCCGCCATCACCGAATTCAAGCAGCAGTTCCATGTCTTGCCCCTGCATCGCCAGGTGATTCCCTGGGCCATGCGCAATGGCGTCGAGGTGGTGCACCGGCCCGACAACTGGCTGGAGCTGAGCTGGGTCAAGCTCGGTAAATGAGGCCGCAAACTGGGCGTTAGGCCCCAAATCGGCTGGCATCTCCGCTGACCTCGGCCGGGGTCGCGGTGGCAAGATCATGCGATAGAAAAGCCTTGGGGCTTGAGCACCCCGAATGATCAATATGCCCAGCCTGTTCTTGCCATCTCGCCCCTTCGCCCCGCGTCAGCTGGGCCTGGGCCTGCTTCTCGTTTGCGCAGTCTTGGTCGGCTGTGGTGGCGGCAAGGGCGGTGACAGCAGCTCGGGGGGCGGCGGCGTCACTGAGTTCGCCAGCGGTCCGACACTCAGCGGCATCGCCGCGGTGGGGGCGCCGCTGATGAATGCGCGTGTCGCCGTGGTGGACGGCAGCGGCGCCAGCCTGGGCAGCACCACCACCCGCGCGCCTGACGGCTCCTATAGCCTGACTTTGAGCAGCAAGAGCCTGACTGCGCCCTTGCTGGTGCAGGTCAGTGGCCTGGATACCGCCGGCAACCCGCAAGTGCTGCATTCGGCGGTGCCGATTTTGGCCGCCAATGCGTCGGCCATGGTGGCCCATGTGTCGCCGCTGAGCAATGCGGTGGTGGCGCTGGCGCTGGGCGCCGACCCGCAGCCGGTGTTTGCCGCGGCCAAATCCAATGGCCCAGCGCTTGCCGCGGCCGCCACGGCCGCCAGCGCGGCCGGCGAGTTCGTCAAAACCTTGGTCAAAACCCAGCTGACTGACCTGAAGTTCAGCAACCCAACAGCCCTTAGCCTGCTGGCCGATCCGGCCTTCGCCGCCAATAAGGGCGCGCATGATTTGCTGATCGAAAGCCTGCGCGTCAGCTTGGTCAAGAACAGCAAGGGTGTGATGCAGCTGCAGCTGAGCAATAAGCTGCAGCCCAGTCAAGCAGCAGAAGTGGTGGTGGATTTGCCCATGGCGCAGACCGAGCTGCTCAAGACCAGCAGCCCGACGCCCACCAGCGCCATCACCAGCACGCTCAAAGCCACCACCAGCCCGACGGCGACCTTGGCCAATCTGGCCGCACTGGACGATCTCAGCGCCGCGCTGAACAAGCTGATCGCCCAAGGGGCAAGTGCCGCCACCATTGGTTCGCACGCCTTGTTGGCGGGCTATGACACGCACAACGGCCGGCTCAAGGCCGCGCTCGCCACCAAGCTGGCCGACTACGTTGCCAAGAATCGCCAGTTCGGCCGCTGGCAGATCACCGGCTGTGCCGATGACACGGTGACCGGCGGCCTGTGCAAACGCGTGCTGGTGGCAGCACCCATCAGCGATGTCTCCGGCACCGTGGTCGATACCTTCAGCGATGCGGTCAGTTATTCCAAGACCTCCACCACCGGTTCGGTGTGGAACTTGATTGGCAATGGCAAGAAGCTGGCGCTGGCGGTCTACCCGCTGGCCTTCCGGGCGCTGGCGGCCGATGGCACGAACAGTACGGCCATCACGCCGAACCCGGTGGCCGGCCTGCAAATCAGCATTCAGACGCTGCTTGAAGGGTCTGACGCGCCGCTGCTGACCCAGGCCACGGTGCAGACGCCGGGCGGCTTCAGCATTCCTTTTGCCAATTGCGGGCAGGCTCAGCTGTGCATTTCCAGCACCGCCGGCGCCACCAGTCTGGTGCCGACCGGTGGCTTGGCTGACACGGCCTTGCTGCGATCTTCTGTGGGCTGGATTGGCGCCGACGACCTCGTGCTCAATGCCAAATACCTGGTGACTTACAGCCTCAGCGGTACGGCGGAATCGCGTACGGTCTATTTGCCAGCCGATGTGCCGGCGGAGCTACCTGCAGCGCGCTTCCCGACGCTGGACGGCATCAGCAGCAGCGCGCCACTGCGTAGCAGCCAGCTGCCGGCGGGCTTGACGATCAATTGGTCTGCCTGGGCGGCGGCCAACCCTGATTTGCGCTTGATCAGTGTGCGCACGGTGCTCAATGTGCCGGCCGATCCGACGCAGGCGCCGCTGATCAATGACACGACGCCACCACTGCCGCCAAGTACCACGCTGGCCCTCGCCGGCATCAGCGTGCCGGACGCGTTTGTTGCCAGCAATTACGAGCTGTGGCTGGGCGCGCAAGACGTCGCCGGCCGCCGCTACTACACGCGCTACACGCTGGCGCCGTAATCGCTTCGGCCCTCGATCAGCACCAGATCAAGTCGCGGCCCCAGCATTCTTGCTGGGGCCGCTGCTCATTCACTTGGCCGGGGCTTCGCAACGGGTGCGCTTGCCCTCGGTGGTGCAGGTGCGCAGCAGCTGGCGTTGTGGGTCGAACATGCGGGCGGTCCAGTTGCTGGTGCCGGCGATGCGGTCAAACACCACGAAGCCGAACTCCTCGCTGTGCGCGTTCTTGCTGCCCGCATCGACGACCGGGCTGCTGCTGAAGGCGTCGGGTTGCGCCATGGCCCCATTGGGCAGTTGGAAAGCCCAGGGCGCGTCGTGCCAAGGCCAACGGCGGTCTTGCGCTGCGATGTCATTGGCCTGCGCTTCAGGGGCTGCAGCCTGGTAGGGCTTGTCGCCCCGAGCGCCGAAATGGAAGCCTTCCAGGGCTTGGCCGGAATTGCCGATCAGGTATTGCGTGGGTAGCCCAGTCTGTGCCGGGTGGCTGATCATCATCCAGCCGTGGATATGGCCGGAGTGCACCATCTGCAGATTGGCTGGCAATTCGCCATTGCCCGCGCCAAAGCTCTCGACGCCGGGCTGCAAAGCCTTCTGAAATTGCCAGGTGCTGCTGGTGACTTTGGGGCCGCCCGAGTAAAAGGCGAACAGCGGCTTGTGCGTGACCAGCCAGGATACGGCCGCACTGCGCGTGTTGCTGTCGTGCGCCACCGCCGTGAGTTGACGGGCGGTGCGCAAATGGTCGCCATTGGTCCAGCCCTGATTGCGGCCGCGCCCCGGGGCATCAGCCAGGCCGCCCACGTCCATCAAAATCAGCTGCAAATCACCCAGGCGCACCAGCAGCGGGTCGGTGGCATTGCTGCAGATGGCGGGGTCGTAGTCCGGGCTGTATTTCGGTTCTTGCGATGGGAAGCGGCGATAGTCGAGAAAGCGATACCAACCCGCGCCGGCGCGGTCACATAACTCGTGATTGCCACGGGTGATGGCCCAGGGCGCGGCGCCTAGCAGCGCGCCGGCGGGGCGGAAGAAGTCTGCTTCCCAGGATTTCCAGCCGTAGGTGATGGTGTCCATATAGGCGGCGACGCGGGCCTCGTTGGGCTGGGGCTGGCCGGGCTCGGTGCCTTTGGGCAAGCCTTCGCGGTAATGGATGTCGCCGTTGTGGATGATCAGGTCCGGGTTGAAGCTGGCGGCGGCGCGGGCTATTCTGCGCCAGGGCCAATCGGATTCATCGCTGCAGTCTTGCAGCGGCGCGCCCGGCTTGCCGCTGCCGAAGGCATGAGGCCCCTGCACCCGGCAGCCGGTGTCGCCCACCACCACCACGCGATTGACTTGCGCTTGCGGCGGGCGCAGCGCCAGGCGCTGACCGCCCACGCCCACCACTTGCGCCGCAGGCGGCAGCGTGGCCTCGCAGGTCAGCAGTTCGAAATCGGCGCCTATGGTCTGGCGCTTGTCGCCGGTCTGGGCTGCGGCATTGCTGGCGACGCCGCGCACGGCGGGGGCGCGCACCTGCATGGGCTGCGGCCGGCCGTCCACCAGCAACTGTGGGCACTGCGCTGCGGCGGTGATGACGCGGGCGACTTGTTGGCCGCGGCCCAGGCTGGGGTCGCTCATCGCATAACGTGCGGCCAGATCGGTGGCTGTGGCATTGGCCGCCTTGAGCTCGGGGCCGGAGAAAGGCACTTCGTGCTCGAGCGAGCCGCGCTGCTGGCCTTGCGCGCCCGGCGTTGCGGCAGTCACCGCCGTGATGTGGGAGGTGGAGAAGGGCGCTTGGGCCATGTCGGCAAACTGGGTCCAAGCGTAGAAGCGGCCGGGTGTATCGAGCAGCGGCAAGGCCAGCGCCATGGCCTCCGGCTGGCTGCTGGCCTGGGCGGAAGTGATCAGGGCTTGGGTGTCGCGCTCAAAGCGGGCCAGCAGATCCTGGGCGATGGGGTCCAGTCGCGAGGGTTGCTGCTGCAATTCCTCAACGCTCAGGCCGCTGCGGGCGGCGATGCGGCGCAAGCCCTCGGCGCGGCTCAGGCCGGCGGCTTCTTGCGCGCCCAAAAGCTTGTTCATGGCTGGCGGCAAAGCCTGGGCTTGCTGCGCCTGCTGCTGAGGACCGCTGGCGCAGGCGGCCAGCAACAGCGCCGCGCTGACGGCCAAACTCAGCGGCAGCCGGCGATGCTGCAAAGTGGGGGCGGGCAGAGGACGGTGTCGGTTCATTGGGGCGGGCAAAAAGGCAGACAAGGAGACGAAAGCAAAGGCGGGCAGGCGGAGGTGGGCGCTGGCACGGCGCCATTGTCCACCCGCCCATTTTGTGCGCCTGATGTGACGCCAGTCCGTTCAGCTGCGACTGCCCGCCGCCAGCGCCTTGATGCCTTCCAGCAATTGCTTGGCCGCCTTTTGCTCGGCGCTTCGCAAGGCCGCGCTGGCATGGCTGACGCTTTGGTAGGGCTCCAGGGTGAAGCGGGCCTGCTTGTATACCGTGTCCCACATGGCGGGCGCGGGCACGCGGACTTTGAGCCCTTGCAAGCTTTGCAGCACGGCCGTTGCCGCGCCGGCCAAGCTGGATTGGCTGAGTGCTTGCAATATGTCCAGCTCGGTCTGGCCCACCACCGACCAGAAGTCCGGCTTGCGTGCATTGGTCTCGGTCAACGAGTCACGCGCCGCTTTGAAGGCCTCGGCGCTCAACTCGGGCGTCGACTCGGCACCTTCGGCGTCAGTGATAGGTCGGCCCGCCAAGAAGGCCAGGCGCAGCTCGATGGCCATGGCGTTCATGCGCGGGTAGAACAACTCCCCGGCCTGCGCTTGCAAGCAGCGCTGCGCGGCCTGGCTGTAGTGCTGGGCGGCTTTGCTCAAAGCCTCGGTGACGGCGGGGGGAGCTGCTTTGCCCGCAGACTGGGCCTGTTTCGATTCCAGCACCATGGCCAGATGCTTCCAGGCCGAGCCCATCAGGTTTTCGCGCTCTACCGTGGGCTGCACTGCCAGCACGCGCTCCAGCAGGCTGATGCCGCTGCGGATGAGGGCTAGGTCGGCCTGCAGCTCGCCTTCGCGCACCAGCAGATTGCCGTATTGCTCGCTCGCTTTCAGCGAGGCGCTGCCGTCCTCGGCTTCCACGGCGATGCGGTACCACTCCAGCGCGGCCTTGCGTTCACCCGCGCTGTTGTAGGCCACGGCAAAGGCTTCCGCCACCGCGCCCATGCTGCCCCACAGCGGCTTGAACTCGGCCTCCAGATAGCGCAGCTTGTCGAGTGCGCCCTGGCGCTTTTGGGGCGAGCTCTTGCCGTACTGGGCGCGCACGGCAATGTTCTCCAGCGTCAGCGTCAGCGACACGGGCGAGGCCACGCCTGCCAGCTCTTCCGCCAGCGGTGTGCTGGGGCGCTGGGCATCGGCGCCTTCGCGGCGCCAGGTCCATTCGGGGTCGCCATAGCATTGGTAGGCGGCCCAGGTATTGCCTTGGCGGTTGGCGCTCCAGGCGGCCTCGCGGGCGCGGCCCACGGCTTCGATGAAGCGGGCGCCGGTCAGCAAGCTGGCGTAGAAGGTGGTGGCAAAGACCTTGGCTGCTTCGTCCTCAACGGCCCAACCGGCGGCCACCACGCAGCGCACGCCGACCTTGATCAAGGCTTCGGCCGTGTTGGCGGCAAAGCTGGCGCGGTCGTAACGGCTGTTGCCATTGCTTGGTTCGGTTTGCAGCACGGCGCTCGCGTCGCGCCCGGCCAGGTGGCAGCAGTTCAGGAAGACCAGCTCCGGCACCACCCGCATGGACTTGACCTCGGCGGCGCTGAGGTAAGTGTTCTGGCCCGACAGCACCAGCCCGCCGTTCGGGCCCGGCACGCCGTGGCCGGCGATGTGGACGGCGCGGTAATTGCGCTCGAACAAGGCGTTGATGATGGTCTGTGCATCGTTCTGTTCGGCCAGCAGTTTGACGCGCTCGACGCCGTCTTGGCCGGCGCCAGGCCCAGTTGCGCGGCTCAGCTGCTCGGCCACGGCCAGGGCTTCCTGGCGTGCGCCTTCCAGGCGCGGGTAGAGGGTGGGGTCGCAGAGCGGCTCGCCGATCACCAGCACATGGTCGTCCGCGCTGGCATCGCGCGGCTCGGCACGGTAGTCGTCCAGCTGCAGCTTGCGGATCAGCTTGGTGCGAATCGCCCAGGGGCGCTTGTCTTCGCCGCTGTCCAGCGGGTTGGTGTTGAGCAATTCCCAAGGGATGCCGGCGGTGGCCGGCTCCAGCTCAATCACGAGCTCGCTGCTGCCGCCCAGGAAGGGCTCCATCTCGACGGGGATCAGCAGATTGAACAGGGTGCGGCCGATTTGCGTGTCGGTATTGGCATCGTTGGAGGCGCGGGCCACGAATTCGCGCAGCAGGGCGCCCTGGGCATGCTGCTCCCGCAGCTCGCTGCGTGCGCGCTTGGTGTTGAGCTTGTAGGCGATGGCGGGTTGATCCGGCTTGTGGCCCGGCACGGACAGGGCACTGATGAAGTCGTAATTGCTGCCGCGGTAATTCGAGTCCAGCATGCGCCGCATCGCACCCGGCCCTGAGCTGACCTTGCCGACCAGCTTGTAGCTGCCTGGGCTGGCGGCTTCAAGCTGCTGCAGGGCGCGCCAGGCATCGCCAGCGCGGTCGAGGTAAAGCTCGGTCAGGGTCAGGCGGCTGAGTTGCGGCCAGCCTGTGCCTTGCAACTTCTGCTTGGCGGCCCAAGCGCCTTGGGCAATGGCTTGGGCGGCCGCGCCGGTGGTGATGCCGGTGCCGCCGCTGCCGATCAAGGTGGCGGCCAGCTCGAACTCCAGTGGCGCCGGGGTCTCGCTGCCGGCGGTGCCAGTCGCTTGCTCGGACAGGCGCTGGGCATAGGCCATCACGGCCTGGCGCACGGTGAAGATCAGCTCGCTGGTGCGCAGCTTGCCTTCTTCGCCTAGGCCCACCACGATGGCGGCTTGCGGCCTGGCCATCTGGAAAGGGTTGTCGGGGTGCGGGCGCTGGTTGCCAAAGATTTGATGCGAGCCCACCGCGTCGGGATATAGGCCCGCCGCCAGCGCGCGGCTCATGCCTTGATTGACCAAGGCGTCAATCACTTCCTCGGCCCCGGTCAGGGTCATGGAGCGGTAGTGGCCCACCAACAGCGGCTGCTGCACAAAGCGCAGGTCGGCATTCAGCACCGTCATCTGCAGTGCCCGCGAGCCCTGGTCCGCCGCCACGCGCTTGGCGCTGTGGCGGGCCAGGCCCATCACATCGCCGGCATCCGAAGGCGGCAGCGAGGCCTGCAAGCCGCGCGAGGGCCGGCTGCGTTGCAGCTGCGGGCTGGCTGCCGGCGCAGCGGCGCCGCCGGCCGTGCTGGTTGTTGCTGCGGCGCGCGAAGCCCGCGCCTCCAGGGTTTCCAGCGAGCGGGTGTCGCCGGTCTGCAGCAGTTCGACGTAAGCGGCAAAGGCCTCGGCCACATCGGGCAATTTGCCATGCTCGGCGTCCAGCTTCCAAGTCCGCAGACCCAGCTGGGTGGCGCTGGCCAGGGTGACGCGGCCATCGCCGTCGTCGGGCGTGTCCAGATACTCCAGGCCGTCGTTCGGGTCTAGCCGGATGCCGGCCGGGGTGAAGCTGGCATGGCCCACCACCAGCAGCATCTTTTGCTTGTCCAGGCCGAGCTGGCCGATCTGGGCGTCGAGCCGGCGGCGCAGGGCCACGGCCTGGTCCAGCACCTTTTGCGGCGGCGCGCCCCAGGTGTAGATGCTGATCTGTGAATCCAGCTGATGCCAGAAGCTGCGCTCACGCAGGATGGCGATGTCTTGGTCGGCCAGCTTTTGCCAGGTCTCGGCCCGGTCCAGGCCCAGCTGCGGGTCCAGCAAACCGTCTTGCAGCTGCATAAAGCCGGGCATGCCGGCCATCATCTTGCGTGCGCCGCCCTTGTCGAACAGGGCACCAAAGGCCACCAGGGCATTGCCGAAGGTGTCGTCGCCCGACAGGGTTTGCATCGGCGCCCAGGAGCCGCCGTTGGGTGTGCCCAGCATCAGCAGGCGGGCGTCCGGGTGGGCCATCATGCGTCGCCAGGTGGCGGGGGCCTCCAACTGCATGGTGCGCGCCACCAGGCCACCCATGGAGTGGGCAATGATGCGCACCGGCTGGCCGCTGTTGCGGCGGGCGGCGATTGCCGCGTCCACCGCCTGGCCCAAGCGCCGCGCCTCGTCCTCAATCGGGCGGCGCCAATCGAAGGCGAAGGGGATCACCTCATGCGTGTCGGCCAGACGCTCGATCAGCGCGTCGTAGCAGCTGCCGATCGGGCCGTCGGGCGCGAACTCATTGACGGTCTTTTCATCCCAGGCCAGCTTCATCAAGCCGTTGACGAAGCGAAAGCCCAGCCAGATGCGGCTGCCATTGCGCTTGATATTGCTGCCCAAAATGCCTGGTAGCACAAACACGGCCGGCCGTTTGGCGGCTTGCTCGGCGCGCTGGGCTTGTTCGGCGGGGCTAGGCTCGGCGGTGTCATTGCTGAACCAGCCGCGTGAGCGCGCCACTGCCAAGGCGGCGCGCGTGCCGCTGGCGTCCTTGCCTTGCCAAGAGAGTGGGCCGATGGGGCTGAACTCGGCCGGCGCTGCCTCAGTCAGCGCGCTGCTGATGGCGGCCACCGTGCGCTCATTGCTGAAGTAGTTGAAGTGGTTGGTCTTGCCGCCGCGGTCGAGGATGAAGCTGGCCGCGCCGGCGCCACTGCGCGGGCTGCCGCCGTACATCGAGCGGGTCTGCACCACCAAATCGTTATCGGTCCAGTAGAAAGCGTCAGACAGCAAGGTCTTGAGCCAGGAGCCGATGGAGTCGCCTTCCAAATCGCCCGCCACCACGCGCAACTCGCCCGGCAGCTGCGCCTCGCTGCGGTTCAGCCATTCGACCACCGGGCTCTCCGGCATCATGGCCTCCAGGCCGGGCAGCTCTGCAGGGTCGGCGCGCCGCCTGGCCACCTCGTGCACAAAGTCCACCAGTTCCGGCGCCACCGGCACGCCGGCCAATTGCAAGCCCCACTGCAGCACGGAGAGGTAGGCGTCCAGGCGCTTGGAGGCCAGCGTGGTGCCGCGCGCCGGGCAAGCCACACGCACCACTCGCTCCAGTTTCAAGCCCTTGGCCTGCGCGGCCTTGACCAGGGCTTGCAAATCGCGGCGGTGCGTCTCGTACTCCGCCCCGGCGAACAGGGCCAGCTCTTCCTCGCTGAGCGCGCCGCCGCCGCAGGCGCGGGCCAGCACCTCAGCCACCAGGCCGCCGCGTGAATGGGTCAGCAGATGCAGGCGGGCACCGGCGGGCAGGGCGTTGACGAGGGTCAGCGCATTGGCGATGGGGCTAAAGCCCATGGTCGGGTGGTCCAGCGCATAGACCCGGTTGGCGTAATGCGCGAACAGGCTGCGCACCTTGTCGGGGTGCTGCACGAAGAGCTTGCCGAAGGTGCTGACCGTGTCCACAAACGTGCCGTGCACCAAGATCAGCAAGGGGCCGGCGTCAGCCGCGGCGGGTACTTGCTGCAGCGGCGTTTCATGCTTGAGCGGGCTGCGCAGCGAGGCGGGGCTCAGCGCGTAGACGCCGGCATTGACCTGGCCGTCCACCTTGCGGGTGATGGCGGCGGTGGCCAAGCTAACGGCCGGATCTTTCAGCAAGCCGCTCACCACCTCGAAGGCACTCAGCACCGCTGAGCCCATCCAGCCGCGGGTGGCGCCACGTGTGGCTTTGTCTTCCAGGCCGGGCCAGGCCAGCTTGGCCGTCACCAAGACCTCGTCCTCGTCATGCGCGGCCAGGGCGCTGCGGGTGGTGCCGCTGCTCTGCGCATGCATCAGGTCGCGGGCGGCCTGCGGGTGCAGCACCAGGGTTGGGCCGTTGGCCAGAGTCAGCAGCACCACGTCTTCGCCGGGGCGGGCGCTGACGCGTTGGGCCGAGCCGCCGGCACGCTGGCTGCTGAGCTGCACCTTGGCCTTGCTGATGCCGCGCTGCAGTCCCCCCGCCTGGCTGGCGCCTGCGCCTGAGCGGCTGGCCACCATCTGGCCTGGGATGAGGAAGGTGATGTCCTGTGACTTGCTGGCCATGGCATGCGCTCCGGGTCGATCGTGGCAAACGGTCAGATAAACGGGCAGATGCTAACGGCAATGGCCGGGCTGCGGCAGCATGTGGACGCTGGCGCGGGCCTGTTGTCCCTAGCTTGGTGGAGCTGCGGGGCGCATCTTTTGAAGTGGTGGCGATTGCGGCTGAGGCCACGGCCGGCGCCGGCTTCGAAAGCACGCGGGCTTTGACCCAACGCAAACCGCCGCCGCACCCGCCTTTGCGCTGCCTCAAAAGCAGGCCTTCCCAGCGGCCTCAAAGTCGAAGTGCATCGACTCAGCCGCATTGGAGATGACCATGCCTCATGCCTCTACCGTCGCAACCATTGCTTCCGCCGCGAGCGCCGTCTCCGCCCCGCGCCAGCGCAGAGTTGCGCGCAAGTCAGGCCTTAGTGTCTCGGCAAGCCAGGGACTGGACGCAAACGCCATCCCGCCAGAGACTCCGCCGGATATTCCTTCTCAAGCGCAGCTGCGCCAGATCTTGCTCGCGGCCTGCCCGCCCGGGCAGCTCAGCGAGCCGGCCTTGGCGAGCTTGCTGGGCCTGGGTTTCATGCATGTGCTGCCGGCCAAGTCCATGTGCCTGATGGCATCGCAGCCTGCTGAGGGCTTATGGCTGCTGCTGCGCGGCACCGTCAGCGTGGGTCGGCATGACGCGCAAATGCAGTGGAGCCAGCGCTGCACGGTGCATGCCGAGGAATGGATAGACGCTGAGAGCGCCTGGCTGGGCGGCAACTATCTGGACAACGCACGCGCCGAGACCGAGGTCTTGCTGTGGTTCTTCCCGCTGCCGGCGCTGGAGCGGGCCATGGCCGCCGAGCCCGCCTTGGCGCGCAGCCTGCTGGCGGTGGGGGCCGAGCGGCTCAAACGCGCAGTCGGTGGCGCGCAAGACTTGCTGGCCAAGCATGTGTTGGCACGCTGCGCTGCCTGGCTGCTGGATGAGTTGCGGGTACTGGGTCAGGGCGAGGGCAGCAGCACGGCCCAGACCCAGCTGTTGCTGAGCCAGCGCAAATGCGCCATTGCCTCGCAGCTGGGCACCTCGCCCGAGACCTTTTCGCGCAGCCTGCGGCAGTTGCGTGAGATGGGGGTGATTGCCTCCAAGGGCTATCGCATCTGGATTTTGGATGTGCCGGCGCTGGTCCGTTTGGCGCAATCGGCTTGAGGCTTCGGCCCGGCTGAGCGCTAGCTGAGCCGCGTCGCTCGCGGGGCCGTGCCACGGGGCCATTACTGGCCTGCCGGCCGCTTTGTCGAAGCTCTTGCTCGGGGCGGACCGCTGACTCTTCCCTATTGGCGCCTTCCGGTTCGCCACTGGTGTGGCTTGTGCAAGGTCGTCTGCTCGCGTGGCTTTCCTTCGTTCTCAATCTAATATTTCCATATTTATGGAATAATGGATTTATGAATGAAGACGTCGTAGTTCGATCCCTTGCTGCACTCGCTCAGGCGCATCGCCTGCGGGCCTTCCGTTTGCTAGTGGTGGCCGGTGCCGAAGGCTTGACGCCCGGCGCCCTGGCTGAAGCCCTGGCCGTGCCAGCGGCCACTTTGTCCTTTCATTTGAAAGAACTGATGCAAGCCGGCTTGCTGAGCCAGCAGCGCCTGGGCCGCAATCTGGTCTACCGCGCTGACTTCTCGCAGATGAACGGCTTGCTGGCTTATCTGACCGAGAACTGCTGCCAAGGCGAGGCCTGTATTCCCGCCTCGGCATCGGGCTGCGGCTGCTGAGGTCGGCGCATATCCGTGCCTGTTCACCTGCTGAAAACTGACCGTCCGAGCAAAGGATCCCCATGAGTACCAAAACCTACAACGTCCTCTTTGTCTGCACCGGCAACTCGGCCCGATCCATCCTGGCCGAGGGCTTGATGAACCATCTTGGCCAGGGCCGATTCAAGGCCTTCTCTGCTGGCAGCCATCCGACAGGCGTTGTCAACCCATTGGCTTTGCAGACCCTGGCAGGCCTGCATCTGCCCGCCGAGGGCTATCGCAGCAAGAACTGGGATGAGTTTGCGCAGCCGGGTGCGCCGGCGCTGGACTTCGTCTTCACGGTTTGCGACAAAGCTGCGGGGGAGGTCTGCCCGGTCTGGCCCGGCCAGCCGATGACCGCCCACTGGGGTGTGCCCGACCCCGCCGCCGTGGAAGGCAGCGAGGCGCAACGCTCGCAAGCCTTTCTGGATACGGCGCTGGCTTTGCGTCGGCGCATCCAGTTGATGCTGGCGCTGCCCATGGCCACGCTGGACCAACTCTCGCTGCAGAAAGCCATACGCGACATCGGTCAGGCCTGATGCGCGCAGACAACTCCAAACCCTAGCAATCATGACGATCAATATCCTCATCCTCTGCACCCACAACTCCGCGCGCAGCGTGCTCTCCGAGGGCATGCTCAACCACCTGGCCAAAAAGCTGGGCCGCGATGTGCGGGCCTTCAGCGCGGGTAGCGCGCCGAGTGGGCGCCTGAACCCTTTTGCGCTTGGGGCGCTGAGCGAGGCTGGCGTTGACATCAGCGGCTACCGCAGCAAGAGCTGGGACGAGTTCACCACGCAGGAGGCGCCGCCACTGTCCGTGGTGATCACCGTGTGCGATAGCGCCGCTGCTGAGCAATGCCCCGTGTTCTTCGGCGCGCCATCATCCCAAGGCCAACCGGTAAAAGTTCATTGGGGCTACCCAGACCCCTCCAATGCCGAGGGTGGCGATGAAGGCAAGCGCCGCGCTTTTGAGCTGACGCGCCAGGCCATTGGCTATCGCATGCTGCAGTTGCTGGCCTTGCCCTTGGAAAGCATGGACCGCGTCGCCTGCCAGGCCGCCTTGGCTGAAATCGGCCGCAGCTAAAACCCTCGAGAGAAAACAAGCATGAGCACCACCACTTTGCCAACGCCCGCGGAGACCCCCGCAGCGCCCGCGCCGATGAGCATCTTCGAGCGCTATCTGACCGTCTGGGTCTTTCTTTGCATCATCGTCGGCATCGCGCTCGGCCAGCTGCTGCCCGGGCCCTTTCAGGCCGTCGGCCAGATGGAGATCGCCAAGGTCAATCTGCCGGTCGGCCTGCTGATCTGGGTGATGATCATCCCCATGCTGCTGAAGGTGGACTTCGCCGCGCTGTCGCAGGTGAAGCAGCATTGGCGCGGGATTGGCGTCACGCTGTTTGTGAACTGGGCGGTCAAGCCTTTCTCGATGGCTTTGCTGGGCTGGATCTTCATCCGCCATGTCTTCGCCCCTTACTTGCCTGCCGACCAGGCCGACAGCTATATCGCCGGCCTGATTCTGCTGGCCGCCGCGCCTTGCACCGCGATGGTGTTTGTGTGGAGCCGGCTCACCGGCGGTAATCCGCTGTTCACGCTCTCCCAAGTGGCGCTGAACGACGCCATCATGGTGTTCGCCTTCGCGCCCATCGTGGCTTTGCTGCTCGGCCTGTCGGCCATCGTCGTGCCCTGGGACACGCTGATCACCTCGGTCGTGCTCTACATCGTGATTCCGGTGGTGCTGGCGCAGCTCTGGCGCAAGGCTTTGCTGCGCCGCGGCCCAGCGGTGTTTGATGCGGTGCTGGCCAAGATCGGCCCCTGGTCGATCAGTGCTTTGCTGGCCACGCTGGTGCTTCTGTTCGCCTTCCAGGGCAAAGCGATTCTGGAGCAGCCCTTGGTTATCGCGATGCTGGCCGTGCCCATCCTGATCCAGGTTTTCTTCAACTCAGGCCTGGCTTATTGGCTGAATCGGCGCCTGGGCGAGTCCCATGCCGTGGCCTGCCCATCGGCCTTGATTGGGGCCAGCAATTTCTTCGAATTGGCCGTGGCTGCCGCTATCAGCTTGTTCGGCTTCGAGTCGGGCGCGGCGCTGGCCACGGTGGTGGGCGTGCTGATTGAGGTGCCGGTGATGCTGTTGGTGGTCAAGCTGGTCAACGACAGCAAGGGCTGGTACGAGGCAGGGCAGAGGGCCTGACGTTCCCGATAGGCTCGACGCCTGAGTCGGCCGCGCATCAACGCGCTGCTACGCAAAAACATCAATGCAGGCTGCTGATCGTGAACGCGGCAGCCTGCGCAGGAGACTTCCTTGTCTACGCTTGACCCCAGCCTGCCCCATATCGACACCGCGCTTTTCGATGCGCCAACAAGCGCCAAGCTGAGCGGCGCCGGCCCATCCCAACATGCACCGCGCTTCTTGCTGCTCTACGGCTCGCTGCGCGAGCGCTCCTACAGCCGGCTGCTGACCTTCGAGGCCGCGCGGCTCTTGACCGCGATGGGCGGCGAGGTGCGCATCTTCAACCCTGCGGGCTTGCCGCTGCCGGACGATGGCAGCGATCAGCACCCCAAGGTGCAGGAGTTGCGCCAGCTGACCGAATGGTCCGAAGCCATGGTCTGGACCTCGCCCGAGCGCCACGGCGCCATGACCGGCGTGATGAAGTCGCAGATCGACTGGCTGCCGCTCAACTCTGGCGCCATTCGCCCGACCCAAGGCAAGACTTTGGCGGTGATGCAGGTGTCGGGCGGCTCGCAGTCCTTCAATGCGGTGAACCAGCTGCGCGTGCTGGGGCGCTGGATGCGCATGATCACCATCCCCAATCAATCCTCGGTGGCCAAGGCCTTTCTGGAGTTTGATGAAGCCGGCCGCATGAAGCCTTCCAGCTATTACGACCGGGTGGTTGACGTGATGGAAGAGCTGTTCAAGTTCACCTTGCTGACGCGCGATGCCAGCCCCTACTTGGTGGATCGCTACAGCGAGCGCAAAGAGAGCGCCGAGCAGCTGTCCAAGCGGGTCAATCAGCCCGCGCTCTAAGGCTTTGCATTTGCCATCCCATCCGTGAGAACGGCAGGCGCCGAACCAGGCGCGCTGACCAGTTTGCCCAGTTCCAGCAAGCCAATCGGCGGCACCGTCAACCAGGGCAGGGTGAACAAGCGCTTGGCCAGGCCGGCGTTCATGCGTGTGATCTGCTTGCGTTCGCCCGCCAAGCGCGCGGCCAGCAGCGGGTCTTGCGTGCCGGCCGCGAGCACGCTTTTGTTCAGCACCCAGGCATAGGGCTCGACGCTGGCACGGCGCAAGTCCTCTTGCAGGGCTGCGGCCTGCGAGACCGGCGTCACCTCGGGCAATGTGACCAGAATGATCTTGGTGTAAGCGCCGTCTTGCAGTCGCATCAGCGGCGTGACCACACGGGCGCTGCCGCGGCCTTCGAACTCATGCATCATTTGCCGGTGGTAGGCGCCGGTGGCGTCCATCAGCAGCATGGAATGGCCGGTGGGCGCAGTGTCCAGCACCACAAAAGCGCTGCGCGCTTCGCTGACGATGCGGGAGAAGGCGTGGAACACGGCCACCTCCTCGGTGCAGGGCGAGTGCAGATCTTCAAGCAACAGCGCCTGCTCTTGCGCATCGAGGCCGGGCGACTTGGCTGCCATGATCTTGTCGATATAGCGCTGCGTCTCCACCTTGGGGTCGATGCGGCTGAGTTGCAGGCCTGTGACGGCGCCTTCCAGCGTGGCTGCCAAGTGCGCAGCCGGATCAGTGGTGCTGAGGTGCACGCTTTTTCCGCGTTGCACCAGGCCCAGAGCCAGGGCCGCCGCAATCGTGGTTTTCCCAACGCCACCCTTGCCCATCACCATGATCAGGCCATGGCCGGCGGCCGCCAATTCGTCGGCCAGCGCGGCCAGCCCCTGAACTTGGCTGAGGGGCTGCGCGGCCCCGGCCAGCGGCGGTTCCGGTGGCGCGGCGACAGAGCTTGCCGGCGCCAGCACGGCGCGCAAGGCGGGCAAGCCGACGGTGTCAAACGCCCGCAAGGGCACGCGGTCTTGCGGCAGGGCTTGCAAGGCCGGCGGCATTTCAGCCAGAGCCACTTGCCCCAAGTCCTCAATCGCGCAGGCCACCGCATCGCTGCGCGCGCTGGCGTGAAACACGCCGTTGATGGCCAGGCGCTGGTTGTTGAGGCCCAGCTCGCACAGATCTATTGAGGTGCGCGCCGCCTCGGCGATGGCGCCCTTGTCGGGGCGGGTCACCAGCACCACGGTGGTCAGCGCTGGGTCGCTCAAGGCTTTCAATGCGGCCTGGAAGCGCACTTCCTGCATCTTCAGCCCGGAGTGCGGACCCAGGCATGAGGCGCCGCGGTCATTGCCCGCCAGAAAGCCGCTCCAGGCCTTGGGCAAGCTGAGCAAGCGCAGGGTGTGGCCGGTGGGTGCCGTGTCAAAAACGATGTGATCGAAGTGCGGCCGGCCAGCGGCCTGCTTAGCGGCCTGGTTAACGGCTGGCGAGTTGTCTGCCAGCAAGCTCGCGAACTCGTCGAAGGAGGCGATCTCGGTGGTGCAGGCGCCCGACAGTTGCTCGCGCACATTGGCGAGTTCGGCCGCGCTGGCGCTGGCGCCCATCTGCGTCAGCACCCGCTGCCGATAGGCTTCCGCCGCATTGTCCGGGTCGATGTTCAGCACCCAAAGTCCCGGCGCACCCGGCACGGGCGTCGGCGTGTTGTGTAAGGCCACGCCCAGCATCTCGTCCAGATTTGAGGCGGCGTCGGTGCTGACCAGCAGTACCTGCTTGCCGCCATCAGCCAGCGTTAGCGCCGTGGCGGTTGAGAGCGATGTCTTGCCGACGCCGCCCTTGCCGGTGAAGAACAGGTGGCGCGTTGGCTGGCTCAGAAAGCCGATGGTGTTGGCCACTGCATCCTCTGTGGCCTGTACAGCCGTGTCCGCCTTCGGCCTCAGCCAGGCCAGCACTTCTTCATGCGAAGGGATACCTCCGGCGTGAACCACCCGGCCATCAATCAGCACGGCTGGCGTGGCATGTACGCCGTAGCGCTGAATCTCCGCTGCCTGCTCGATCTTGATGATGGTCAGTTCTTGCCCCAGCGCCGCGGCTGCGCGCTCAATCATGCTGACCGTGCTGCGGCACTTGCTGCACCCTGAACCCAGAACTTTGACTTCCATGATCTTGGCCTCCCACTTATTGATTGGTTCTGTTGATCAAATGATGCAGCCTGCGCGTGAAGGCGAAAGCGGGCATGCTCTGCAACTGGGCTGTAGCCCCGTTCTCGCTCAAGGCCTAGCCCTGCACTTCGACGGCCAAGGATCAGCGGCAGCGCAGACCATTCTGTCCCCATGGCCAAGCACTTGGCTTGAGTTCAATCAATTTCGAGCTCGTGCTGAGATTGTTGCGCCTGATTCGTGTCGGTTGCAGCTCCCCCCGCTTGGTGTGCGTCAACGCACAGACCTTAGCTGAGGGCGAAGCGATGGTGAAGGCCCGGTCAGGCCAGCGTGGCCTGGCGTCATTCAGCCAAAGGCCTCTCATGAAGAACTCATACTCTGCCGCTCTGCTTTCATCTTGCGCCATCGCTGTTGTGCTGACGCTGGGCGCCTGCAGCAAGACGCCCGAAGTCAGCAGCACCTCCGAACCCGCAATGCCGCCTACCGCCGCCGGGCCGGTCAATGTTTCGGACGCGGACGTGACCGAGCACGTTAAAACCGCCTTGCAGAACAACGACGCACTGAAAGGCTTCGACATCACCGTCATAACGCTCAAAGGCGATGTGCGCTTGATTGGCGTGGTGGACAGCCAGGCTCAGATTGACGAGGCGATCGGAATTGCGCGCGCGTCTGATGGCGCCCACAGCATCCACGATGAACTGACGCTCAAGAAGTAGGCGCTTAGCCTGCGAAGGCGAGGCGAGGCGAGGCGAGGCGAGGCAGGGCATGGCGCAGCATGGTTGATGTGCCGGCGTTGCTGAGCGAGCTGAATACCCAGCCGTGGACGAAAAAAAACGCCGCAGCGTGACGCTACGGCGTTTGATAAAACGGTGTTTGCCTTGATCGTTCTTGCTTGCCCTTGAGTCTAAAAAGCACGGCAGCTGAAATCAAAGCAATTGGCGGAAGCTGTGAGATTCGAACTCACGGAGGGGATAAACCCTCGCCGGTTTTCAAGACCGGTGCCTTAAACCGCTCGGCCAAGCTTCCTGAAACTTTGTCGCGCGCTGCTTTTGTGTGATGCGGTTCACCGCATTACCAGCAGAGGCGGCATTGTAGCCGCGAACTAGCGCCTCATTTTCCGGGTTTCTGGGCCTGTTCGCACTTCACCTGAATCAGCTCCCGCATTTGCCCGTTTTCGACGCGTGCGGCGCTGAGCTTGCCGCCCCAGACGCAGCCGGTGTCCAGGGCCAGCAGGTCGGCGCGGGTGATTTGGCCCAGGGTGGACCAATGGCCGAAGGCGATGGGCGTGCCGGCCGTGCGGCGGCCGGGCGTGTCGAACCAGGGGTAGAAGCCGGCAGGGGCATCGCCCGCGCCGTCCTTGGTTTTGAAATCGAGCCGGCCGGCCGCGTTGCAAAAGCGCAGGCGGGTCAGGGCATTGATGACGAAGCGCAGGCGGTCGGCGCCTTGCAGGTCGTCGCGCCAAGTGTGGGGCTCATTGCCGTACATCTGGGCCAGGAAGTCGTGGAGATCGGGGCCGCGCAGCAGGGCCTCGACTTCGCCGGCCAATTGCAGCGCTTGCGCCAGATCCCATTGCGGCACCACCCCGGCATGCACCATCAGCCAGCCTTGCTCGAACAGGGCCATGTTTTGCTGGCGCAGCCATTGCAGCAAGGCTTCGCGGTCGGGCGCGTCAAGAATTTCTTGCACCGTGTCATTGCGGTGCGAGGGGCGGATGCCTTGTGCTACGGCCAGCAAATGCAGGTCATGGTTGCCCAGCAGGCTGCGGGCGCTATCGCCTAGGGCCATCAGGCGGCGCAGGGTGCGCAGGGATGCCGGGCCACGGTTGACCAGGTCGCCCAGCAAGTAGATGCGGTCGCGTGAGGGGGAGAAGTCAATTTTGCTCAGCAAGCGATCGAGGGCATCGCAGCAGCCTTGCAGGTCGCCGATTAGGTAGTTCATTCCGGGATTGTGCTGTCAGAACTTTCAAATGCTTCTGCTACCCTACGCGGCTCTTGCACAGTCAGGCGCACGCTGGGAGGCAATTCCGGCTCAGCGGCGCACTCAATGGATACCGCTTTTCTCATTTTTCTTTTGTGTTTAAACGCCTTTTTCGCCGCGTCGGAAATGGCCTTGTCTGCCAGCCGTAAAGCCCGGTTGCAGGTGTTGGTTGAAGCGGGAGAGTCTGGCGCACGCTCGGCCATGGCCCTGCATGAAGACCCGAACAAGTTTTTGTCCACGGTACAGATCGGCATCACTTCGATTGGTGTGTTGAACGGGATTGTGGGTGAAGCGGCCTTCTCGGGCCCGCTGGCGGCGTGGCTTTCGTCCACCTTCGGCTGGCATGACCGTTTTGTGGGCATCACCGCCACGGCCATGGTGGTGGTGATCATCACGGTGGTGACGATTATTTTTGGTGAATTGGTGCCCAAGCGACTGGGCCAAATCTACCCCGAAACGGTGGCGCGCAAGGTTGCGCCCATCATGGATTTCCTGTCCATGGCGGCGCGTCCGCTGGTCAAGTTCCTGAGTTTTGCGACCGAGGCGACCCTGGGCCTGATGGGCTTTGGCGGCCACACCCCGCGCAGCGTGACGGAAGAAGAAATCGCCGCCAGCCTGGACGAGGGGCGCGACGCCGGCGTGATCGAGGCGCATGAGCACCAGATGGTGCGCAATGTGTTCCGCCTCGATGAGCGCGAAATCGGCTCGATGATGATTCCGCGGGCCGAGATCGCCTGGCTGGACGTCAGCGACACGCCTCAGCAGGTGCTGGAGGTGCTCAAGGGCCACGGCTACAGCCGCTATCCGGTGTGCCGGGGCAGCTTGGCAGAGGTGCAGGGCGTTGTTTCGGCCCAGGTGCTTTTGCAGCGGGCCTTGAGCGGCCAGCCGCTGGCGCTGGCGGAGGATTTGGAAGCCGCGGTGTTTGTGCCGGAGACGCTGTCGGGCATGGAGTTGCTGGAGCAATTCCGCGTCTCTGATGCACCGCTGGTGTTTGTGGTGGATGAATACGGCGAAGTGCAGGGAGTGATCTCCGTGCGCGACGTGCTGGAAGCGATTGCGGGCGAGTTCAATGCGCCCAGCGACGGAGATGCCTGGGCGGTGCAACGCGAGGATGGGAGCTGGCTGCTGGACGGCTTGATCCCGGTGCCTGAGCTGAAGGACCGCCTGGAGCTGAAGGAACTACCCGAAGAAGACCGTGGGCGCTACAACACCCTGGCCGGCATGATCATGCTGCTGCTGGGGCGTTTGCCGCGTACGGCCGATGTGGTGGAGTGGAACGCCTGGAGATTTGAGGTTGTGGACCTCGATGGCAAGCGTGTAGACAAAGTGCTGGTCAGTCGACTGGCTGTTGATGATGATGGAGAAGAGAAGTCATGAGTACGCCCCCCCTGTACGGCAATCTGGTGCCCCTGGACCGTGAGGCCCACAAGCACCTGCGCCTGAAGACCGAATTGCCCACGGTGGACCGTGTGGCGGGTTTGAATTCCTTGTTCCTGGCCGTGGTGGAGTTCGCCGAAGCCTGCAAGGAATTCCCCATCGTGTTCGTGCGCGTGGGCGAAGCCCCCACCGACGGCTCCAAGCAAGCCGTGGCCCCGCTGGCCGTGATGGGCTTGCGTGCTGGCAGCAATCTGTTCGTCAAGGACGGCAAGTGGACCGGCAACTATGTGCCCGCCTATCTGCGCCGTTATCCCTTCGCGATGGCACGCCTGGACCAAGACACAGACACCGTGGCGGTTTGCTACGACAGCGAATGGCCCGGCTTCTCGGTCACCGAAGGCCAAGCCCTGTTTGGCGCCGATGGTGAGCCGACCGAATTCCTGAGCAATGCCCGCACCTTCCTCGAGAACTTCGAGCAAGAGTCTGAGCGCACCCGTCACGCCTGCCAAGCTCTGCAAGAGCTGGATCTGCTGCAAGACATGCGTTTCGAAGCCACGCTGGGCAATGGCGAGAAGCTGGACGTTGATGGCTTCCTGGCCGTGGACGAAAAGAAGCTGGCCGAACTGCCCGACGCCAAGATTGTGGAATTGCATCGCAACGGCCTGCTGGCCCTGTTGGAAATGCACCGCATCTCGATGGGCAATATGAACCGTCTGGCTGTGCAACAAGCCAATCAGGCTTGATGGCCTGAGGCCATTGAGGCCTCTTGAGGGTACGGAGAACTGGGTCGTTAGCGCCCATGCCTCCGTGCCCCAGGCAAACCCTCTGAGGGTTTGCCGATATCAGCCAAACCCCGGCGCATGGCTAGGATGCTCGCGAAGATCCTCTGAGGTGCGGTATGTCGGTGTTGGTGTTTGAGGGTTTTTTGTCCACGCCCGAAATGTTGGCGGTGTTGGATAAGTCGTCCATCGTGCAGGCCATGATGGACTTTGAGGCGGCGCTGGCCCGTGCCCAAGGGCGCGTGGGGGTGATTCCGCAGTCGGCCGCGCAGGCCATTGCCAGCCTTTGCCGGGTTGAGCTCTACGATATTCATGCCCTGATGGCCGCCAGCGCCCACGATGGCAGCTTGGCCATTCCGGTGGTGCGCCGCTTGGCCGAAACCGTGGCCTTGTTTGACCCGGCCGCCGCGTCCTTTGTGCACTTGGGCAGCACCAGTCAGGATGTGATCGACACGGCGCAAGTCTTGTTGGCCCGCCGTGGGCTGCGCCTGATCGAAGACGATTTGCTGGAGCTGGTGGGTGTGCTGCTGGATCTGGCCGATGCGCATCCGGCTCAGCCCATTCTGGCGCGTACCTTGATGCAGCCGGCCCAAGTCAGCAGCTTGCGTTTCCGCCTGGCCAGCTGGGCCTTGCCCTTGCTGCGCTGCGCGCAAGGCTTGCGGCATGCGGCTGATGGCGCGCTACAACTTCAGTTTGGCGGCGCGGTGGGTACCTTGTCGGCTCTTGGCGAGAAAGCCGAGGCGGTCAGCCAGGCCTTAGGTGCCGAGTTGAAGCTGCCGGTGCCGGATATGCCCTGGCACTCGCAGCGCGACCGCTGGGTGCGTTTGTGCGCCGAGTTGGGCGTGTTGTGTGGTTCGCTGGGTAAATTGGCGCGCGATGTGTCGCTGCTTTCGCAGGCTGAAATCGGCGAGATGGCCGAGCCCGAGGATCTGCCGCCCTTGGGGCCGCCTTCCGATGGGCTGGCTTGCCACGAGCCTGCCGGTGCTATGCCCGCTGCGCCGGCACCCTCGTGGCTCAAGCCAAGCGCCAAGCCGGCCAAGGCAGGTGGGCTTGATGCCGCGCATATTGGCTTGCCTGCGGGACTGCCCTTGTCGGTGCGCAAGCGCAGTCATTCACGGGCGATGCCGCACAAGCGCAATCCGGTGTCCTGCATGCTGGCGCTGGCTGCGGCGCAGCGCGCGCCGCAGCGCGTGGCGGCCTTGCTGGGCAGCATGCTGCAAGAGTTCGAGCGCGGCCTGGGCGGCTGGCAGGCGGAACTGGCCGAATCGGTGAGCCTGCTGATGCACAGCCATGGCTCGGTGCGTGCAATGCTGACGGCCATGGCCGGCATCACGCTCTACCCCGGGCGCATGGCGGCCAATATCGAGGCGCAGCAAGGCTTGGTGTACTCCGAGGCCTTGACCCAATGCCTGGCGGGCGTGCTGGGTCGCATAGAGGCCCAGCTGCTGGTGGGGCAGTTGTGCGATGAGGTGTTGGCGGCGCATGAATCTGGTGCAGCTCCGGTGGATAGTCCCAGCCTACGCGCCCTGGCTCAAGATATTTGTGCGCGTGACGCCCGCTTGCAGGCCGGCATCGAGCCTGCCGCACTGGCAGCGGTTTTTGACCCCCAGCGGGTCGCCCAGCATGCCGATCAACGGGTCGGCAAGGCACTGGCGCAGGCGCGTGTGGACTTGTGCGCCTTGCTGGACCGGCCGCAGTGGTGAAGGGCGCCAGCGGCCCGCGGTGTTGGGCCGCCGCGACCTGTAAGGATTGAGGCAAGGTTTCGGGTGCACACTTGGTTTATCCCCTTAGTGAGTTGTGTCCACCATGTCAGTTCAAGACCAATACAAGCAAAAACTGCGCAGTGCAGCGGACGCGCTGGCGCTGCTGCGCAATGACGACTTCATCATCGTGCCGACTGGCGTCGGCGAGCCGCCGGCGCTGTTGAACGCGCTGTCTGAGCAGCGCCGCAGCTTCCGTGGCATCAAAATTGGCCAGATCCTGCCGGTGCGCAAGTTCGCTTATTTCGACCCCGAGACGGTGGACCATGTGCGCCATGTGGCCTTCTTTTACGGCGGCGCCTCACGCCAGGGCGGCAAAGAAGGTTGGATCGATTTCATCCCCAGCTATTTCTCTGAAATGCCGGCCCTGATCGAGCGGGGCCTGATCCCCGCCGATGTGGTGTTCGCGATGGCCTCGCCGATGGACAGCCACGGCTATTTCTCGCTCAGCCTGGGGGCTGACTACACCATGGCCGCAGTGGCCAAGGCGCGCGCGGTGGTGCTGGAAGTGAACCCCAATGTGCCTTTTGCCTTCGGCAACTGCCATGTGCATATCTCGCAGGTCAGCGCCCTGGTGGAAAGCTCAGATCCGCTGCAAGAAGTGGGGCTGCCCAAGATCGGCCCGGTGCAGCAGGCCATCGGCAAATATGTGGCCGACATGATCGACGACGGTTCGACCCTGCAGATTGGCTACGGCGGTATTCCGGATGCGGTGGTGATGCAGTTGACGGCCAAGCGTGACCTGGGCATTCACACCGAGATGATCGGCGACGGCATCTTGACGCTGATTGAGAGTGGCGCCGTGACGAACCGGCGCAAGAACTATCTGCCCGGCAAGATGGTGGCCACGTTTGCGCTGGGCTCGCAAAAGCTCTACCGCTTTCTGGACCGCAATCCGGGCCTGGAAATGCACCCGGTGGACTTCACCAACGACCCCTATCTGGCCGGCAAGAACGACAAGCTGGTCGCCATCAACGCCACGCTGCAGATTGACCTGCTGGGCCAATGCGGCTCGGAAAGCCTGGGGCCGACGCCTTACTCCGGCACCGGCGGGCAGAGCGACTTTGTGCGGGCGGCCAATCGCTCGCTGGGTGGCAAGGCCTTCATCGTCGTGCCTTCCACGGCCAAAGACGACAGCATCAGCCGCATCGTGCCCACGCTGACGCCGGGCACGCATGTCAGTACCAGCAAGAACGACATCAACTACGTCGTCAGCGAGTACGGCGTGGCGCAGCTGCGCGGCAAGTCGGCCAAGCAGCGGGCGCAGGAGATGATCGCCATCGCGCACCCCAGCTTCCGCGCGGAGCTGACCGAACAGGCCAAGAAGCTGAAGCTGCTTTGATCGCCTGACCGATCCAGACCGGGCCTGGAAGGGCCTCGGTCGCGCGGGAAAGTCAGCAAGCCCAAACTATGGAAATCCTTGGCCTTTGTTGCTGCTGCGGGTAATGGCTGGCAGTCCGGCCCGACTGCCACTCTTTTCAAAAAATCAAGCCAATGTTGCCAAAGTTACCTTTTCTGCTGTCATTGGCGGCTTTTTTGAGTTTGAGGCCATCTCTGCTTCGGTAGTTCTCTTACTTCCTGCGCCAGATTGCCGTCACTGATCACGATTGGCCCCTATCGCTAACGCAAATGGCGTCAACTGCAATCTAGGGGCTTCTTGTGTAACTTCTCGTATTTCTGGTCAGGATTTCACACTTTGCTCGATAGACTGGCGCCCGTGCCATTCGCCCCCGGGTTCCAGTGATTGACAAGTGAGTACCTGATGATCCATTTCCAAGAAGTATCTGAGTCGCGATATCAGGCGCCCGGTTTGACCATTCAGACCGCCGACCATGCCTTTTGGGCCCATGCGCGCGGCCTGGTGGCGCGCCGTTATGCGGACCGCGGCTATCTGTGCAAGGACTTGAGCACCGCGCCGGATGGGGCGGAGATCATTTGCTCGGCGTTCTCTGGCGCGGCCACCGTCGGCACCATCGCAGTTCGCTTTGATACCGAGCATGGCCTGCGTGCCGAGGACTTGTTCGGGGCGGAGTTGCAGGCCCTGCGAGCCCAAGGTTTGCGGCTTTGCGAATTCGGCCGCTTAGCGCTGGATCAGGATGTGGCGGAAAGCAAAGAGCTGCTGGCCCATCTGTTTCACCTCGCTTTCATGCATGCCTACCGCCTTGCGGCTTGCAACACGCTGGTAATTGAGGTGAACCCACGGCATGTGCCATTTTATCGCCGCATGCTGGGCTTCAAGGTGCAAGGCGAGGCGCGCCACAACACGCGGGTCAATGCCCCGGCGGTGTTGATGGTCTTGGATCTCGTGTGGGCGGGTGAGCAGGTGAGTAGCTTCGGCGGCCGCCCGGCCAGTGCCAGCGTGACGCGCACCCTATACCCCTTCTTCTACGGTGTGGAAGAGGAATCGGCGATTCTGGCCAAGTTGCGCCAGTAAGCCAGACCAACTGATTGAGTTGGCCAGGCGCTCGAGCTTTTAGTCCGCCAGCCAGCCGAGTTGCCGCGACAGTTCTTGCCCGGCCCGCTTGAGGGCGCAAGCCAGCGGGCCACGGGCATCCAGGTCGAAATGGCCGCTGGGGCCGATGGCGGTCAGGCTCAGCACCATGCGCCCCTGATCGTCAAACACAGGCGCCGCCAGGGCGCTGACGCCCGGCACAACCCCGTCCAGTGAGCGCGCCAGGCCTTCGGCCCGCGCTTGTTTGAGTTGTTCGTCGAAGTCCTTGTTCTTGCCAAGCTTGTGGCCCTCGGCGCCGTCTTCGGCCGCCAGGGCGGCTTGCACCACGGCAGGTGCCAGGTGGGCGGCAAACAAGCGGCCCGAGGCGGTGCCGCGCAAGCTCATCACCGTGCCATGGCGCATGCTGATGTGGACGGGGCTGGGTGCCTCAGCCACCCGCACGATGGTGGGGCCGCGATTGCCCCAGACCGCAATCGCCACCGTCACCTGCAACTGCGCCGCCAACTCCTCAATGCGCGGCGTCGCCAGGCGCACCGGCTCATATTGCTGCAGGCTGATCAAACCCAGTTGCAAGGCCAGGGGCCCCAGGCCATAGCGCCCGCTGCTGGCTTCTTGCTCGACCAGGCCGAGCTTGATGAAGCTGACCAAGTAAGGGTGCGCTTTGGCGGGCGCCATCTGGCCTTCGCGCGCCAAATCCTTCAAGGCCATGGGCCGGCCATGGTGAGCCAAGGCAATCAGCAGCTGCCCGCCCACTTCGATGCTTTGAATGCCGCGCGGGCTGGCTTTTTCTTCGTTGGGCAGGGTGGGCGTGTTCATGTCCTTCATTACACCCGATCTCGCTGAACTCGCTGGGCGATAAATTCGCTATAGACAAACGAATTTAACTTTGTTTAAATTCGAGGCCTTGGGTTTCGGGTCTGCCGAAGCCTATTCACGCTCAACAAGCCGACGCCCATGACCCAGCCGACCAAGACCTTTGCCTCCCAAGCCGACCTCGAAGTCAAGCAAGTCAGCTTCGACAAGCTGTCCGAGCACGCTTACGCCTACACCGCCGAGGGCGACCCGAATACCGGCATCGTCATCGGTGACGACGCGGTGATGGTGATCGACACTCAGGCCACGCCGGCGATGGCGCAGGACGTGATCCGCCGCATCCGCGAGGTGACCGATAAGCCGATCAAGTACGTGCTGCTGAGCCACTACCACGCGGTGCGCGTGCTGGGCGCCTCGGCCTATCAAGCCGAAGGCTGCGAGCAGATCATTGCCAGCCAAGACACGTATGACTTGATCGTCGAGCGCGGCGAGCAAGACAAGGCCAGCGAGATCGGCCGCTTCCCGCGCCTCTTCGCCAATGTGGAAACCGTGCCGGCCGGCCTGACCTGGCCAACGCTGACCTTCACCGGCAAGATGACTTTGTGGCTGGGCAAGCTGGAGGTGCAGATCCTGCAACTCGGCCGCGGCCATACCAAGGGCGACACGGTGGTGTGGCTGCCGCAGGACCGGGTGCTGTTCTCGGGCGATCTGGTGGAGTTTGATGCCACGCCCTATGCCGGTGATGCCTACTTCAGCGACTGGCCGCAAACCCTCGATAACTTGGCCGCCCTCAAGCCCGCCAAGCTGGTGCCTGGCCGTGGCCCGGCGCTGCAAACCGAGGCCCAGGTGGCCGCCGGCCTGGCTGGCACGCGCGCCTTTGTCAGCGAGTTGTATGCCAGCGTGAAAGCCGGCGCGGCGGCCGGGCAAGAGCTCAAGGCCGTGTACCGCGAAACCTACGAGCGCCTGGCGCAGAAGTATGGCCAGTGGGTGATCTTTGCCCACTGCATGCCCTTTGATGTGACCCGCGCTTTTGACGAAGCCAGCGGCCATGTGGACCCGCGCATCTGGACGGCTGAGCGCGACCTGGCCATGTGGCAGGCCCTGGAAAGCTGAGCGTCTGATCGCTTCTCGGCTCCACCGCCAAGCACCGCGCTGCTGAGCCCACCCCACCGAACTTAGAGAGTTGCAAGACCATGAAGATCCAACGCATTCACCACGTCGCCTACCGCTGCATTGATGCCAAGACCACCGTCGATTGGTATGAAAAGCATCTGGGCATGAACTTTGTGCTGGCCATTGCCGAAGACAAAGTGCCGTCCACCAAGGCGCCCGATCCCTATATGCACATCTTCATGGATGCAGGCGGCGGCAATGTGTTGGCCTTTTTCGAGCTGCCCAATTCGCCCGCCATGGGCCGCGACAGCAACACGCCGGATTGGGTGCAGCACATCGCCCTCAAGGTCGACAGCGTGGCCGAGTTGGAAGCGGCCAAGACGCGCCTGCAAGCGGCCGGCATCGATGTGATCGGCATCACCGACCACACGATTTTCAAGAGCATCTACTTCTTTGATCCCAACGGCCACCGCCTGGAATTGGCGGCCGATGTGGGCACGCCCGAGATGTACGCCAAGCTCGACGCCTGCAAGCGCGAGATGCTGGACGAATGGACCCGCACCAAGCAAGCACCCAAGCACGCCGCCTGGATGCACGACGGCTCCCACGCCGCCTGAAACAGTCCTGAGCTGGAGCCCGGCGTGCAGCAGACCTATCAATACCCCGAATTTCCTTATGTGCAGAGCGCGGAGCAAGCGGCGGGTGAGTATCTGCAGCACCCGCTGGTGATCATTGGCGCCGGCCCCGTGGGCCTGAGCCTGGCCCTGGACTGCGCCATGCGCGGCATCCGCACCCTGGTGCTGGATGACAACAACAGCGTCAGCATCGGCTCGCGCGCCGTTTGCTACGCCAAGCGTACGCTGGAAGTGTGGGAGCGCCTGGGCGTGGCCACGCCCTTGCTGGCGCAGGGCGTGAGCTGGCAGCACGGCAAGGTCTTCCACCGCGATGAGCTGGCTTATCAGTTCGACTTGCTGCCCGTGGCCGCGCAGCAAATGCCGGCCATGATCAATCTGCAGCAGTACTACCTGGAAGAAGAACTGGTGGCGGCCTGCGTCAAGCACCCGCTGGTGGATCTGCGCTGGAAGCACAAGCTGCTGAGCCTGGCGCAAGAAGCCGAGGCCGTGCGCCTGCAAGTGGAAACGCCCGATGGCCAATTTGAGCTAGGAGCGCAATGGCTGGTGGCCTGCGACGGCGCCAGCAGCGACACCCGCCGCATGGTCGGGGCGGACTTCAGCGGCCAGTTCTTCCAAGACCGTTTCCTCATCGCTGATGTGGTGATCAAGCCAGATGCCGCCAAGGCCGAAGCGCCTACCGACGCAGAACACAGCAACGGCCATGGCGCGGGCCTGACGCGGCCCGGCGCCGCACCCGAACGCTGGTTCTGGTTCGATCCGCCATTCCACCCCGGTCAATCTGTGTTGCTGCACAAGCAAAGCAATGACGTCTGGCGCATCGACTTTCAGCTCGGCTGGGAGGCCGATCCGCTTGAGGAGAAGAAGCCCGAGAACGTCATTCCCCGCATCCGCGCCATGTTGGGCGAGGGCGTGCCTTTTGAGCTGGAATGGGTCTCGGTTTATCAATTCGCCTGCCGGCGCATCGACCAGTTCCGCCATGGCCGCGTGCTGTTCGCCGGTGACGCGGCGCATCAGGTGTCGCCCTTTGGCGCGCGCGGTGCCAACACCGGCGTGCAAGATGCCGACAACCTGGCCTGGAAGCTGAACGCGGTCTTGAACCAAGGCGCGCCCGAACGCCTGCTGGACACGTATCACGAGGAACGCGCCTACGCCAGCGATGACAACTTGGCGCAAAGCACCCGCTCCACCGACTTCATCACGCCCAAGAGCCGCGCCTCGCTGCGCCTGCGCAATGCGGTGCTGGAATTGGCGCGCAGCGAAGCCTTTGCCCGCCCGCTGGTCAATAGCGGCCGCCTGTCAACGCCGACACCCTACTTAAGCTCCTCGCTCAACACCCCGGACGAGCAAGCCTTTGCCGCCTCTAGCGTGTGCCCTGGCAGCCCTTGCCTGGATGCACCGGTGCAAGTGGCGGGCCAGTCTGAATGGCTCTTGCGTCAATTGGGCCGCGGCTTTGCTCTGCTGAGCTGGGGCCCTGCGGCTGCGGTCACTTGGGCCGGCGTGACAGCTCAACCCCTGATCGTGGGCCGCGATATTGCCGACCCGGACGGCTTGCTGGCTCAGCGCTTAGACGCCCAGCCCGGCACCGTCTACCTCATCCGCCCCGACCAATATGTGGCCGCACGCTGGCGCGAGTTTTCGCCCGCCAAAGTCATCACCGCATTGCGCCGCAGCCTGGGAGCTACTCAAGCATGAGCCATCTGAACCGCAGCCCGAATATCCCCGACCCCGATGGGTTTTACGAGGCCTTGATCCAAGCCCAGCGCGACCTCAACGACGCGCAGGCCGATGCCTTTTTGGCCAAGCTGGTGCTGATCCTGGCCAACCATGTCGGCGACCGCGCCGTGCTGGCCGAGGCGCTGGAGTTGGCCCGCAGCAATACCCTGGCAAATCCACCGCAATGAGCATCGCAATCAGCAATTAGCCGCCAAATTCAATCCACAAGACTGAAGCAAGAAAAGTAGTCCACCACGATGAGCCTGATCGACCATACCCACCGCCCAGACGCCCAAAGCTGGGTCGCAAGCGCCAACAGCGCCGACACCGAATTCCCAATTCAGAACCTGCCCTACGGCCTGTTCCGCCGCGCCGGCAGCAATGAAAGCGCGCGCGTCGGCATCGCCATCGGCACGCAGATTCTTGACCTCCACCGGGCCAGCGCACTGGGCAAATGGTCCAGCGCCGTGCAAGTGCTTTTGCAGCCCTTGTCCCAAGGCGATTTGAACGCCTTCATGGCCCAGCCCGCCGCGCTGCGCCGCCAACTGCGCCATGCCTTGTTTGACGCTTTGCTGGCCGGCAGCCCACAGGAAGCGGCCCTGCGCCCGGCCTTGGTCGCGCAAGCCGAAGCGCAGATGGCTGTGCCTTGCCGCATCGGCGACTACACCGACTTCTACACCGGCATCCACCATGCCACCACGGTGGGCAAATTGTTCCGCCCGGACAACCCGCTGCTGCCTAACTACAAATGGGTGCCGATTGGTTACCACGGCCGCAGCTCGTCCATCGGCGTGAGCGGCGGCACGGTGCGCCGGCCCCTGGGCCAGCTCAAGGCGCCGGACGCGGACGTGCCGACCTTCAGCGCTTGCAAGCGTCTGGACTATGAGCTGGAGCTGGGTGTGTTCGTGGCCGCCGGCAATGCGCTGGGCGAGCCCATTGCCATGCAAGACGCCGATGAGCATCTCTTCGGCGTGACCCTGCTCAACGACTGGTCGGCGCGCGATGTGCAGGGTTGGGAATATCAGCCCCTGGGTCCCTTCCTGGCCAAGAATTTCGCCACCACGCTGTCGCCTTGGATCGTCAGCATGGATGCGCTGGAACCCTTCCGCACCGCCTTCGCCCACCCGCCCGAAGACCCGCAACCTCTGCCTTACATCGACTCGCCCAAGAACCGTGCTGAGGGCGGCTACGACATTGAGTTGGAAGTCTGGCTGCAGACCGCGCAAATGCGCGCGCAAGGCCAGCCGGCCACGCGCCTGATGCGTTCCAACTTCAAGCATGCCTACTGGACGCTGGCGCAAATGCTCACCCACCACGCCAGCAATGGCTGCAATTTGCAGCCGGGTGATTTGATGGGCACAGGCACCCAATCCGGCCCGCAAGCGGGGGAGGGCGGTTCGATGTTGGAGTTGTCGCTGGGCGGCAAGCAAGACCTGACCCTGCCCAATGGCGAGACCCGCAAGTTCCTGGCGGACGGCGACACCGTCATCCTGCGTGGCTATGCCCAGCGCGAGGGTGCCCGCCGCATCGGCTTTGGTGATTGCAGCGCCACCATCACCGCAGCACCTGCGCTGGCTTGATTTTTTGATTGATTGATACACCGGGCTTTGGCGCCGTCGGGAGACGTTCGCGCCAAAGCCCGCTTTCTTGGGTGGGACCCTTTCCCGCCCACGCCAAAAGTCATGGTTTGTCGAAGGGCTCAGAGCGTCCCAGTTGATGCGGCCAGCCCCTTTGTAAGCACCATGCAATGAAGTCCATCAAAGCGCAACGTGGTGATTCAAGCCGGCCCCCAGCCGCTAAATTAGTGGCACCGAAAAGCAGCCGCTTAGCGGAGCGACCAGCCAGGCTCGATCAGCCCACTGCCCATTCAGCCCCATGCACCGCATGGCCTGAATCGCATGCTGAGCGCCCGGGAGTCATCAATAGATCCTCGCCAAAAAAATCATCACCAAGGAGCAACCCGTGTCCGACGCTGTATTCAAGAAGAAACTCTTGCCTCAACTCATCACCCTGACGCTGGCTGCGCTGGCGGTGCATGCGGCACAGGCGGCGGATGAGGTGGCTCCGGCCGCTAGCGCCGCGGCCAGCGAGAAGCTGGACTTGGTGGAAGTGGTGGGCGTGCGCGCCACCCTGAAGAAGAATCTGCTGGAAAAGCGCGAGTCCAACAATATCGTTGACTCCATCCGCGCCGAAGACGTGGGTAAGTTCCCTGACAAGAACGTGGCTGACTCCTTGCAGCGCATGCCCGGCGTGTCGGTGGATCGTGGCTGGGGCGAGGGCAAGGCCATCTTCGTGCGTGGCACGGACAAAAACCTGAACATGACGCAGCTCAACGGTCAGGCCGTGGCCTCCGCCGAATGGTGGTTGAACGAAGCGCAGACGCGCAGCTTCAACTACGACGTGCTGCCGTCTGAAATCGTGGGTAGCCTCGATATCTACAAAAGCCCCTCGGCCGATCTGGACGAAGGCAGCGTGGGCGGCCTGGTGGTGGTGAAGACGCGCAAACCGCTGGAGTTCAAGGAGCGCCTGACCCTGCAGGGCTCGGCCGAGGCCACCTATAGCAAGCTGCCCGGCAAGACCGACCCGCAGTTCAGCGGCCTGCTGAACTGGCAAAACGAGAACAAGACCCTGGGCGTCTTGGTCTCCATCAGCGCACAGAAGCGCACCATGCGCCGCGACGGCCTGGAGAACTTTCCCGACGGCAAGTACAACATCGTGCCGGTCGACAAGAGCAATACCCCCACGGGCGCGGCGGCCACCAATGCCTATGCGTCTTGGGGCGGTGGCTCGGCCATCTTCCGCCAGGATCGTGAGCGCACGACGGGCAATCTGGCGATTCAATTCCGCCCCACGAGTGAAACCGACTTCGTGCTGAATTACATGAATTCAGACATGAAGATGAATAACAACAACCAAAACTACCTCTGGCAAGCCAGCGGCCAAGCCGATGCCAAGGGCAATATCAAGGTTCAGAACCCGAGCTTCATCACCACCTCGGATGGCAGCAAGGCCTTGGTTGGCGGCAGCATCGGTGATACCAATGTGTCCTTCGAGCCGATTTATCGCGAGTCCTTTGTGAAGTCCAAAGTGCTGGACTTGGATGGCAGCTATCAAGGCAGAAATTGGAAGCTGCATGGCCAGGTCGGCAGCACCGAGGCTGAAGGCGGCAGCAAGCATGACCGCCACTTCTGGATGGAAGGCAATGCCACCACGCAGATCGATTTGGGGCCGGACAAGTACGGCGTCAAATACCTCAATATCGACCCGCTCACCTACACGGGCTTGACCCTGAAGCCGGGCGGCGGCACCAGCGACCGGGTGCGCATCATGAAGAGCAAAGAGAACTACGGGCAGGCCGACTTCTCGCTCTACTTTGACGACTCCTTCATCAATGCCTTGAAGGTGGGCTTGAAGCTGCGCGACAGCACGCAAGAGAATCAGCGCAGCCAAGGCCTTGCCGATGGCACCGCCGCCAGCTGGCAGTCCTTCACCCTGGCGGACTTGTCCACCGGCGCCTCGCCCCTGCTGAGCCAGAAGGCCGCCACCTCCGGCGCGCTGACCCAGTACCGTTGGTTTGACGATGGCCTGGTGGCCAGCAAAGCCATTCCCATGTTCGACAAGAACATGGTCTATACCCAGCTGAAGAACGAGGAATACAAGATCCACGAACGCATCAGCGCCGGCTATGTGAAGGCGGAGTACTCCAGCAATAAATGGCGTGGTGACTTCGGCGTGCGCCTGGTCAAGACCGAGCAGACTTCGGACGGCAATGCCATCGTGACGGGCGGTTATGCGCCCATCAGCGTCAAGAACAGCTACACCGACGCGCTGCCCAACCTGAACGTGATCTACGACCTGCAAAAAGACGTGATCCTGCGCGGCGCGGTGTCTCGCGTGATGTCGCGCCACCCCTTCAATTTGCTCAGCCCCAGCATGACGCGTGATGGCACGGTGCTGACGGCCGCCACGGCCGGCAACCCCTTGCTCAAGCCTGTGCACTCCAATCAAGGTGAGTTGGGCGCCGAGTGGTATTACGCCGAAGGCGCGGTGCTGGCCGGTACGGCCTTCGTCAAGAAACTCGACACCTTTGTCTACACCGTCGCGGCGCAAGAGCAGGTGCTGGGCCAGACGCTCAACGTCACCCGCCCCTACAACGCCGATAACGGCGCTGACATCAAGGGCTTTGAGTTGCAATGGCAGCAGCCCTTCGGCAATAGCGGCTTCGGCACGGTGATGAACTACACCTACACCGATGCCAAGGCCGGCGCGGTGGCCGGCCAGCCCAAGCTCAATGTGCTGGGTAACTCGCGTGACCAGTTCAACTTGAGCGGCTACTACGAAGCGCATGGCTTCAGCGTACGGGCCTCCTACAACTACCGCTCCAAGTCCTACGGCGATATGCACTTCGGCGGCCAAGACGTGAACAGCGCTTACGGCCAGTGGGATGCCACCGCCAGCTGGGACATCACGCCCAAGCTGAGCTTGTATGGCTCGGCGGTGAACATCACCAACGAGGTGGTGCGCACCAACACGACGGATGGCATGCCCATCGGCGTGTATGAGAACGGCTCGCGCTACTCGATCGGCTTGCGCGCCAAGTTCTGATCGGGCGATATCGCGCCAGCGCCTGATCGCTAGGCGTGGCTTGCCGCAGGCTCGGGGGGCAGCTTTTCCATCCAAGGATGAGCTATCCCTGAGCCTCGGCGGCCGCGTCTGCGAGGCGCTTGTGAAGAGACATCGCATCCTGTTCGGGCCGGCTTGATTGCTTGGGGTGAGTTGCAGCCATCGCCAACAGCGCTGTGGCTTGCGCGGTCTCCCTGGGTTGCAGCCACAGGCTTCATGGCTTGCGGCTCCCCCCTTGTTTTTCTTCGCTCCGCTTTGCTTCACCCATTGCCCGCTGAGAGTTAACGCCAAAAATGGATTCCGCCATGCAAACAAGCCCTGATGTTCAGGCGTCTTCTCGATCGGCGCGGAACGTTGTTCTGCCCATGTTGTTCATTGGCCTGCTGTTCTTCATCTTGGGTTTTGCGACCTGGTTGAATGGCTCGCTGATTCCCTTCCTCAAGATCGTTTGCGACCTGAATAACTTCCAGGCGCTGTGGGTCACGTTTGCCTTCTACATCGCCTACACCGTGATGGCCTTGCCGGCAGCCGCTGTGCTCGGCCGCATCGGCTACAAGAACGGCATGACGGCGGGTTTGGGCATCATGGCTATTGGCGCCTTGCTCTTCATCCCGGCTGCGCGCTCCAGCTATTACGGCATCTTTTTGCTGGCCTTGTTCACCCTGGCCACCGGCATGACGCTGATGCAAACCGCCATCAACCCCTATATCGTCTGCATCGGCTCGCGCGAGAGTGCGGCCATGCGCATTAGCATCATGGGCTTGTTCAACAAGGGCGCGGGCATCGTCGTGCCCTTGGTGTTCTCGGCGCTGATTCTGTCGGGCGTGGATCAGTTTTCCGACAGCGCCCTGGCTGCCTTGGATGCCGCCGGGCGCGAGGCCGCGCGTGCCGAGTTATCGGCCCGCCTGGTCTACCCCTATGCCGTGATGGCCGCGGGCTTGCTGGTGTTCATGATCATCATTCACTTCTCCTCGCTGCCCGAGATCGAGTTAGATGATGAGCCGGCGAAAGGCGGGGATGAGCTGACCCGCTTTGGCGTGTTCCAGTTCCCGCAGGTGGTGCTGGGGGCGCTGGCCTTGTTCGCCTATGTGGGCGTGGAGGTCATTGCCGGGGACACCATCGGCCTCTACGGCCACAACCTGGGCGTGGCCAATTTCGCGGTGCTGACCTCCTACACCATGGGCTTCATGGTGCTGGGCTACTGCTTGGGCGTGGCCTTGATTCCTAAGTTGATGGCGCAAAAGACGGCGCTGCTCTTGTCTGCCACCAGCGGCATCCTCTTCACGTTCGGGGTGGCCACCAGCTCCGCCACCGACACGGGCATTAGCCAGCTGCTCTTGGGTTGGGCGGGCGTGCCCGCCGTGCCCAATACGGTGATGTTCCTGGCCTTGCTGGGCCTGGCCAATGCTCTGGTTTGGCCTTCGATCTGGCCGCTGGCGCTGGAGGGTTTGGGCAAGTACACGGCGGCCGGTTCGGCCCTGCTGATCATGGGCATTGCCGGCGGTGCTTTGCTGCCCATGCTGTATGGCCGCATCTCCGACGCCAGCAATGCGCAGGCGGGTTACTGGCTGCTTCTGCCTTGCTATGCGCTGATTCTTTTCTACGCGCTGGTGGGTCACAAGCTGCGGCGCTGGAAGTAAGGCCTTGGGCGGCCGGCCGCTATTGAGCGACATCGACATCGACATGGGCTGACGCCGCGCCATCAGCGGGGTTTGTTCAAGTGGGACAGACCACGGGTGCAGCAAGAAGACCCGCGTGGCACAAGCCAGGCGGGTCTACTTTTTTTGGGCGAAGCGACTTTTCAGGCGCCGCGCTGGCGCTGCCGTATCAAGCCAATGAGGCTCAGCATGCCCACCAAAAGCAGGGCGGCACTGGCCGGCTCCGGCACCGGTGTGAGCAAGAAGATGTGCTGGCTCCACTGGCCGCTGGCGCTGTCGAAATAGTCACCGGCGCCAAGAATCTGGCCGCTTTCATTGATGTCTCTGGCCTGAGTCAGCTTGCCGAAACTCGCACCCGTGTGGCTCACGGTATTCAGATCAATCTCGTTCCAGCCCAGCGCCCCTTGGGTCCACATCATGGCCCGCTCGTCGTAAGGGCCGTAAGAGCCATAGCCGACGATGACATTGGCTTCGTTGATGCCGCCGACCCCGCCGACGTTCATCTGCCAATTGGCTGCCGTGGCACTGACCGGCAATGGCGTGACCGTGCTGCCTTGCCAGACATAGGTCTGGTTCCAGCTATAGCCCGCCGCCTCATAAAAAGCCGCGCCGGCCACCGTGTTTGAGTTGTTGATGGCCGCGCCCGCCGGTCTGAAGCCGGCCCGCTCGGGGATGAAGGTCGTGGCGCCGACGCCGTTTGAATAGCCAGCCTGGAAACTGGCCGTGGGCGAATTGACATTGCTCATCAAGCCCATGCCGGCATCGTTGATGGCGCTGCCTGTGCTCCATTTGTTCAGCTCTGTGATGGCGTAGCCGCCGCTGCCATCCGGTGACCAAATCGCCGCACCGTCCCCGGTGTTGCCGATGACCTGGCCCTTGGCATTGATCTGCCGCACTTCGGAATAGCTATAGCCCGCCCAGTTCGCCAGCTGCGGCAAGTTGGTCCGGCTGCCGGCCTGCCACACAAAGGCCTGCGCCGAGCCCGCATTGCGATCAACGCCGATCACGGCATTGCTGTTATTGATGCCGTACAAGGCAAAGTTATTGGCATTGCCCTGTGCATTGAATAGCTCGGTGACCGTGTAGCCGCCGGCCGTGGGGCTAAGAATGCGGTTGCCGAGTACCACCCAGCCTTGATCGTTCAAGGCCATGGTCTGCACATTTTGGGCCGAGCCGAGGTCGGTGATGGTCCAAGTGACAGCGGCATCCGCCTTGCTGCCCATCAGCGCCAATGCCAAGCCCGCCGTCATCGCCATGGTCGAGTAATGCTTCATCCCAAACCCCTTGCGTCCATTGACAAGAACTCGGCCAAGGCACTGCATAGGTGGCCCCGACCCTTTGTCAATGATGGAGGTTTGCAGCTGGCACCATTTGATTTGGATCAGATGGGCATCAAAGTGGATGGGGACTTGGCTACTGCCAATTCAAGGCTTCAGTCCACGAGAACTAGAACGTGACGAAGGCCTTGGCGTCTTCGGGGCTGAAGTACTTGCGCATGATCTTCAGCAGCGTGCCGTCGCGGCGCATGCCGTCAATGATGGCGCGCCATTTCGCTTGCTCGGCCTCAGGCAGCGACTTCTTGGACATGATCAGCCCGTGCAGCACCGGCGGGTCGCCGAAGTCCAGGGTGCGAGTTAGCTTGCTGAGCGCCGCACGCTCGACCTGCGAGAAGTTGAAGGGCTCGATGATCATGCCCTGGATGCGGTTGCGGGTCATCATCTCCAGCAGTTGCGCGTGGTCGGCCACTTCGTTGATGCGGCCGTTCGCTGCCAAGCGATCCACCAGCTGATTGGCGCGTTCGCTGTAGCGGAAGCTGCGGATCTGCCCCAGATAGAGTTCGGGGCTGCGCTCGAAACCTTCCAGCGTGCTCACCTGCGCGTCCTTGCGCAACAGGAACTGGTATTTGTTGAACAGGTACCAAGCGAAGCCGGCGAACTTCTCCCGCGACTCATTGCTGATGCCCGACATGCTGAAGTCCAGCTCGCCCGATTCGATCCAAACCCAGATGCGTGAGCGCGGCATCACGGTGGTTTCGATAGCGCAGCCGCTGCGCTTGATCAGCTCGTCCGCCACATCCCGGTCGATGCCTTGCTGGGTCGCTTTTGAGTAGAGCAGGCCGTGGTCATGAAAGGCCAAGGTGAAGCGCCGCGAACAACTGGGCAAGTCCGCCGTCGCCCCCGCCGACGCCGCATCTAGCGGCAGCAGGCACAGCCAAACCAGCACAGCGGCTGTGTAGCGAATGGCTGGGCGAGGAAGCGCAAGACGCATGAATTCTCCGTTATGGCTGATGTCGCGCTGCGGCGCGGCGAGCGACTCAAGTCTATGGCACTTGCATCGGCGCGGCGTCCCCTGGCTTGTTAGCGCGGCGCGGTGCTGTTCGGGGCAGGGTACCTGCTGCGCCTTTGCCACAGCGGCACGAAGGTTGACGCCGATCAAATGTGTCCAATCGCCTCGATGGGAGCATGAATTGAAGCCCCACAAAAAGCGAGAAAGCATCTGTGATGAGTCCAGCTCTGATCTCCTGCTCACCAGCCCTAGCCCCAGCCGTTGCCGCCAACGGCTGCACGCAGGCAATGCCGCTAGGCCTAGCGGCGTGCACGCTGCTAAGCGGCCCCATACGCAAAACCGGCGCGCTTTAGCCGGTGTGATTGCCCAGGCCGGGGCGGGCAGGACATCCCGCACCGCGGTCTTCATTTCAACTGTCCAAGCGAGGAAATCATGAAGAGATTGAAATCCGTTGAGCCAACGGAGGACGGCCCACGCCAGTCACTGCTGGAGCGGCCTCGTCGAGGCCTCAGCCTGGTGTTTGCGCTCGCCCTGGCGGGCGTGCTCGGTGCCTGTGGCGGTGGGGGCTCAGGCAGCGCACCCGAGCCGCCGGCACCACCCCCAACGCCACCCGCGCCCAGCACGCCGCTGAGCTGGGATCAGCCCCAGGCCACGTGGGACAACGTGGTGTGGCAATAGGCCTCGCCACCATTTCTTTAGCAAGAACCGACCAATTCAGTACTTCTATTTTTTGAAAGATTGATATGCGCAAGACTTTTATCGCCCTGACCCTCGCCGCCATCGCCACCGCAGCTTCCGCGCAAGTGACGGTGCCCAACACCTTTGTGGCCGGCGCGCCCGCCAAGGCGGCCGATGTCAATGCCAACTTCCAGGCCCTGGCCGCGGCGATCAATAGCCTGAATACCCGTGTGGGCAAGCTCGAAGGAGGAACGATCACCAGCAGCGATTTGGTGGGGAGCTACAGCATGAACGCCATTCAAACAGAGCTGGGTGGCGCAGACATCAACGCAGGAGGCATCAATCCCGGCAGGTATGTCTCCACCTATGTTGCCAAGGGCACGATCAGTTTTGCGGCCGACGGCACCGGCAAGGTGAAGGGTTATGTAGAGACCGGTCACACCGTGCCATTTCACGAAGCTGGCGGGACTCGCACGATTCATAGCGTGTCGGATCCCGAACTCAACTTCAGCTGGAGCTATGTCAACGGTGTGCTTTCGGCCAAAGACAGCAATGGCAATGTGATGATCAACGGATCGGCCACTGTTGCCTTGGGTGGCAAGCTGATCATCATGACCTCCAGCAACCCGAAAGATGGCACCAGCGTGCTCCAGGTCTGGACCCGAAGCAACTGAGCCTAGCAGTTGACTCTGCGCGTCGGCCGATGCATGCAGTGTGCAATTGCACCGCGTCGGCCGGCGCGTCGTCTTGTTCTTGTCACCGAATTTGGGGGGGCGCCCTCTTAGAATTGAAGCGTATATAAAACTCAGAACATCGGGCACCCTGTGTTGGATCGCTGTTTACTCCAGCCAGAGGCTGAATCATCGCCATGCGCCGCCGCGCCTTAAACCTTGCCGCCCTGAGCCTGCTGGGATGCGGAGCGGTCAGCGCTGTTAGTGCGGACGCCAACGAGCGCGTCACGCTGCAGGGCTTCACCGAGCCGCTGCCGCCGCTCAACTATGCCGACGACTCCGGCAAGGCCCAGGGCTTCAGCGTTGACTTGCTGCGCATGATTGCGGCTCAGGCAAAAGTGCCGCTGGAGATTCAAGTCACGCCCTGGGTGCGGGCCACGCAGCTGGCCGCCGGCACCCCCAATAGCATCTTGTTCTCGCTGACCCGTCTGCCGGAGCGCGAAGGTAAATTCAAATGGGTGGGGCCGATCAGTGGCCGGCGCATTCTCTTGTATCGCTTGAGGGATCGCAGCGACCTGCAGGTCAAGGATTTGAAGAGCTTGCAGGGTTTGAAGATCGGCGTCGTGCGCGAGTCCGCCGCTGCCAAGCGCCTGCAAGCCGAAGGCTTGCGGGTCGGCGAGGAGTTGGAGCTCGCGCTGGATGACAGCAGCAATCTGCGCAAATTGCTGGCCGGCCGTATGGACCTGCTGGTGATGCTGGACTGGGCTGCCGCCTGGAACCTGCGCCAACTCAAGCTGGACTACGCCACGCTGCGCCCGGTGCTGGAGTTGGACAACGCTTACGAGTATTGGTACGGCCTGCATCCCGATTGCGACGACGCTTTGGTGCAGCGCCTGCAAGCCGGCTTGAATACGCTGCGCCGCAACGGTCAGTACGACAAGCTGCGTCGCCAGTATTTCAGCTGAGGCCGTGGCTGCGTGTCAGGCCTTGCTCAGTGCGGCGGAGTGTCCGCAGCAGCGTGTTGCTGCAGATAAGCCCGGTGCCCCCAGAACTCGCCAGCCTTTGCCGCCAAGGCCGACCTTGCATGTGCACTGCTGATCAGCCCGCCTGGCGCAGGCCGCAGGCCTCCGGGAAAGCGCCCCATGCCCGCCAGCAGGCAATACCAAGAGGGGCGGATGTACATCAGCGCCTCGCCATGCCGGGTCAGCTCAGCCTCGAAGTCAGCGCCGCAGTCCCACACCTCCAGAATGCTGGCCAGGCGCGCGGAGATCTTGCGGTTGGCACGGTTGGCGCGCCAGTATTCCGTGTCGTCCCGGCTATTGAGTTGGTAGTGGCCCACCACATAGTCGCGCACGCCCTCGAACATTTGCCGGGTGCGGGCATTGAAGCCGGCCTGGCCTGCACGGCCGAAGTGGGCATGTTCCAGCGCGGCAATGAAATGATCGAGCGAGAACTGAATCAGCATCAGGGCCGTGGCCTCCAGCGGTTCGATGAATCCCTGTGACAAGCCGATGGCAAGGCAGTTGTTGCGCCAATGCTCAGAGACTTGGCCCACCCGCATCTTCAGATGCCGCGCCTCGCTGTCTTGCGCCGCAGGGCCTAGGTGTTCGCGCAGTTCTTGCTCGGCTTGTTCGGCGCTGACAAAGGCCGAGGCGTAGACATAGCCATTACCAAACCGATTGGTCAGCGGAATCTGCCAGGCCCAGCCATGGCTCAGGGCGGTGGAGCGGGTTTGTGAGGGGATGTCCTGGCCTTCGTCCAGCGCGGTGGGCATGGCGATGGCGCGGTCATTGAAAAGGTTGTCAGCAAAGGACTCGAAAGGCACGCCCAGGGCCTGGTTGATCAACAAGCCCTGGAAACCGCTGCAATCGATGAATAGGCTGCCCGCCAGAATCTCTCCGCTGCCGTTCAGGCGCAGGCCGCTGATGTCGCCATTCTCTTGACGCAGCACCTCGGCCACCGTGCCGATGCGATGGGTGACGCCCAGTTTGAGCGCATGCGACTTGAGGAACTGGCCCAGCAAGCCAGCGTCGAAGTGATAGGCGTAGTCGGTCGGCGGGCTGGCCCGACCATCGGCGCGCGGCAGATAGAAGGGCGCTTTGCGCTGGCGCGCCAGCTCGGCCGCGATGAAGAAATCCTGCGGGTTCGCATCAGCCGCGCTGCCGCGCCGGCGCAGACAGGCCTGAGTAAAGAAGCGGGTGCCCAGGCTCAGGTCATCGTGATTAAAAAAGGGGTGCACATAGCTCTCGAAGCCTGGCTGGGTGGACCATTGCGGGAACTCGATGCCGCATTTGTACGTGGCATTGCAGGCCGGCATCCATTCGCGCTCGGCCAGGCCCAGGCGGCGGAAGAATTCGCGCAAATAGGGGGTGGAGCCTTCGCCCACGCCGATGGTGGCGATCTCGGTGGACTCGATCAAGGTGACTCGGCAGCCCAGCCCGCCCCACTGCTGCATCAAAAGGTTGGCGCTCATCCAGCCGGCCGTGCCGCCGCCGACGATGATGATGTGCGCGATGGCTGAAGGAGGTGTCATGGCCTGTACGTGCATGCGTGCTGAGCTGATTGCGAGCTAGGGAGCGCGGCTGGGCAAGGCCATGCGCACCTCGAAGCCGCCTTGTGGATGATTGCGAAAGCGCAGAGCGCCGCCATGGTCGGCCACGATGTCGCGCACGATGGACAGGCCCAGACCCAGCCCCTCCTTGCGCAGCTTGGCGCCATGTTCCAGCCGGGTGTAGGGCTGGCCCAGCTTGGCCAGGGCGCTTTCGGGCACGCCGGGGCCGTGGTCGCGCACGGTGAGCAAGACCTGACCCTCTTCCGGGCTGCCGGCTTCGCCTTCGCTCATGCGCAGCTCGGCTCTTCGCTCGGCTTTGTGCTCGGCGCCGGCGCCGTAGAACATGGCGTTGTCCAGCAAATTGCCGAGCGCGCGTTTGAGCGCCAGCGGCTTGCCGAAGACGGTCAGCGGTTTGTCCGTCAGCTCGATGTGCTGGCCGGCCATGCGGGCGTCACGCACCATTTTCTGCAGCACCAGGTCGATGCGCACCGGCACGCGGTTCTCGTGAATGTCGGTGTCCTTAACGATCTGCAAAGCCGTCTTGACCATCATGTCCAGCTCGTCCAAGTCCTCATGGAACTCGTCCTGCACCGCCAGGTCATCCAGCAGCTCGCTGCGCAGGCGCAGCCGGGTGATGGGGGTTCGCAAATCATGCGAGATGGAGGCGAACAGGCGTTCACGGTCGCTGAGGTAGCGGCGGATGCGCTCTTGCATCTCGTTGAAGGCCTGGATCGCATGGCGCACTTCAGACGTGCCGCTGAGTTTGAGCGGCTTGGGCGTGGACTTGTGCCCCATGCGGGCGGCCGCGCGGCTGAGTCCGCGCAGCGGGCGTGTCAGTGCGCGCGCGGCGATCAAGGTCATCAGCAGGGCCAGGCCCAGGGTCAGCAACTGCGGGGCCATGCGCTGCCAGGTGAAGAACTCCAGCTGTTCCAGAAAGTAAGGGTCGGGCAGGGCGCTGGTGAGGTAGAGCCACTGGCCCGGCTCGGTCTCGGCCTGGATCACCAAAAAGGGTGCGGGCCGGTCCGGCGTCAGCAAGGAGGGTTCCACCCAGCTGTCTGGCAGCTCCGACAAAAGCGCGCCGCTGGGCGCCACTTGCAGGCCGACCGGCGAGGCCAGCGTGACCTTCAGCGCGGTGCCTGGCTTGAGTTGGGCACGCAACTCTTGCAGCACGCCTTCTTCCATGCGCCGTGCCAGGTCTTGCCCGGGCAGCGGGGTCACGCGCACTGCAGTGTTGTTGAAGAAAACCAGAAAGCGGGTGCCGCCCATGGTGCGCAATTGCTCGATCAGCAAGGGCCGGTAGGCGGCGGGCAATTCCCGCAGGGCGCGCAAGGCGCCGAGCGCGCCGCTGGCCACATGGTGAGCGGCCAGCTCGGCTTGGTGCTTGGTGCGCTGCTCGATCTGGTTGTACCAAAGCAGATTGATCAAAAGCTGCACCAGTGCCAGGCCGCCCAACATGGCCAGCACGAAGCGGCCTTGCAGGCTGTCGAACAAAAAGGCCAGGAAGCGCTGCGGCCATTTGTGCCAGACATCGCGCCACGAATTGCGCCAGCCACGCCCACCCAGCGTGGCGCTGGCCTCAGAGGGCATGGCCGGTGTCTACCGTAGTGGCAAACACATAACCGGAGCCGCGCACGGTCTTGATCAGCGCCGGCTGTTTGCCATCGTCTTGCAAGCGCTGGCGCAGGCGGCTGACCTGCACGTCGAGCGAGCGGTCCAGCGGCCCGAGGTCGCGGCCGCGGGTGACTTCGGCCAGGCGGCTGCGGTCCAGCACCTCGCCGGGGTGTTCCACCAGCAGCTTGAGCAGTTGGAAGTCCATGCCCGAGAGGGCCGAAGCCACCCCATCCGGGTCGATCAGGCTGCGCTCCAGAATGTCCAGGCAAAAGCCGTTGAAGCGGAAGAAGCGCGGCGGCTGTGGTGCTTGGGGTGGCGGCGCCGTCAGTGCCGTGGGCGGGCGGTCTTGGCCGGAGCGGCGGTGGATGGCCTTGATGCGGGCCAGCAACTCGCGCGGATTGAAGGGCTTGCCGATGTAATCGTCGGCCCCCAGCTCCAGGCCAACAATGCGGTCGGTTTCCTCGGCGCTGGCGGTCAGCATGATGACCGGCACTTCGGAGCGCTTGCGCACTGCTTGGCACAGCGCAAAGCCTTCGGTGTCGGGCAGCATGACGTCCAGAATGCACAGGCTGATTTGGGCTTGGCTGCGCTCGAACTCAGCCAGAAAGCTGGCGCCGTCATGGGCCAGCAAGACCTCGTACTGGTTCTTCTCGAGGTAGGTCTTGAGCAGGGTGCGGATCTTCTGGTCGTCGTCAACGATCAGGATGGTGCGATTGGTCGTCATGGATGGGTTCAGGAAGATTTGTGGCCCAGGGCGCGCAGCAGGCCTTGCAGCTTGCGCTGCGCGGCGGCCGGGCTCTGGCTGGGGTCCAGGGCGAAGCGGTGCACGGTTTCGATGATGGCGTTCTTGCCCACCTCGCCAAAGGCCATGCGGTGCACCAGGCTGGGCACGCGCGGCGTGTTGGGGTTGGCGAAGAGGCGGAACGATTGCTGGGCGCAGAGATCAAGTTCATCCACCGGCACATCGCGCCGCACCGGCACCGAGCCTTTGATGCGGTTGTAGCCCAGCTGCAAAGCGGCGCTGCCCAGCAGCTCGGCCATTTTTTCTTGGCTGGCTTGAACGTTGTTGTTGTTGCTGCCATTGCCGCCGTTGCCACCATTGCCGTCATTGGCCAACATGGCCAGGGTGTCGATGCTGAAAAGATGCGCCTGCGCCGTGCCGGGCACGGCCTTGCAATCAAAGTCACGCCCGCCTTCCAGCCCCAGGGTGCCTAGCTCGCCGCGCGCCCAGTCGCCCATGATCAGCATGGCCGAGCGGCCGGCGGCAAAGTCGGCCACCAGCTCGGTCCAGGGGCGCTCACCCGGCGCGCCGCTGCTGGAGGCGCTGGCGGCTCCGCTGCTGGCGTTGGCATTGGCGGCCAGGCTGCGCCAGGCGCGCAGGCGCGCAAAAGCGCGTTCCAGCGCCGGGTCCGCAAAAGCCTGCGGGTCGCGCTGCACCAGCATGCGCCGGTACAGGGCCGGGCCGGCCTCGCCAAGCAGAAATGCTTCGAACACGGTGGCCACTTGCCAGGGCTCATCGCTGAAGGCCACCGGCGTCACCCCGGCGGCGCGCAGGGCCCGGGCGGCGCGCTGCAGCCCGTCCCAGTCGCTGGGCAGCTCGATCTTGTGCTGGGCGAAGACGGCCTTGTTGAGATAGAGATTGTTGATGCGGTGGATGCCCAGCGGCGCGGCCACAACGTGGTCGCGCACCGTCACCTGTGCCATCACTTGCGGGAACATGGTCTTGGCCCACATGCGCTTTTGCGCCACGCCGTTGAGGTCCAGCAGCAGGCCCAGATCGGCCCATTCACTCATCGACTGGCCGTTGAGCTGCGCCACTTTGGGCGCCATGCGGCGCAGCGTTCGCTCGTTCAGCACCTTGATGGCCGCGCCGCCGCCGCCGCCCGCCACCGCGCCGTCCACCCAGCGCAGGCCCACCTCGGCCATGCGCGCGGCGACGTGGTCGGCGGCAGCGCGTTCGCTGGCCGAGGTCCACCAATGCAGCACATTGAGTTCGCCCGCGCCGTCGCCCGTCGTTGCTGAAGTGGCCGAGCCGGCACTCAAGTTGTTCGTGGGCGCAGCAATGGCCGAGCCCAGGCTCAGCCAGCCAAACGGTAGCAATGCAAGCGTTGTGAGCATGCGCCGCATCTTGCCCCGCGGCCCTGGCCTGCTGGCTTTGTAAAGGTTGGACTTTGGTGAGCTTGTGTAAGACAAAAGAGGGGTCCGCGACGGCTGTTGTGACAATTCTGGGTGGCTGCGCGGCGCACTGGCGATTGGGGGTTTCGCTGCACCGGGCGGCTTGGGCCCCGTCTCTCCCATGAGAGCGGGCGCTGGAGCCTACGTTAAAAAAGGTAACACGAGGCCGGCGCGCCACAGAATGGCAGTTTGCACCCTGCGGTCCTAGGGCTCGGCATCGTCCATGTTCTCAGTTAGGCTGCGCGCACAACAGGCCCGCTCCGGGTCAGGGCGAGGGCCAGGACACCGCCGCGCATGCAGGCAGGTGTCGAGCCCTTGCGCTTCACACGTGCTCCTCGTTCACTGCGAGCCGCCCCTCCCGACCAATGCGGGGCGGCTCGTAGGTTCTTTTCTGGCCGGGGTGGCATGACGAATCAGCCCAAGGCTTGCAACCTGAACTACGCAGCGCGCTGGAGGCCTGACAGTTTGAGTAACTTGAGCAGGGCCGTCACGACGAGCAGGCCCAGCACGATGCCCAGACTGTCGGCGAACAAGTCGGCCCATTCGCAGCTGCGACCCGGATCGAAGTATTGGATGAGTTCAATCGCCCCGCCATAGGCCACCAAGCCCAGGGGCAGCCTCAGCAGGTGCGCCCGTGGCCAGGCCAAGCGGCCGACAAAAGCCAGCGAGCCAAAGGCGAGGAAGTGATTGGCCTTGTCCCAGCCAGTGTCCATGTCTTTGGGCGGAACGGGAGCGAGCGCCAGGAAGCTGATCACGCAGAGCAGCAGCAGGAACAGCCATTGCCAGGGCGCGGGTGCCAGCACACGATTCAGCAAGCGTTGCTGCAAAGGGGCTGGCTGAGACTCTTGAGGCATGGTGTGGGCGTTGGTGGCTGCTTAAAGGCTAAGGTCGAAGGCCCGACCTTGAAGTGCTGCCGGATTCTGCCTCGACTTTGTGAAGGCCCGGCTGCGTGCATGGGGGCCTGGCCCTTGCCGCCAGCAGGCCACCGGCGATCAACCCATCAGCCCATCAACCCATCAACGGACCAGAGGCCGCACGCTGGTAAAACCACCGTCCACCGCGATCACCTGGCCGGTGATGCGCGAGGCGCCATCCGAAAGTAACCAGGCCATGGTCTGCGCCACTTGCTCTGCGGTTTGCACGCCGCCCAAGGGGTATTGTTTGCCAGCACCTTCGCGCATGGCATCGGCGCGCAGCATGCCGGCGGTCAGCGGCGTTTCGGTCATGCCCGGGGCCACGGCATTGATGCGCAGGCCCAGTGGTGCATAGGTGGCAGCCGCGCTGCGGGCCAGGGCTTCGATGCCGCCCTTGGCGGCGGCAATGGCTTCATGGTTGGCCACGCCGATGCGCGCCACCACGCTGGAGGCCAGCACCGCCGCACCCGGCTGCCCGGCGCTGCGCAAGCCTTCCACCCAAGCCTGCAGCATGAATATGGCGCTGTCGAGATTGACGCGCAGCACCTCGCGGATCTGCGCCGGGCTGCTGCGATGCAGGGGCGCGATCAAGGTGCTGCCCACGCAGTGCGCCAGCAAGGTGGGCGGGCCGCCCAATTGGGCGATGCAGGCGGAGATGGCGGCGGCTGCGCCTTCGGGTGTGGTGGTGTCGGCGCAGATGTGGGCATCGGCCTCCAAGTCGGCCAAGGTGGAGCCGTCGCGCCCCACGGCCGCCACGCGGTGGCCGGCAGCGCGCAGCTGCGCCAGCAAGGCGCGGCCGATGCCGCCGCGCGCGCCGGTGATCAAGGCGATGTGGGAGCTTGATGATGAAGAGGGGGGGGTGCTGGTCATGGCGGGCTTTCGTTGGCGGTGGGGGAAGGGGCTGGGCTGGCCGACTTGAAGCTGATCCGAATGGCGACTAAGCCGCTGCGCCAACAGCGCCGCTGCGTATCGCTTCGGCGCGTTCTTGCACGGCTTGCTGGTCGGCTTCGCTGAGCCGGCTCAGGTTCTTCACCTGCAAGGCGGTGCGGGCGTTCTGGCTCAGCAGGGATTGGTGGCGGATCAAAAAGTCCCAGTACAGGGTGGTGTAGGGGCAGGCGCGCTCACCACTGCGCAGCGCGGGGTCGTAGCGGCATTGCGCGCAGGGCCCGCCCATGCCTTGGATGTATTTGCCACTGGCCACATAGGGCTTGCTGGCCATCAGGCCGCCGTCGGCGTACTGGCTCAGGCCCAAGGTGTTGGGCAACTCCACCCATTCGACCGCGTCTACATACACGGCCAGGTACCACTCGTGCACCTGCTGTGGCCGCACACCCAGCAGCAGCGCGAACAGGCCGGTCACCATCAGGCGCTGGATGTGGTGGGCATAGCCATGCGCCAGGGTTTGCGTGATGGCGTCGCGCAGGCAGGCCATATCGGTCCGCCCGGTCCAGTACCAAGCCGGCAGAGGCTGTTGCGCATCCAAGGCATTGCGCTCGGCATAGGCAGGCATCTGTGTCCAGTAAACGCCGCGCACAAACTCGCGCCAGCCCAGGATCTGGCGGATCAGGCCTTCGGCGCTGGCCAGCGGCACCCGGCCGGCGCGGTAGGCGGCTTCCGCCGCTGCCACCACCTCGCGCGCGGCGAGCAGCTTGAGATTGAGCGCCGCCGAGAGTTGTGAGTGATACAGCCAGGGCTCGCCCGGCCACATGGCGTCTTCATAGCGGCCGAACAGCGGCAGGCGTTCCTCGATAAAGCGCTGCAGGGCTTGCAGCGCCTGCTCGCGCGTGACGGCCCAAGCAAAGCTGTCCAGCGTGCCGGGGTGTTCGGCGAAGCGTGTGTTCACCAGTTCGATGACTTCGCGCGTGATCGCATCGGGCTCAAAGGTCGCGCGCGCTGGCAGCAAGCCGGGCCCGGCGGCGCCGAAGGAGGCGCGGTTGTCGGCGTCGAAATTCCACTGCCCGCCGCAGGGCTGGCCCTCGTCCATCAACACGCCGTGGCGCTGGCGCAGTTCGCGGTAGAAATACTCCAGGCGTAGCTGCTTGCGGCCCTTGGCATGGGCGGCGAACTGGCGCACCGTGGTGTAGAAGTGGCGGTCCTCGCGCACTTCCAGCTCAGGCTTGTTGCCTGGTTCCCCATGCGCTGCAGCGGATGGCTCGGCCGCTTGCACACAGGCTTTGATGGCCTGCCAGACGCGCCAGTCCCCCGGTGCCGTCATCAGCACCCGCTGTGGCGCCAAGGTAGCCAGGGCGGCTTGCAACTCGGCGGCCAGGCTGCCGAGATTGCCGGGGTCATCCAACTGCCGGTAGTGCAGCGGGCGGCCCGCTGCCCGCAGGGCTTCGGCGAAATGGCGCATCGCGGAAAGGAAGAGGGCGCTGCGCTGTTTGCTCGACCAGACTTGGGTGGACTCCTCCGCCACCTCGGCCATCCACACCGCGTCTTGGCTGGGGTCGAAGCCGTCGAAGGCGGCGGCGTCCAGGTCGAGTTGGTCGCCCAGCACCAGCACCAGATGGCGCACGCGGCTCATGGCCGGACCCGCGCGGATTCCCCGTTAGGCGCGGCAGTGGCCGCAAGGGCCTTGCTTCTGCGGCAGGCATCGGAGCAGAACTTGACCTCGTCCCAGCTGCGCGCCCAGCGTTTGCGCCAGCTCATGCTGCGGCCACAGGCCATGCAGGGTTTGCTTGGCAGCGCTTGCTTATTGCCTTTGAAAGAGGTGCCGGCGCCGGTGGCCGGCTTCGCGGCCTTCATGCTTGGGTCAACCTGGCCAGCGGGCAGGCAAAAGTGGCGTGGTAGTTCACGCGGGTGTCGCGGCACCAGCTGGCGCGGTGCAGCACAGGCAGATAGCGCATGCCGCGTAATTCAAGGGTTTGCAGCCCGGCGCGTTCGGCCTCGGCGCGCAACTCGCTCGGGCGCACAAAGCGCCGCCACTGATGTGTGCCGCGCGGCAGCACGCGCAAGAGGTATTCCGCGCCGACGATGGCGAAGAGAAAACTCTTCCAGCTGCGGTCAATGGTGGACGCCATCAGCAAGCCGCCGGGTGCAACCCGCTGCGCCACGCTGGCCATGAAGGCCGGCACATCTTCGACATGCTCGACGACTTCCAGCGCCAGCACGAGGTCGAATCGCTCTTGCGGCCGCAGCACTTGGCTCACTTCGCCCAGCCTGTATTCAAGTCGATCCTCGAGCCTGAGCCCAGCGGCATGGCGCTGCGCTGCCGCCACATTTCCGGGTGAGGCGTCCACGCCCACGACCTGGGCGCCGCGCTTGGCCAGCGGCTCGGCCATCAAGCCGCCACCGCAACCCACATCAAGGATACGCAGGCCGGCGAGCGAGCCGCCGGGCGCCAGCTTGAAGTGGGCCTCCAAACGTGCCAGCACCAGTTGTAGCCGCAGGGCGTTGACGACGTGCAGCGGCCGCATCGGCCCAATCGGGTTCCACCAGCTGGCGCTGAGGCGGTTAAAACGTTCAATCTCGGAGGCGATGGCGCTCATGCGTGTGCTTGCCGGTCATGGGGCAGTGGGGTCTGGCTGCTTGCGTTGATGGCCGCCGCCAAGGCGCGGGCTGAAGCCCAAGCGCCTTCAACGCCGGCGCCGCCCAGGGCATCGCCGCAGGCGCCAAGGCCGATGGCGGCATCCCAGCGGTGGGTGGTGGTGGAGATACTAGAAGCCGCAGCGCGCGGCACCGAGGCATAACGCCAACGGTGCACGGTGCTGTAGTGCCAATGGGGTTGGCGGCCTAGCTGTTGAGCCAGCGCTTGCTTGAGGGCGGCTTCCACCTCGGCGGCCGGCGCTTCGAGATGAGTTTGGCTCCAGTCCACCGTGGCGTGCGCGACCCAGTGGGTCAGGCTGGGCTGCTGCTTGCGCCCGGGCTTGGCATCGTCGCGAATCACCCAGGCCAGCGGCCCGCTGCTGGGCCAGGCCAGGTCCCAGGCTTGGGCTTCGGCGGAAGCTGCTTCATCGGTGACGGCCATCAAGGCCCAGCCGGGCAGCATCTTTTGAGCCTGCGCTTGTTGGGCCCAAGCGGCTTGGTGGTCTTGCAGCAAGGCGGCGGCCTGCGCGGGCGGAATCGCCACCACCACGGCCGCGAAGCCTTGGTCCACCGTGATGCCGCCGCTCTCCAGGCGCCAGCCGCTTTCGTCGCGGCGCAGCGCATCAATGGCGCAGCAGGTGCGTACCGGCAGGCCCGCCAGCAAGCTGCGGCACAGGGCCGGCATATCGGGTGTGGGCGTCCACAGGTCAGGGCTGCCCAGCGGCAGGTAGCTGCTGGGCGCCATGCGCGGCGTCCAGCGGGCCAGCAGCCCATCGCCTGCGGCCTGGGCGACAAAGCTGGCGAAGTCGGCCGAGTGCGCGCTGAAGCAGGGCGCGCCGTGATCAAAACTGGCGGGGTGCGTGCTGCCGTTGGCATCAGTCCAATCGAGCCGGCGCGTGCTCATGCGGCCGCCCACGCCGCGCGATTTGTCGAATACCTGCACCGCCCATCCGGCGCTGGCCAGCAATTGGGCGCAGCTGGCGCCCGCCATGCCGGCGCCGATGATGGCGATGCGAGGTGCGGAATTGGTCCTCATGTCGCTACCCTCACTTGGGCTGGCGCCAAGCGCGCCGAATGAATAGAAAGCCCCGATAAGCCGGTTCCAGCAGCTTGAGCGCGAACGCAGAGCCCAGCAGCCGACCCAGCCATGCCCAGCGCGGCAGCGTCTGCCACAGGGTGGTGAAGGCTTGCGCGCCGCTGACTAGGCGGCCGTCCGGGTGGCGCCAATGCAGGCGGGCCATGGCGGCTTCGCGGCTCAAGCCCGGGCCCAACTCGCTCGGCGCGCAGCGCGTCACATCCAGCCACTGGATGTGCTCGGCGCCAGGCTGGCTGCGGTACATCGCCACCTCGCGGGAGCAGACCGGGCAGGCGCCATCGAAGTACAGGGTCGGAAGCGGTGCGGCGGCGGGCGTTTTCATGGGTGGATGATAAAACAAATCAACTCATGATGAACTCGAAGGTCTTTTTGTGTCGATCTTTCGCTCATAATAAAACTCAAAACCAACTCAAGCGAATGATGATGCGCAAATCAATGCCGCCGCCGAATGAACCTTCCGAGGGGCTGATTGAAGAGGCCGCGCCGGCCTTTCGCAGCAGTGCGGTCGCGCGCATGGCGCAGATGCCGGTGGCCACCCTGCGCATATGGGAGCAGCGCTATCAGGCAGTGCGCCCCGGCACGGCGCCTTCTGGCCACCGGCTTTACAGCGCGGCCGATGTGCAGCGGGTGATGCTGCTGCGCCAGTTGACTGATCAGGGCCATGCCATTGGCGCGACGGCTGGCTTGTCCACGGCGCAGCTGCAGGCTTTGGCGGCACACCAAAGCAGTCCCGCAGCGGGCAGGGGCAAAGGCAAGCCGGCACGGCCGAGTGCTGCCGCCTTGCGCGTGGTGGTGGTGGGCCATGCCCTGGCCGCGCGTTTGCAGCGCCCGGCCGTGGCGCAAAGCCTGGGCCAGCCGCTCAGGCTGCTGGCGGTGTTTGAGAGTTTGGATGAAGCCGCTGCCCACGCGCCCGAGGTGGCTTGCGACTTGCTGATCTGCCATTGGCCCGCATTGCCGGCCGAAGTGTTGCCGGCCATCAAGCTGGCGCAGCAAGTCTGCCCAGCGGCTCGCTTCGCCGTGGTCTACCGCTTTGCCGGCGCCGCCGCCAAGCGGGCCTTGGCCGAAGCCGGCGCCGCGCTTTTGCGCGAGCCGCCCGAGGATGAGGATCTCGGTCAATGGCTCGGTGCGCTGCAGGCAAGCATTGAAGCCAAGTCTGCCGGCCTGGCGCCGACGCTTGTGCCAGCGATCGCAGCCAAGGCGCTGTTGGCCGATGGCGTTAGCGCACCGCCGCGCCGCTTTGACGATGCGGCGCTGACGGCCATTGCGGGCTTGTCGCCCACGCTGGCCTGCGAATGCCCGCGCCACATCGCCGAGTTGCTGATGCAACTCTCCAGCTTTGAGGCCTACAGCGCCGCCTGCATCAACCGCAGCCCGGCTGATGCCGAACTGCACGCTTATCTGCAGCGCGTGGCTGGTGCATCACGGGCGATGTTCGAGGCTGCGATGGTGACACTTGCCGAGCACGAGGGCTTGAGCCTGCCCTGAGTGGCCTCCGCTTCCCGGATTCGACCTCGCCCTAGTCTGGAACCTTGACGCCCCAAAGCCGCCCCAACTCCCTCAGCGCGCCGGAGTTGTGCAGCGACTCCAACCCAAGGTCAAAAGCCTGCCGCAACTCCTCGCCCTGTGCATTGCGGGGGTAGGCGAAGTGCCCGGCTTGCACCGCGATCGGCGGCTGCAGAACGAGCATTTGCTGCGTCAGACCCATCGCCTGCAGCACCGGTTCGGTATTGCGCTCATTGCTAGCCAGCAGTTCGATGCGACCGCGTTGCAACATGCGCAAGCCGGTGGCCACATCGCCTGGGTGGCTGAGCTTGAGCTTGCTGCGGGCTTGCTCAATGGCCGGGCCGTAGGCCCAGCCCACGACCAGTCCCACCGAATGGCCACTCAGTTCGTTCGGGTCGCCGCGCCAAAGCCCGGCATTGCCTGGCAAGGCATAGAACACCAGCGCGTCTTCATAAAAACCGCGCTTGGAAAAAAGGAAGCGCGCCTCTCGTTCTGGCGTGCGATAGGGCCCAATCAAAATGTCCGCCTGCCCTTGCTCCACCATCATCTGCGCACGCGCCCACGGCACGCTTTCAAAGCGCAATCGCTGCCCCTGCAAGGCGGCGGCCCGGTTCAGTAGATCAACGGCCAAGCCGGTCGCCTGCCCCTTGGCATCCAACTCGAAAACGCGAGGGAAATGGGTGCCCACGGCCAGCAGGTCCCGCCCAACTGCCGGCCCCCAGAGCAGCGCGCAAAGCAGCAGAACCGGCAGTCGGTAAAAGATGTGCATGGGTGGGCAGGAGTGGGCAAGCCAGATTGATTATGCGACCCAAATCCGGCGGTCCTGCGCCTCCGCTGCGGGTGGTGCGAAGCCCAGAAACGACAAAGCCCAGTTTGCGCGAACTGGGCTTTGTGCTTTCTTTGTCGGTGCCGGAGAGGTGAACTCAGGCACCAAAATATCTCCGCCAAATTGTTGGAGTTATTGGCGTGGCTGATGTGGTGGTAATTGCTGTCTCCACGGAAACCACCCCAGGGGCTGGCAAGCTGGCCTACCCAGGACTAGCGCCGCTCTAGTTCCTCTTCTGCGCTTGGGCCCGTTTGTCCCAGCTCTCCAGCAGGAACAATGCAACCGTGTGAGCAGCATGCACTGCAAGGCGCGAATGCCTTGGTTCTAGGTTGTACTGCTTTGGGCCTGCCCCGTGGGCGCTACTGGCATGGGTTCTGAACGCACCAAGACCTTGAACGACCTGAATCATGCCCGTCAACACAATTCGCAGGTCGTCATCAGCAATTTGAGACGGATCGAACCCTAGGTCTTTTCGCACCACCCCCCAAAGCTCCCCGAGGACTTGCTTTGCTGGCATTGGAAGACCCATGTCCTCAATGTAGTGCTTGCAGATGGATTCAAGGATGTTGGCTGCGGCAGACACAGCCTCTCTCGGCTCTTTTTCTGCCTTGCCGGATGCCCTCTCAAATTCGTCTGATATGGCGCGGATGTCCCTGCCCTTGATGAAGCTAGCGAGGGTTCTTGTCGGAGCGGCCAGTGCACCTGAAATTTGCCCACCTGGAAGGTAGTGAAGGCCAGCCTCTCCCAAGGCCTTGGTCACCTTCGCCCGAAATTGGATCAACTCCGCATATCCCCAGTCTGACTCACCGGCTGGTTTGTCCATGTAGCCTTCAATTAGGCGGCCAAGAACCGTGAGCGGCTCTAACTCAGGATTTTTGTTGACAGCTCGTAGCCATGCCAAAGCCTTTACTGCCTTACTTCCCGGAGGTGGCTCCTCATCACAACCTGCGTAAATGAAAAGGGAGTCAAGCGAGGCGTGGGTCTCTGTAGTGGACGCGTACTCTGCAATAACGGCTAGGGCGGCCTGAGGGATTGTCTTCTTCATAGGTGAAAGCCGGTCGCAATTCTGAGACCTTCCCGACATTGGGATATCTCGCTGTTGCCCCAGGGCTTGCAGCATAACGCACCACTTACTGGGTAGGCCTTTCACAGCATTCCGGCCCTCTATCTGCTGGGCATAGTTCGACCGTCCGCCAGAGTAGGCGACCCATTTAGCCGTCATTGGCAGGCAGTCGTCTAGACCTCGTACGACAGCACCCTGGCCCGCCACTGTGCGGGCTTTGTTGTTTCTGGCTGGTGCCGCTGACCGGCTATACGGTGCGAAACCCATTACCGCAGTCTGAAAAAAGGTCTGTAAGAACCCCAGAAACAACAAAGCCCAGTTCTTGCGAACTGGGCTTGTGTTTTTTTGTATTGGTGCCGGAGAGATGAATCGAACACCCGACCTTCTCATTACGAATGAGCTGCTCTACCGACTGAGCTACACCGGCATCAAGCCCAAAATTCTAGCAGAGAAATATTGGGCTTTCGTTTGGGCTCTGGCTTATTTGCCGGCTTCCAGGTGATAGCGGGTGACCTGCTCGACTTCATTCTTGGAGCCCAGAACGACGGACACGCGCTCATGCAGCTGACTGGGTTGCAGGTCCAGAATGCGCTGGCGGGCGTTGGTGGCGGCGCCACCGGCTTGCTCGACCAGGAAGGCCATGGGGTTGGCTTCGTACATCAGGCGCAGCTTGCCGGCCTTGTTGGGTTCGCGCTTGTCCCAGGGGTACATGAAGACGCCGCCGCGGGTCAAGATGCGATGCACATCGGCCACCATGGAGGCGATCCAGCGCATATTGAAGTCCTTGCCGCGGACGCCAGTGCTGCCTTCCAAGCATTCGTCGATATAGCGCTTCATCGGGGCATCCCAGTGGCGCATATTCGACATATTGATGGCGAACTCTTTGGTGTCTTCGGGGATCTTGACGTCATCTTCGGTCAAGACAAAAGAGCCTTGCTCGCGGTCCAGGGTGAACATCACCACGCCGTCGCCCACGGTCAGCACCAGGGTGGTTTGCGGGCCGTAGACGCAGTAGCCGGCAGCGGCTTGTTGATTGCCGGGCTGCAGGAAGTCGGCCTCGCAGACGCCGGCCGAGCCTTCGGGCTTTTTTAGCACCGAGAAGATGGTGCCGATGCTGACGTTGACGTCGATATTCGACGAGCCGTCCAGCGGGTCGAACATCAAGAGGTATTCGCCCTGCGGGAAGCGGTTGGGCACCACATAGATGCCTTCCATTTCCTCGGAGGCCATGGCCGCCAGGTGACCGCCCCATTCATTGGCTTCGATCAGCACCTCGTTGGCGATGATGTCGAGCTTTTTCTGAACTTCGCCCTGCACGTTCTCGCTGCCGGCGGTGCCCAGCACCTCGCCCAGAGCGCCCTTGTTGACGCTGATGGCAATGCGCTTGCAGGCGCGTGCCACCACTTCAATCAACAAACGCAGTTCTTGCGGGATGTGGCCATGCTGGCGCTGCTGTTCGATCAGGTATTGGGTTAGGCTGATGCGTCGGGTCATGATGTTAGGCCGTTGGAGTTTGATCGGGAGCCGAAGCCAGGGCGCGGCTGATGACTTCGCGCACATTGACCGACAAGTCGGCCTTGGCGGCCACGCGCTGGATGGCCAGCAGGGCGGCGCTGCGGTAAGGCTCGGCCAGCACATTCCAGCGGTCCATCACGCGGGCCAGGCGGCTGGCGATTTGTGGGTTGATGGCGTCCAGCGCCAAGACCTGTTCGGCCCAGAACACATAACCCGCGGCATCAGCGCGGTGGAAGGCGGCTGGGTTGAACATGCACAGCGAGAAGATCAAGCTGCGTGCGCGGTTGGGGTTCTTCAGCGTGAAGTCGGGGTGCTGCAGCAGCTGGCGCACGCGGGCGAAGGTGCGGCCATCGCGCTCCGGGGTGCGGCCTTGCAGGGCGAACCACTTGTCGATCACCAGGGGGTCTTTGCTGAACAGCTCGTGGAAGCGGGCCAGCGCGGGCTCGGCCAGCTCGGCATGGGCGCCGACCAGGGCCGACAGGGCACCCAGGCGGTCGGTCATATTGCCGGCGTCCTTGAAGCGCTGGTAGGCGCGGCCGGGCCAGACGGTGTCTTGGCTAGCTTGCGCGTCCAGCACCAGCATGCTCAGGGCCAAATTGGCCAGGGCGCGCTTGCCACTCGACACGGGGTCGGGCGTGTAGCCGCCCTTGATCTGGTTGGCTTCGAACGCGGCCACCCAGTCTTCGCGCAGGGCGGCGGCCAGTTGCACCTGGGCGGCGTCCACAGCGGCGTGGATGGCTTGCGGATCCACCACGTCCAGCTGCTCGGCCACATAGGCTTCGCCCGGCAGTGTGAGGGTGATTTCCTTGAAGGCGGCGTCCAGCTCGGGGTGGCGCAGCACGGCGCGCACGGCGTCGAGGTAGGCGCTGTCCAGCTGCAGCGGCGTGCCGCTGCGTACTGCCGCCAGGATGCGGTTCAGCGCCAGGCGTTGGCCGGCTTCCCAGCGGTTGAAGGCGTCCACATCGTGCTGCAGCAGCACCAGCAGCTCGGCGTCGCTCAGGCCATCGTCCAGCACCACCGGGGCGGAGAAACCGCGCAGCAGTGAGGGCACAGGGGCGCTGGCCACATTGACGAAAACGAAGGTCTGCTGCGCTTCTTCCAGCACCAGCACCTGCTCGTTCAGCACCTCGGCCGAGCCTTGCAGTTGCAGGGGCAATACCTGACCCTCTTGGCTCAGCAGGCCCAGTGCCGCCGGGATCACCTGGGGCAGCTTGTGCTCTTGGCCTGGGGTGGCGGGGTTGTGTTGCGTCAGCGTCAGGGTGTAGGTCTGCGCGGCGGCGTCATACACGCCACGGGCTTGCAGGCGCGGCGTGCCGGCTTGCGAGTACCAGCGCTTGAAGGCGTCCAGGCGGGTGCTCAGGGCCGAGCCGGGGTTGGCGTCGGCAATCGCGGCCGCAAAGTCATCGCAGGTCACTGCCTGGCCGTCATGACGCTCGAAGTACAAGCTCATGCCCTTCTCGAAGCCGGCGCGGCCGACCAGGGTCTGGTACATGCGCACGACTTCCGAGCCCTTGTCGTAGACAGTGGCGGTGTAGAAGTTGTTGATTTCGGAATAGCTGTCCGGGCGCACCGGGTGAGCCATGGCGCCCGAGTCCTCGGGGAACTGGGCGGCGCGCAGCTGGCGCACATCGGCAATGCGGCAGACGGCGCGGGCGCTGGGGCTACCGGCCATGTCCATGCTGAACTCTTGGTCGCGGAAGACGGTCAGGCCTTCCTTGAGCGAGAGCTGGAACCAGTCGCGGCAGGTGACGCGGTTGCCGGTCCAGTTGTGGAAGTATTCGTGCGCAACGATGGACTCGATGCGGTTGAAGTCGGTGTCGGTGGCCGTGGCGGCAGAAGCCAGCAGGGCCGAGGTGTTGAAGATGTTGAGGCCCTTGTTCTCCATCGCGCCCATATTGAAGTCGGACACGCCGACGACCATGAAGCGCTCCAGATCCAGCGGCAGCTTGAAGCGCGCTTCGTCCCAGACGATGGAGGCGATCAGCGAGTTCATCGCGTGCTCGGTCTTCTCCAGGTCGCCGCGGCGCACAAACACCTGCAGCAGGTGGTCCTTACCGGCGCGGGTGCGGATGCGCTGCTCGCGTGCCACCAAGTCGCCCGCCACCAGGGCGAACAAATAGCTGGGCTTGGGGAAGGGGTCATGCCATTTGGCGAAGTGACGCGTGGCGTCCAGGTCACCCGACTCCAGCAAATTGCCATTGCTCAGCAGCACCGGATACTTGGCCTTGTCGGCGCGCAGCGTCACGGTGTAGACGGCCATCACATCGGGGCGGTCCAGGAAGTAGGTGATGCGGCGGAAGCCTTCGGCCTCGCACTGCGTGAAGAAGCTGCCACCCGAGGTGTAGAGGCCGTTGAGCGTGGTGTTCTTCTCGGGCGCGCAGGTGTTGCGCAGCTCCAGCGTGAAGTCGGCGTCGGGCGCGTTGTCGATGATCAGCTCATGGCCTTCCTGGCGGAAGGACACGCTCTCGCCGTTGATCAAACAGCGCAGCAGGTTCAGCTCTTCGCCGTGCAGGCGCAGGGCGCCGTGGGCGACGTCCTTGTTGCGCTCGATCTGCATCTTGGCCGTGACCAGGGTCTTGGCCGGGTCCAGATCAAAGCTCAGGTCAACGGTGCGAATCCAGAACGCGGGGGCTTGATAGTCTTCGCGGCGAATCAGGGTGGCATTGCCTTCACGCATGGCGGGCATCCTCGGGGTGTGAAAAAAAGGCGGCGCCAGTGAGCGCCGCGTTGCTGGTGTTTGCAGGCGAGTGCGGCTTGTGGCCTCAGACGCCTTGCTTCAGGCTGGCAGAAATGAACGCATCCAAATCTCCGTCCAGCACCTTCTGTGTGGCCGAAGTTTCGTAGTTGGTGCGCAAGTCCTTGATGCGGCTTTGGTCCAGCACATAGCTGCGAATTTGGTGACCCCAGCCCACATCGGTCTTGGTGTCTTCGAGCTTTTGCTGTTCTTCGGCGCGCTTGCGCATCTCGTGGTCGTACAGGCGCGAACGCAGTCGCTTCCAGGCCACATCGCGGTTGCTGTGCTGGCTACGGCCGTCTTGGCACTGCACGACGATGCCGGTCGGGATGTGCGTGAGGCGCACGGCCGAGTCGGTCTTGTTGATGTGCTGACCGCCGGCGCCGGAGGCGCGGAAGGTGTCGGTGCGCACGTCGGCCGGGTTGATGTCGATCTCGATCGAGTCATCGATTTCCGGGTAGACGAAGAGCGAGGCAAAGCTGGTGTGGCGGCCGCCCGAGCTGTCAAAGGGGCTCTTGCGCACCAGGCGGTGCACGCCGGTTTCGGTGCGCAGCAGGCCGAAGGCGTACTCGCCTTCCACCTTGATGGTGGCGCTCTTGATGCCGGCCACATCGCCCGCGGTTTCGTCTTCCAGCGTGGCGGTGAAGCCCTTGCGCTCGCAGTACTTCAGGTACTGGCGCAGCAGCATGCTGGCCCAGTCGCAGGCCTCGGTGCCGCCGGCGCCGGCCTGGATGTCGATGAAGCAGTTGCTGGGGTCGGCCGGGTTGTTGAACATGCGGCGGAATTCCAGCTGCTCAACGATTTCGTTGAGTTTGGCGGCGTCACCCTCGATGGCTTCCAAACCGTCGAAGTCTTGCTCTTCCTTGACCATCTCGTACAACTCGCTGCTGTCAGCGAGGTTGCTGGTCAGGTGGTCGATGGTGCTGACCACGTTTTCGAGCGTGCGCTTTTCCTTGCCCAGTTCCTGGGCGCGCTTGGGCTCGTTCCAGACGCTGGGGTTCTCCAGCGCGGCATTGACTTCGTTCAGTCGCAGTGCTTTGCGATCGTAGTCAAAGATACCCCCTTAGCGCGTCAGTACGCGCTGTCAGGTCGGCCAAGGTGGTGCCGATGGTGTTAATGCGTTCGATGTCCATGAGGGATCCTGTCAGAGCTAGTTTCGCGGCGGTCTTTTTCGGCTGGCTCGGGGCCCCGATGCAGGGCGGCCGCGCGCGCGAACAATTCAGCATTTTTACATGAGCGGCCCGGCTCAGGCAGCGGCTTGGCAAAGTGGCGCCAAACTGCGGCACACTGCAAGCCCATGGAAATGCCCGATTACGAGGATTTGAGCCGCCGCACGCAGCCCCGCGCTCGGCTGCTGCAGGCCTATTGGCGCCGCACTTGCCGGCTCACCGCGGTGCTCTTGCTGGTGTGGGCGCTGGCCAGCTTTGGGCTGATTTACTTTGCCCGCGACCTGTCTTTCAACTTCTTCGGCTGGCCGTTTGGCTTTTGGGTTGCCTCGCAAGGCGCCTTGATGGTGTTCTGCCTGATCGTGGCCTTTTACGCTTGGGCGATGGGGCGGCTGGATGCGCAGACGGCCGCGCTGCTGCAGGCCGAGGGCGCGGAGCGCCCCTAAACGCCTAGTGCCCAGCTCAGCGCAAAAAGTCTTCCAGCGCCTGCGCCAGGGCTTCAGGTTGGTCGTGGTGCAGCATGTGTCCGGCCTCGTCCAAAACCACGCGGCGCAGCTGTTTGACGACGGCAATGCGCTGCTCGAAATCCTCGCGGGGAAAGCGATCACCGAACCAGCGCAACACCTGGGTGTTCTTGCCTTCCACCCACAGCGTGGGCGCGGCGATGCGTTCCCAGCAGGCCACGACTTCGGCGCGACGATAAAGCGTTGGGTTGGTGAGCTTGTGGGCCGGGTCGCCCAGAATCTGCCATTCGCTGCCGCTTGCATTGCCCTGGGCTGTGCTGACTTCACGCGCCCAATGCGGCGCCAGCCATGCGGCTTTGTCCGCTGCCAGGCGCGGGTTGGTTCTCATCAGGCGGGCGGCCACCTCGGCCAGGCTGGCATAGGGCTTGAGTTGGGGCGGCGCCTGTAATTCGTCCAGCCACTGGATCAACCGATCCGGTGCCAATTCGGGCGCAGCATCGGGCAGGCCAAAGCCTTCCAGATTGATCAGGCGGCGGATGCGCTGCGGGCGCACGCCGGCGTAAGCCATCACCACATTGCCGCCCATGCTGTGGCCCAGCAGGTCCACCGCTTGATCGGGGCTGATGGCCTTGAGCAAGGCATCTAGATCGCCCAGGTAGTCGGGGAACCAGTAGCTGTCGGCGCCGCTGCAATCACTCAGGCCAAAGCCGCGCCAGTCCATGGCAATCACCCGCCGGTCCTCGGCAAGCGCGTCGACCACGAACTGGAACGAAGCGCCCACATCCATCCAACCATGCAGCAGTACCAGCGGCGGGCGGTCGGGCGTGACCAAGCTGGCGTCGCCCCAGTTCAGCACATGATGGCGCAGGCCACGCAGGGTCAGGAACTGGCTTTGGTGCTGGCGGCGTGGGGTGTAGCTGGCGGCTGCTTGGGGGCGGGCGCTTGAGTGAGAAGTGGCTTCGGTCATGCCAGCGAATATAGGGGAGGCAAGGGCGCGCTGATGTCGGGCAGGCGACAAGGGCTCGCCGCCAGAAGGCTGCGGCCCGACAGCTGCGCCGGGCAGGCAGAATGCCCGCATGACTTCAACGCCACCCTACGCCATTCGCCCGGCCACGCCCGCCGATGTCCCGCAATTGGTCAGCTTGATCGAAGAGCTGGCCGAGTTCGAGAACCTCACGCATATGTTGGCGTTGAGCGCCGACAAGCTCCACCCGCATCTCTTCGGCGACAAGCCGGTGGTGGAGGCCTTGATCGGTGAGATCGATGGCGAGACGGTGGGCTTCGCGCTCTTCTTCACCAACTTCAGCACCTTCCTGGCCAAGCCTGGCCTGTATCTGGAAGACCTGTATGTGCGCCCCGCCCATCGTGGCTCGGGCCTGGGCAAAGGCATCTTGACCCGTTTGGCCCAGATCGCGCTGGAGCGGGACTACGGCCGCTTCGAGTGGAGTGTGCTGGATTGGAACGAAACCGCGATCCGCTTTTACGAGCGCATGGGCGCCACCTTGCTGCCCGACTGGCGCATCTGCCGCATCAGCGGCGAGGCGTTGGAAAAGTACCGCAGTTGAGCCAAGAGCAATTTTTCAACCCGCTTTGACGCAGACCGGGACCGGGTTGGTCACTTGCATGGGCTGACCGAAGCTGTCCCGCATGGTGCCGCTGCTGGCTTGCGCTTCGAGGCGGCCGGGCGCGCGTGCGATGCTGCCGTCCGGCAAGCGCTCCTCGTAGAAGCAGGCGACGGCGCCCATGGCGATTGCGAAGCGTTCGCTCAGATTCAGCCGTACCGAATTGGCTCTGGGGTCGCGCAAGGCTTGATCCCGCACGTCGGCTTGCTGGCTGCGGGATGTGTATGGCAATCGCGCCGGCAGGCGCAAGTTCAGTGGCGCGGATGCCGCGTTTGAAGCTTCCGATTCAAGCGCTATTGCTTGTGTGGAGGCTGCGACGCTGCTGTCACGGGCGGCGAGGGGTGCACTCGGGCCGGCGAGCGGCTCGGCGGATTGCGGCGAGACGGGATTGGCCTGAACGATCCGCCCCGTCGGCCCTGAAGTTCCTGCCCTGGCTGCGCGTGCTCGGACAGACGCAGGGGGCTGCAACAGCGTCACCAAAAGCGAGCTAGGCCTGGCGGCGAGCTCTTGCAATCCCCTGTCATGTTGCCGCCAGGCGGCCAGCAATAGGCCGAACCAGGCCAAATGCATCAGCAGCACCAGGCCGATGGCGGCCGCACGTTGCGGCACGCTCAGCGGCTCAGTTGCACCGACAGTTTGCTGTTGGCGGGCGCCACCAACTTGGCCGAGTCGGGCCAGCGTTCCTGGCCGCTCAGCACGGTGCAGAAGGGGCGCGGATCGGGTTCGTTCTTGCCGTTCTTTTTGACCACCGGGCTCTTGCTGGGCGGCAGGGCCTCCAGTGGCAGCGCCAAGGTTTGGCCGCCCTCCGGCCATTCCAGCTGCCAGCCGGCTTGCGGGCTACAGATTTTCAGGCCCTCGATTTGCGGCATCAGCCAACGCAAGTAGAAGGGCAGCATCTCGGTGCGCAAGCTATGGCCCACGCGCATGATGCGGCGCACCAGCTTCATGTCCACCTCCTCGGGCTTGGCGTTGATCTCCAGCAGCCCTTGAATGCGCATCGTGCCCTTGGGCTGGTTGCTGGCGACTTCGGCTTCCTTGGCCTGCGCTTGTGGCAGCAGCGGCAGCACAAAGGCGCCGTCGGCCGCCACGGGAATGGGGATGTAGCGGTCCTCGCTACTCAAGGCCAGCTTGGGGTTGATCAGCGGCTTTTGATCGTCTTTGGGAAGCAATTTGAAGTCCAGGCGCACCAGCCCTTCGCCCACGGTTTGCAGCTGGGTGAGCACCCGGTTCAGCATCGCGTAGGGCAGCACGGCGGGGTCCTTTTGCATTTGAACCGTGACGGTCTCCAACTGCGCAGGCGCCGAAGCCGCGGGGCTTGGCGCGGCGTCTTGAGCTATTGCCTGCGTGCTCAGCAAGACCATGCTGCCAAGGGCAAGCGCCAGCTTGCGCAGGGCTGGGGTGGTGATGAACGATTCAAACTGAGAAATCTTCATGGTGTGCGAGTGAGCCATTTGCAAGGTTGAACGGAGGGCGGACCAAGTCGAGCAGGAGAGGGGGATGAGTCGAGTTCTGCGCCTATTTATCGCAAAGTTTGGCAAGTGCCGGCGTGGGATTGATGCCTTGATTGAAGGGGTCCAATCGGGCGATACGGGGCTGTTCCATGTCGATGCACAGCGAGCCTTGGCGCACCCGCCGTTTGCCATCGCCGGTGATGGTTTCAACCCTGTTCGGGTCGCTGCCCAGGGCGCTGGCCATGCGTTCACCGAGGTCAGGGCGCTGGCTATTGCTGCGCGGGTCTTGGGTGGCGGCAAATGAGGGGCGCTTCGGGTCTTGGGCTGCCTGCGCCCGCTCTTGCGCGGTACCGGGCAGTTGCAAATTGAGCGGGGCTGGTGTGGTTGCAGGGGCCGAGGCGGCTGCGGCAACTGAAGGGGCCGCGCTGGGTGTGATCAGGGTGATGCTCGTCGTGACGCGATCGTCCGGCTGGCTTGACTTTGCAGGCTGCCGCTCGGCTTTGGCCACCTTGTTGTTAGGCGCCGAGCTGGCCTGCAGTTCGCTGCGCGGGTTTGATTTGGACTTGGCCTTGCCGGCGTTCAACCAGATGGGAATCAGCACGGTCTGCTGCGCTTGGCGGCCGGGCTGCACACTGGGTTTGGCCCGCAGCTGCTGAACCATCAGCCAGCCCAGGCCCAGATGCAGCAGGGCCAGCAGGCCCAGCAGCAGGGGGCGGCGCAAAGGCGTTGCCTTATTTGGCATCGCGCTCGCCGTCGCTTTGGCCGTCGCTTGCTGGCTCCGGCCCGTCGACATAACTCAGCAAATCACCGGGCTGGCAATCCAGCGTCCGGCAGATGGCCGCCAGGGTGTCGAAGCGTACGCCGCGCACCTTGCCGGACTTCAGCAGCGACAAATTCGCCTCGGTGATGCCCACCGCCTCGGCCAACTCGCGTGAGCGCATCTTGCGCCGCGCCAGCATCACATCCAGGGTCACGATCACTGGCATCAGACGAACTCGGCGTTTTCTTGCGCCACGCGGGTGGCTTCAAACATCACCCGGGCGATGGCCCAGAAGATCAGGCCGAAAAACAGGCTGAAGCCATGCTCGAAACCCAAACCGAGGTTGAGTAAACGCTGGCCCGGCGGGTTGCCTATGGTCAGGGCCAGCACGGACAAGGTGTCTCCCAGCGGCGAGGCCAAGGTGTGCGCCACCAGGGCGAAGGCAAAACGCCGCAGGCGCAGCACCGGCTCGGTCGCAAAGACTTCGCCGCGTTCAAAGCAGCTGAACAACACCCAAACCTGCCACAGCGCAAACAGGCGCACGCCGCCCAAGAGCCAGCTGCTCAGCCAGCCCAGCAAGCGGGCGCCGCTGTCGAGTTGCAGCAGGGCGTCCGCCCGGTGCAGTTGCTGCCGGGCGGAAGACTCTACCCATTCCGGATTGGTCCAAAAAGCGATCGGCCCCAGCAGGATCACCAAAGCGCCCAGCAAACAGCACAGCTTGACCCCTTGAGCCAAGCGGGACATCGATTTGGCGGCCTGTGCATCGCCAAAGCTGGCGCTGGGAAGGGCATGGCCCGGTCTGCTCATGGTGAGTTCTTCATTGTTCATTGATAAAAATTTACTGTAAAACAATAATTTATCAATGTAAAGTACTCATACAGATGGAAGACCTTGAGGCTTGTTCTGCCCATGAGACGACTCGCACCCTATGCCGGATTGGCGCTGACGCTGCTGGGTTTGCTGCTGGCCGGCCTGCTTTTGGCGGCGCCTCGGCTTTAGTTCGGCGCTTGCTGGTCGGGCCAGGCCGGGTTGATCAGCGCGAAGACCTGGTGGTCGCGCCAAGCCTCGTTGATGAAGAGGTAGCGCCGCTGCAGGCCGGCGTCTTCAAAGCCCAGGCGCTGCAACAGGCCGAGGCTGCGCAGGTTTTCCGGGCGCACGGCGGCTTGCAGGCGATGCAAATGGATGCCGCCCGGCGCAAAAGCTTGCGCGATGACGCATTGCAAGGCCTCGCGCATCAAGCCCTGGCCTTGCGCGGCAGCATCAAGCTTGTAGCCCAAGGCCGCGTTCTGGAATGGGCCACGCGAGACCTGTGAAAGCTGCACCTTGCCGATGATTTTTTCCGGCTCGCTCAGCGGGCTCAGCCAGTAGTTATAGCCCTGGTCGTCGGCCCAGGCTTGGGCGCTTTGGCTCAAGGCAAGCGCCACGGTTTCTGCTTCGAAATAGCTCGGCGGGTAGCTGGGATCCCAGGGAGCGAAATGGGCGAGGTTGCGCAACTGAAAGGCGCACACGGCTTCAGTGAGCTGGGGCGCCGGAGCGCGCAGCAGCAGGCGCGCGCTGCGCAACTCGGTGAGTACCGTGCGCGCGGCCGTCATGGCTTGGCGGCGGGCGCTTGTTGATGCTCCTGGCGCGGCGCGTGCGGAGTAAAGCGCAAGGCCTTGCCGATGCGGTTCCATGCATTGATGTGCGCCACCGAGGCGGTCAAAAAGCTCAGATCGGCGGGGCCGAATTCGGCCAGCACTTGGGCGAACAGCTCATCGCTGATGGCGCCTTGTGCGGACAAGGTCAGCTGTTCGGCATAGGCCAGGGCCAGGCGCTCGCGCGGGCTGAAGACGGGGGCCTCATGCCAGGCGGCCAGCTGGTCCAGCTTGTCGGTCGACACATGCAGGCTGCGCGCCAAGTTGAGGTGGTACTGCAGGCAAAAAGCGCAGCCATTGAGTTGCGAGGCGCGCAGCTTGATGAGTTCGATCAAATCCTTGCCCAGGCCCGAGCCACCCACGGCCTTGCCAATGGCGCCCAGGCCTTCCATCACGCCAGGGGCGAGTTTGGCGAAATCTGCGTAATCAATGCGCACGGAGGTCATGGTGGAGGCTGCGGGGAAGTTGAATTGGCGCTGATTATTGCCCCGCCGCGAGGCGCATTGGCCGAGCCCAATCGACTTGGCGCGCCGGCGCGCGCGAACTTCATGCCTGCGCAGCGCCGCTTATCGGCCATTAACGCAGTTCGTCGCTTTGCGATGGAGCCGGCCGGGATGAGTCGGGATACTGGCGGCCTGAGATCCTGAGGATCGGCCTCAAGAGGGCAAGGGAGTTTTTGATGTTCAACAGCCAAGGCAAGACAAAAAAACGAAATGGCATTCCGTTGGCCGGCGTATTGCTGCTGGCTTCAAGCCTGCTCGTGCCCGCTGCCCCCGCCGAGGCCAGCGAGGTGGTCAAGCTGGTGCGCCTGGTGATGACCGGCAAGCGCATCAGCAATGCACCGGTCAAGCCGGTCAAGAAAACGCAGGCACCGCAGCGCGCCGATGAGACGGAGGCCCGTGTCGCCGAAGCCCAGCGCAGCGCCTTCCGCCCCATTTGATGGCTCGATCTGGCCCCATGACTTCACCCGCCTCGCGGCGGACGGGTGGGCCGATGGGGCTTTTCATTGCCCCGGCCGACCTGGCTTGCATCGGCCATAAGTGCTTCTTCAGCGAATCATTGGCGGCGACGGATGCAGGCGGCCCATCGCCAAAGCCGTCACATAGGCACCGTCACGCAAGGCATAGGCAGGCATGCGGCCTTCCTCTACAAATCCAAAGCGCTGGTAGAGGCGAATCGCGCGAGCGTTGTCGGCATAGACGGTGAGCTCGATGCGCAACACTTGGGCCCAGTTGTCGGCATAGTCCAGCAGCGCAGCCATCAGTGCCGCGCCCACCCCCTGACCCTGCGCGCGGCTGGCCACCATGATGCCCATCTCGGCCACATGGCGGCGCCGCGTCTGCCCGGTGACCGGGTGCAGGCCCACGCAGCCCAACAACTCATCACCGCGCTCCGCCACCAGATGCACATCTGGCAGTGCGTGTCCCGCTTTGGCGCTTTCTTGCAGGCGGTGCTGCCATTGCTCTTCGCTGGCGTAGGGCATTTGCAGCAGGCCACCAAAAACGGCGGGCTCGGCCACCAAGCGGGCGATGGCGGCGGCGTCTGACAGTTGGCGGCGGCGGATGCGAATGTCCATTGGAGTCTCTCCTTGTCTGTGGTTGGGCGGGTGGACCTTTGGAAACAAAAAAGCCCGCTGGGGCAGCGGGCTTGGGGAGGATTTGGTGGAGGAATTTGGCGGTGAGCGTCGTTCGCTGCTAACGGATCACCCAGGCATGGCCGACCTGCATTAGATGCAGGTGCGCATGCATGTGTAGCTGGCACAGGCCGAGCGTGGGGGAGGGGATCCAGGCAGTCATGGGCCCAGTATGGTCAGGAGGTGGTGCCTCGGTCAAGCCAGCATGAGGTTTGAATGACGGAGTGCGGCGTGGCTGCGACAATCAGCGCCATGCCCCGCCTGACTGCCATCCCCGCCGCCACTGCCCCAACTTCACCTGCCGCTGAGGTGCAGCAAGCGCCCAAGGGTCAGGTCTTGCCGGCTGAACGATTCGCCTTGCGGGTGGGGCCCAGCGTCATTGACGGCCTGGGTGTTTTCGCCGCCGAGGCGATTCCCGCGCGGCGCAAGATTGGTGAGCTGCGCGGCGAGGCGATCTCGGTGCGCGAGGCACGCAAACGGGCCAAGGGCCGGGAGCGCATTCACATCGTTGAGGTGTCGGAAACCCGCGCCGTCGATGCCACCGAATCCAAAGACGCGCTGCGCCACATCAACCACAGCTGCGCCGCCAATGCCAAGCTGCGCATCAGCCAAGGCCGGGTGGAGTTTTATGCCCTGCGCGATATCGAGCCCGGCGAGGAGCTGAGTTGCGACTACGGCGTCAGCCACCACGAAGGGCGGCTCAGCTGCCGCTGCGGCGCGCCGAATTGCGCGGGCCGGCTTTGAGGCTGGCCGGCGTGGCCAAAACAGGCCGCTGAAATCTACTGAAGAGTCGTAGGAAAGCAGAACCAGCGCAGCCTCGCCGAGCCGGTGTATCCGGCTGGCAAGGACTGAGCGGCTCAGGCCATCAGGACAGCGCTTGTCCGTCTTGCGGCTGCAGCCAGAACAGGCGCAGGTCTTGGGCCGAGAACAGGGCGTCGTCCAGCAGCACGTCCTGGTCGATGTCGTCTTCGGGCTCGTACTGCTCGGCGATGTAAGCCTCGCGCTGCTCACCGGGCGGCATGGCCACGGCGGCCACCGACATCAGCATGGCGTCCAGCATCTGGCCGGCTTCGCTTTCGCTGTCGTGCACATACCAGGCTTGCTCGTTGTCTTCCACGGCTTGCATAAAGCCTTCCACCCACATCAGGCCGGGAGGCGGCAGTTCGCTGAGTTGGTCTTCGCTCAGCACGCCTTGCTTGAGCAGATCGGCCTTGGTGGCTTCGTCGAACTCGGTGATCAGCGGCGTCAGCAGCATGGCTTCCGGGTCGGCCGACAGGGCCTCGGGGTCCAGGCTCTCAGAGATTTCGTTCCAGCGCGTCATCAGCACGCTCATGAACTCTTCGGTGGCGTCTTGCTCGTCCAGCGGTGCGGCCCAGTCTTCGCCGAACAAGGCGTCCATGGCGGCGATGGGGCTCAGCACCACGGGGCCGCAGATCAGCGCGGTCATATAGCCGTCCAGCGTGTCAATGGGCACGGCTTGCTCATCCTCGGGCGTGGCGGCCACCAGGATTTGCAGCAGGGCGGCCAGGCGCTCTGCATTGGCGTGGTCGATATCGTGTTGGGTCGAGTCAGTCATGGTGTTCGTCCTTGAAAAATGACAAGGGCTCTCGAGGATTTTTCGAGAGCCCTTGTCTTGGGGTTGTCAGTTAAGAAAAGAAGTTAGAGCCGCTCGCTCACCCAGGCTTGCACGCCTGCCAGCGCCGCTGGCAAGGCTGCTGGCTGGGTGCCACCGGCCATGGCCAGATCGGGCTTGCCGCCGCCCTTGCCGCCGCACTGCTGGGCCACAAAGCTGACCAGCTCGCCGGCCTTGAGGCCGCGGGCGATGTAGTCGGCGGTGACGCCGGCCGAGAGGTTGACCTTCTCGCCATCGACCGAGGCCAGCACGATGATGGCCGAGTGCATCTTGTCGCGCAGCTTGTCGATGGTTTCGCGCAAGGTCTTGGCGTCGGCGCCGTCCAGCGTGGCGGTCAAGACTTTGGCACCCTTGACCTCGACGGCTTGCGTCATCAAGTCATTGCTTTGCGCGGCGGCCAGGCGGCTCTTGGCGCTGGCCAGTTCTTTTTCCAGTGCCTTGACCTGGTCCAGCACGGCGTTGACGCGCTGCTCCAGCTCGGCCGGTGCGGCCTTGAGCGTGCCGGCCACGGCCGCCACGGTGTTCTCCAGGCCTTGGACATAGGCCAGTGCGCCAGCGCCGGTGACGGCTTCAACGCGGCGGATGCCGGCGGCAACGCCAGCTTCGGCCACGATCTTGAACAGGCCGATATCGCCGGTCGCCTTGACGTGGGTGCCGCCGCACAGTTCCTTGGAGGAGCCGATGGACAGCACGCGCACGGTCTCACCGTACTTCTCGCCGAACAACATCATGGCGCCGCTCTTTTGTGCGTCTTCCAGGTTCATCACCTGGGCTTGCGCGGCGGCATTGGCCAGGATCTCGGCGTTCACGATGGCTTCCACCTGAGCGATTTGCTCGGCCGTGACGGGCGCGTTGTGGGCGAAGTCGAAACGGGTGCGATCCGCTGTGACTTGCGAGCCCTTTTGCTGCACATGGGCGCCCAGCACTTCGCGCAAGGCCTTGTGCATCAGGTGGGTGGCGCTGTGGTTGCGAATGGTCTTGGCGCGTGTCTCGGCGTCCACCTTGGCGCTGAACTGGTCGCCGATCTTGATGGCGCCTTCCAGCACGCGGCCGTGGTGGCCGAACACATCGGCCTGGATCTTCAGCGTGTCTTCGACAGCGAAACGGCTTGTCAAATTGCGCAGCTCGCCGCTATCACCGGCCTGGCCGCCGCTTTCGGCGTAGAAGGGCGTGTGGTCCAGCACGATGACGGCGTCGTCACCCGCGTTGGCTTGGGTCACGCTTTGGCCGTCGATGTAGATGGCGGTGACTTTGGAGGTCTCGCACACCAGATGCTCGTAGCCGTGGAAGGTGGTGGGCGCGCCTGTGTAGGCCAGGCCCTGAGCCATCTTGAACTTGCCGGCGGCGCGGGCTTGTTCGCGCTGGCGGGTCATGGCGGCGTCAAAGCCGGCTTGGTCCACGGTCACGCCGCGTTCGCGGCAGACGTCGGCGGTCAGGTCGACCGGGAAGCCGTAGGTGTCATGCAGCTTGAAGGCAGTTTCGCCGTCAACTTGGCTGGAGCCATTGGCCAGGGCGGCTTCCAGGATTTCCATGCCATTGGCAATGGTCTGGAAGAAGCGCTCTTCTTCTTGCTTGAGCACTTCGGTGACGCGAGTCTGCGCCTGGCGCAGCTCGGGGTAGGCGTCGCCCATCTGGTTCACCAGTTCGACCACGATCTTGTGGAAGAAGGGGGTGCGGGCGCCCAGCTTGTAGCCGTGGCGGATGGCGCGGCGGGCAATGCGGCGCAGCACATAGCCGCGGCCTTCGTTGCCGGGGATGATGCCGTCGACGATGGTGAAGGAGCAGGCACGGATGTGGTCGGCAATCACTTTGAGCGAGGCGCTCTCGGCGTCGCAGTTCACCGCGCCGGCTTCGTCCACAGCCTTTTTGGCGGCGTCGAGCAGGGCCACAAAGGTGTCGATGGCGTAATTGCTGTGCACATGCTGCAGCACGGCGGCCAAGCGCTCGAGGCCCATGCCGGTGTCAACCGAAGGCTTGGGCAGCTTGTGCATCACACCGTCTTCGGTGCGATTGAACTGCATGAAGACGTTGTTCCAGATCTCGATGTAGCGGTCGCCGTTCTCGTCCGGGCTGCCTGGGGGGCCGCCGGCCACTTCGGGGCCGTGGTCGAAGAAGATCTCGGTGCAAGGGCCGCAAGGGCCGGTGTCGCCCATCATCCAGAAGTTGTCGCTCTGGTAGCGGCCGCCCTTGTTGTCGCCGATGCGCACGATGCGCTCGGCCGGGATGCCGACAACCTTGTTCCAGATTTCGTAAGCCTCGTCATCCTCGGCATAGACCGTCACCCACAGCTTTTCGGCCGGCAGGTGGAAATGTTCGGTCAGCAATTCCCAGGCGAAGGAGATCGCGTCGTGCTTGAAATAGTCGCCGAACGAAAAGTTGCCCAGCATCTCGAAGAAGGTGTGGTGGCGGGCGGTGTAGCCGACGTTGTCCAGGTCGTTGTGCTTGCCGCCGGCGCGGATGCACTTCTGGCTGGTGGTGGCGCGGTTGTAGGCGCGCTTATCGAACCCCAGGAACACGTCCTTGAATTGGTTCATACCCGCGTTGGTGAACAGCAGCGTCGGGTCGTCGCCGGGCACTACCGGGCTGGAGGAGACGATCTGGTGACCCTTGGACTCGAAGAACTTCAAGAAGGTCTGGCGGATTTCTGCTGCTTTCATGCGGGCTCTACTTTCGGGTCGGCTGCGCCTTGGCGGCGCACGATGGAGTCTGGCTTGGCGCAAAAAACGCGGGCTCGGGCCCGCGTTGCTTGGTCAGGATTCACTGGGGCCCGATTATATGGGGATGCCCTGGTGACAGCGGCGCCCAGGCGCCTCGGTTAGAGTGCTGCCACAAGCATGTTGGAGAACCGCCTATGAATCAAACGACTTCCCCTTTGGCCACCTTGGATGACGCCAGCCTTTTGCGCACCCAGGCGCTGATCAACGGTGAATGGGTCAGCGGCACCAGCAGCTTCGCCGTCACCGACCCCGCCACTGGCGCGCTCTTGGCTGAGGTGGCCAATCTGGGGCCGACCGAAGCGCAAGCGGCGATTGCCGCGGCCAACCATGCCTGGGGCCCCTGGCGCAGCAAGACCGCCAAGGAGCGCGCCGCCATTCTGATGCGCTGGTCGCAGCTGCTGAATAAGCATGCCGACGACCTGGCCCGCATCATGACGGCCGAGCAGGGCAAGCCCCTGGCCGAAGCGCGTGGCGAAGTGGCCTATGGCGCCAGCTTCATCGACTGGTTTGCCGAAGAGGGCAAGCGCGTCTACGGCGAAACCATCCCCACCACCGACAACAACAAGCGCTACCTGGTCATCAAGCAGCCCATGGGCGTTTGCGCGGCCATCACGCCCTGGAATTTCCCCATCGCCATGATCACCCGTAAGGTGGCGCCGGCGCTGGCCGCAGGCTGCACCGTGGTGATCAAGCCGGCCGAGGCCACGCCTCTGTGTGCCCTGGCCGTGGCCGAATTGGCGCAGCGCGCGGGCATGCCCGCGGGCGTGTTGAATGTGTTGACGGCGGACGCCGACAACTCGGTCGCCATCGGCCATGTGCTGTGCGACAGCGATGTGGTGCGCCATCTGTCCTTCACCGGCTCCACCGAAGTCGGCCGCATTCTGATGCGCCAGTGCGCGGGCACGGTGAAGAAGCTTTCGCTGGAGCTGGGCGGCAATGCGCCTTTCATCGTCTTTGACGATGCCGATCTGGACAGCGCCGTGGACGGCGCCATCGCCAGCAAATACCGCAATGCCGGCCAGACCTGTGTGTGCGCCAACCGTCTGTATGTGCAGGCCGGTGTGTATGAGGCCTTCTTGGAAAAGCTAACGGCGAAGGTCAGTGCACTCAAGCTGGGCAATGGCTTTGAGTCGGGCGTCAATGTGGGCCCGCTGATCGATGCTCAAGCCATGGCCAAGGTGCAAAGCCATGTGGACGATGCCCTGGCCCTGGGCGCGCGCCTGCTGGTGGGCGGCAAGGCGGCCACCGAGCTGGGCGCGCAGTATTTCGAACCCACCTTGCTGGCCGATGTGACGCCGGCCATGCTGTGCTCGCGCGAAGAAACCTTTGGCCCGCTGGCGCCGGTATTCAAGTTCCAAACCGAAGCCGAGGCCATCGCCCTGGCCAACAACACCGAGTTCGGTCTGGCCAGCTATTTCTACAGCCGCGACATCGGCCGCATCTTCCGGGTCGGCGAGGCGCTGGAGTACGGCATGGTGGGCGTCAACACCGGCCTGATCGCCACGGCTGAAGTGCCTTTCGGCGGTGTCAAGCAATCCGGCCTTGGCCGCGAAGGTGCGCATCAAGGCATGGATGACTATGTGGAGATCAAGTACCTCTGCCTGGGCGATATTCAAAAGTAAGGATTTCGATAGAAGCGCTGGCTGAGCCCAGCAAGCTTTGCGCTTGCGCCGCATCAAGCCATAAAAATGGGCACCCAGATGGGTGCCCTTTTTGCTGCGCGCTCAAACTGAGCGCCGTGCTCAGGACGCGAGCTTGAACACCGCGACCGAACCGACCAATTGCTGGGCTTGCAGCTTGAGGCTTTCGGCGGCTGCCGCTGACTGTTCCACCAGCGCGGCGTTTTCCTGCGTGGCCCGGTCCATATGGGCCACGGCCTCGCCGACCTGGCTGACGCCCGTGCTTTGCTCGCGGCTGGCCGCGCTGATTTCACCCATGATGTTGGTGACGCTGCGGATGGCGGCCACCACTTCCTCGATGGTGGCGCCGGCGCTGTCGACTTGGGCGCAGCCCAGCTCGACCCGTTCCACGCTGGCGTTGATCAAGCTCTTGATTTCGCGGGCCGCTTCGGCCGAGCGGCCGGCCAGCGTGCGCACCTCGCTGGCCACCACGGCAAAGCCGCGCCCTTGCTCGCCAGCGCGGGCTGCTTCGACGGCAGCGTTCAGCGCCAGGATATTGGTCTGAAAAGCAATGCCGTCGATGACGCCGATGATGTCGGCAATCTTGCGCGAGCTATCGCTGATGGCGCGCATGGTGCCCACCACTTGGCCGACGGCCACACCGCCTTGCTGCGCCACTTGTGAGGCCGTTTGCGCCAGCTGATTGGCGGACAGCGCATTGTCGGCATTGCCGCGCACGGTGCTGCCCAGCTGCTCCATCGACGAGGCGGTTTGCTGGAGCGCCGAGGCCTGCTGTTCGGTGCGCAGCGACAGATCGCTATTGCCTGAGGAGATTTGGGCCGAGGCGGTGGCCACGCCCTCGGCATTCGCACGCACGCCCTTGACGATGTCGGCTAGGCGGGACTGCATCTGCTGCATGGCGGCCAGCAGGCGAGCGGTTTCGTTGCTGCCGCTACCGTCGATGGGCATGGCCAGATCACCAGCGGCCACGCTGCTGGCAACGCGTACGGCCACTTCCAATGGCTCGGTGATGGAGCGGATCAGCCACCAGCAGCACCCCACGGCCAAGATCAGGGCCAGCACGCCTAAGCCCAGTAGCTGCAGCAGGGTGTCGTCAATTTCTGCGCTGACAAGCCGGCCATCCCGGTGCATCTGGCTTTCGCTTTGCTCGACCAATTTGTCCACCGCCGCCATATAGGCCAGGTGCTTGGGTCGCATGTCTTTGAGCAGTGCGGTCTTGGCTTGCTCCATCTCGCCCGCTTCGACGGCTTGCGTGACCCGGTCGCGCACGATGCGGTACTCGCCGCGCGCTTGATTCAACTCGGCCAAGCCGCGCTTGCTCTCGGGCGAGGTCAGTACTTTGTTGAGCTTGTCCAGCGTGGCTGCTGTGGTTTTGGAAATCTCGGCGATCTGGCCGAACTGTTGGGCGATCTCGGCCTTGTCATTGAGGATGATGACATCGCGCATGGCCCGCGCCACCTGGCCGTTGGCTTCTTTGACCGACAGCAACATCTTGACCGTGGGGTAGCGCTCATCCATGGTGAGGTGGAATTGCTGGTCGACCGCGCTCATCCTTGTCCAAGCCAGGCTGACCAGCAGCACGATCAACAGCAGCATGGCGGCAAAACCCAGGCACAGCCGGGTGGAGATCTTCATCGCGTTGAAGCTCATCGGGAATTCACTCTCGCTCTTGTTCGGTAGTTTTAAGAAAAGCCGACGAGCGTAGGGGCCGGCTTACGGCGGCGGCATGAGCTAGATCAAGACGGGCGGGGTGCTGGCCGCCAGCAGTGCGATCTCCGGAGCAAGCCTCCGGAACAAGCTTTCGCCGCTTGTCAAAGGGCTTGCTGCATTCCTGCGGCCAATGAAAAAAGGGCAGCTCGCGCTGCCCTTTTGTTGCCTTGCTAGATCAAGTACCTCTGCCTGGGAGACATTTTTCGCTAGGCGCCGCTCACCCAGAAACGAAAAAACCGCGAGGCAGCTTTTGGCTGCACTCGCGGTTGCCGACTTGATCGGACGGGCTTGGTAGCCCCGTCCGTCATCGTGCTTGAGGCTTACTCGACGTCCACGCTGAAAGTCAGCGCGGTCAGGCGGGGGGCGCCCAAGTAGTAGAAAGCCGTGGACGGGTTGTAGTTGGCACCCGAGCCATTCAGCTTCGTCGCAGCTGCATTGGTGATGACCGACGAAGCGCTGCGGTACTTGGTGTTGGTGATGTTGCTGATGTTCAAGCGCAGTTGCGGGTTCTTCAGCATGCCCCAGCTTGAGAACTTGTAGCCAGCGTCAAAGTCACCCGACGTGTAGCCAGGAGCCTCTTCCTGGTTCATCAGGTCGACGAACTGTGCGCCGGTGTACTTGCCCTTCAGGCGCAGGTAGATCGGGCCTTGTTCGTACTGCAGCGACAGCGAGGCCATCTTCTCCGGCGTCTTGCCGAATTGCTTGTCCTTCGTCGGCAGCAGGCCCGTGGTGGTGACCCGCAGGTCTTCCTTCATCTTGCTCTTCTGGAATGTCAGCGAACCGTAGGCCGAGAAGCCGCTGTAGACGCCGCTGCCCAGTTCCAATTCCAGGCCGCGGTTTTTCGTGCCACCTGCGTTCAAATAGGTGCTGACCAGGGTTTCCGGATCGGTCGCCTGAACCTGGCGGTTCTTGAAGTCGGAGTTGAACAGCGTGACGGAGAGCGACAGATCGCGAGACTGGAAGCGATAGCCGGCGTCGATCATCGTCGAGGTTTCCGACTTGACTTCCAGCAGGGGTTCCACCGGGCCGCCGTTAATGGAAGCCACATAGACACCGCTGGAGCTGACCTGGTACGCGTAGTTCGGCGGCGCACGGAAGTTCTTCGACACGTTCGCGAAGACGTGTTGCTTCTTGTCGATGTTGAAGCGGGCGCCCAACTGCGGCAGCACTTCGCGGAAGGTTCGTTCGATATTGAAGGTCTTGCTGGTCGCTGTGCCGGGTGTGTAGACGCCATTGACCACCGTGTAGTTCGGAACCTTGGTCTCGTTGGCGTAGTTGGTGACATCACGCGTCACGCTGGGCAGCTTGATGCCCAGGTTGATGAAGGCGCGGTCGTTCAGGAAGCTGATCTGATCGTTCAGATAAAGCTGGTAGACCGTACTGATCGTCTTGCTGTCGCGGCCTTCATAGCAAGAGCCATCGACGCGCTGCACGCAGTCGTTCCGCAACCACTTGTCCGTCGCCGTACCGTCGGCATTCAACCGGACGGCGGGCTGGGTCTGACGGTGCGAGGCACGCTCGTACCACAGGCCCGCTTTCAGCGAATGGTTGCCCACCGTGGTGCTCACCTCGGCAGTGACGCCGGGGCGGTTGGTCTTGGTCACGCTGGCGCGGCCCAGAGCCACGGTGTCCAGCGTGTCGCCGTCACCGTTAATGTCTTTCGCGCCGCCCATCAGGCCGGTGCTTTCCGACAGCAGCAGGCGCGACCAGCCGCCATTGCCGAAGCCGTACCACATATAGGGCTGCACCTTCAGGTAGGTGTCTTGGGCGAGCTTGAACGAGCCCGAGACCGAGGCAATCACGTTCTCGAACGGGTTGAGCGCCAGGCCGTAGTAGACGCCCGACCCGGCCGCGGTGACGGGCTGGGCGATGTCTACTTGCGCGCCTGGGCCGGGCGTCTTCTGCCCGATGTTGGTGGGCGAGTAGTCATATTTGTAGCCGTACTGGTTCAACTGCGCCAGGCTGAGCGTCTGGATGTTTTGGTTGACCATCCGGTTGTACAGGATCGAACCCAGGATCTTGTTGTCTTCGTTCAGATCGAGCGAGAAGCCGGCGTCGATGTGATCCTTCTTGCCTGTGCCAATGCCCTTCCACTTGTCGACTTCAGCGTGTGAATAGCTCAGGAACACCTTGGCCTTGTCGTTGGCGAAGCGACCCGAGTCAAGACGCACGAAGGTGCGCTTCAGGTTCAGGCCACCGAGGGTCTGGCTGAAACGGGCTCGGCGAGTGTCGGAGGGGTCGCAGGTGATCATGCTCACCGAACCGCCAGTGGCGCCGCTGTTTGGCGACTCCAGCTCAGGAGAACCCTGGGCCACCGAAGCGGTACAGACGTTCTCCTTGTCGATCATTTCTTGGGCGTAAAAGGCGTAGCCACCCGAGTCGTTGACCGGCACGCCATTCACCGTGAAGCCGATCTGGTCGGACGCGAAGCCGCGGATGCTGACGTCGCCGCCGAACATGCCAGTGGCGTCGTAGTTGTAGGTGTTCACGCCGGGCAGCAAGGCAATACTCTGCAACACGTTGCCCGTGCCGAGTTCCTTCTCCATGGCAGCTTTGGTGATGGTGCTGCGGCCTTTGACCGAGTCATCCTGGATCATCTGACCGCCGGCGAGCTTGCCTTGGCCCACCACGCTGATCGTGCCCAGGCGGACCGTGTCCTCCTTGGCGCGTGGTGTCGCTTCGTCGTTGGCTGCAGCGTTGCCGCTGCTTTGCTGGGCCATCGCGGGAACACCAGCCAGCAGGGCCACGGCCAGGCTCAGTGCCGTCCTGGAGAAGGCGGCGTAGCCGGAAGAAACCTGTCGTTTGCTCATCTCAAAAAGCTCCTGTGATCGAAATCAAAAAATAAGAAAAATGAAATCCTGCAAGCTGCTCTCGTCTCAACTGGCAAACGTTTGCCAATCAATGCCTCGGCCACTCGAAATCTTGTTCTCGGCGACTTGTCAGCACTGACTTGTCACCGCATTGCGCCGAACGCAGCAGGTCGAAAACGTTTGCGGCAACTTATTTGCCGGGAACGTTCGCGTTGCCTATCTGCCTCCGAACTTTCGCGTCCAGACCCTGTCTCTTTGTCAGCAGTGCGCCACTTTATGGTCTGCACTGCATTTCTTACCCCCGTGCTTCACCCGAGCGAAGGGCGCACAAACTGCACGCAAGCGCGATTTTCATATGTGAATATTCCAAATCGGTGACATCTTCCGTTTGACCCATGACTTGTCGTTTTGCTGCGACAGCTTGGCGCCGCTGGCGGCATTCCGCCAGCGTCTGTGGCCGGGCCTGATTTGCCGGGCGGCGTTAACATGCGCCGCTTTCACGGCCGTCTGCCTTTGGGTGGATGGCTTCGCCTATGGCCTGTTCGGGCCTTTCTTCGATTCGCTGGAGCTGCCCCTTGTTGCCCACGCCCCCCCATTCCAAACGCCTCAGCACCGGGCGTTCGCCCGCTGCAGGCGCGCTGCTTGCCGTTCTTACCGCTGCACTTTTAGGCGCTTGCGCCAGCAAAGTGCCGCTCAAACCCGCTGAAGTGGCACCTGCGCCGACCCGCGAGTTGAGCGTTTTTTCCATCAACGACTTCCACGGCAATATCCAGCCCAAGTCGCCGGTGCCCTTGTCGCCGCGCCTGCCCGATGCCAAGACGGGCGAGATCAAACCGCAGCCGGCGGGTGGGGTGGCTTATCTGGCCAGCGCCATGCAGCAGCTGCGTGCCGGTAAGCCCAATTCGGTGTTTGTGGCGGCGGGTGATTTGATTGGCGCCTCCCCGCAAATGTCCGCGCTCTTGAAAGATGAGCCCAGCTTGGCTGCCTTGAGTGAGCTGGATCTGGCGGCCAGCGCCCTGGGCAATCACGAGCTGGATGCCGGCTTGCAGGAGTTTTTGCGCAAGACGCGCGGCATCTGCCAGGCCGAAGGTTGCGTTTGGCCCGGCTTCAAGGGAACTGCCTTTCCGTATCTGGCGGCCAATCTGCTGGATGCCAACACCGGCAAGCCCGTGCTGCCCACCCATGTGATCAAGCAAGTGGGCGACTTCAAGGTGGCCTTTGTTGGCGCCGTGACGCGCGATACGCCCTCGGTGGTGGTGCCGCGCGCCATCGTCGGCCTGCGTTTCAGCGATGAGGCCAACACCCTCAATGCCCTGATTCCGCAACTGCGCGCCGAAGGGGCGCAGGTCTTGATCGCCGTGATGCACGAGGGTGCCGAGCATAAGGGCGCCGCCAATGACCCCAGCTACGAATGCGCAGGGCTGCAAGGCCGCGGCGTGGACATCGCCAAACGCCTGGATCCGGCCTACGCCATGATCATCAGCGGCCACACCCACCAGGCCTACACCTGCAAGGTGGATGGCCGTTTGCTGGTGCAAGCCGGCAGCTACGGCGGCTGGGTGACGGAAAGCAAGCTAACGCTGGATATGAACGGCAAGGTGCTGGCCGCGGAGGCGGTCAATCACCCCGTTTTGCAGTCTAGCTATGCCCCCAACCCGGCGTTTGTGGCCCTGGTGCAGCGCGCCGCCGAGCTGACCGCTGCGGCTCGCAACAAGCCGGTGGCACGCCTGACCGAAGGCGCCGTGCGTTTCAGCAAAGCGCCCTTTGGTGATTCGCCTCTTGGCAATCTGATCGCCGATTCGCAGCTGGCTTATGCCCAGAAGCGTGGCACCGCCGCAGACATCGCGATGATGAACCCGGGCGGCATCCGCGCTGACCTGACCCTGGAGTCGGATCGCCCGGTCACCATGAGCGATGTGCTGGCAATTCAGCCCTTCGGCAATGAGTTGGTGGCCTTGACCATCAGTGGCGCGCAACTGCGTGAACTGCTGCAGCGCCAGCTTCCCAAGGCCGATGCGGCCCCGCGCTTTTTGCAAATCTCCAGCAGCTTGACTTACCGCTGGCAGCAAGGGGCCGATGGCGTGGCCCAGCTGAGCGATGTGAAGGTGAACGGCAAAGCCCTGGACGCTGCGCGCGATTACCGCGTGGTGGTCAACAACTTCATGGCCGAAGGTGGCGACGGCAGCGCCGTGCTGAGCAAAGGCCGTGACCGCACCGTGGTGGGCCCGGATGTAGATGCCTTGGTGGAATGGCTGAGCGAGAACCCGAAGGCCGTGCAGCAAGCAAAGGTGGGGCGCATTGTGAAGGAGTGAACCCCGGGCAAGGGTTGGGATTGCGAGGTGATTGAGCGTGTTTGATCGCCCCTCCCGCCACGCTTAGCAGACGAACTGCGCAAAGAAATCGCCCCCCAGCCTTGCGGCTGGGGGGCGATTTTGTTTCGCTGCTCCGGAAATCAGCGCGCCGTCCCGCTGCGTGTGCTGGCCGCAGCGGAGGGCACCTTGCAGCTAAATTGCGCCGGCCTTTTCCTTCGTTTTGGGGTGCTGGTGCACCACAAAACCTGATGGGGCGCCAGCGCGGCTTGCGCATGCCGCTGCCCACTCATCGAAGCTGGAGTCAGAGACCTCCAGTCCGTCTAGCGAAGCGATGGGCTCGCTGGATTGATCGTTAGTTGGTGTTTCTTTCTTCCCCAGGCCCATAGCCGCAGCCCATGCCAAGACACGTTGCTTGCGCGAACCATTGCGCTCATTCATTGGTTTCATTCCTCCCTTTTCTTCCTTGGCTGAAGCATCGGCGATAAGGCGTCGGGGAGGCTATCCAACTGATGGGGGTGTTGTTGCATTGTTGGTGGGGAATATGCACCGCTTCAATCTCGGCAGCTTTGCTGGCGAGACTGAAGGCCCCCTCGGTTTTAGTGCTGCAGCACGGCGAGAAGTTTCGAGCCGCAATGCCGGGCGCGTACCCCGGACTGTTCCCCGCATTGTTCCCCTGGGTTTGCTGCGCTGGATGACGCGAGCAGGCGTCAGCTTGACGAAAAAAAGCCCCTAAGTCATTGATTTGACTAGGGGCTAGATCGTGTGTGAATGCATAGATTCACTTGTCTGGAGCGGGTGATGGGAATCGAACCCACGTGATCTGCTTGGGAAGCTACGTCACGAGCTGTGGTTGCGTCCTGCGAGCACAGGACGCAGTCCGCGCCCGTAACGCAGCCAAGCA
>NZ_JBCARA010000013.1:0-152446 GCF_038419725.1 Roseateles sp. PN1 | reverse complement strand
TTATTAAAGAGCTCAAGCAACTCCGGCCTCAGCCTTCGTTAACTTGTTCGCTACCGACTTGACGTCAGCAGCACAGAAGCGAGATTATGACCTATTTTCTTTAAACCGGTCAAGCGTTTTAAAAACTTCTTTCGATATGTTTTTCAACGCTCTCACTTCACGCTACAAAACCGAATTCTCATTCAGTGCTGTCTCGTTGCCGAAACAAGCTTCTCTGTAGCGAAGCCCTCTACTGTAGCACAGGAATTTTGAGGGCCGCCGGAATTTCGGTAGAAAGTTGTGATGCGTGAGCAAGGCGAGGAAGGCCAGCCCTGCACTCACCTGGGAGCAGATCAGAAGGCACAGCGAATCAATCCTCCTGAAACGCTTCCTCACGTTTGCTCTTGATGGTCGGGAGCATGACCACCACGACCATCAGTAGAGCCGCAATCAACAAGCCTGCAGACAAGGGGCGAGACATGAAGGTGCTCCAGTCACCCCGCGAGAGCAGCAGCGCACGGCGCAGGTTTTCTTCCATCATTGGCCCCAGGATGAAGCCGAGCAGCAAAGGTGCAGGCTCACAGCTGAGCTTGTAGAGCACATACCCAACCAGAGCGAACAGCGCAGTCATATAGACATCGAAGCTATTGTTATTGAGCGAATAAGTGCCGATGCAGCAAAAGACCACGATGGCCGGGAACAAAAAGCGGTAGGGCACCGTGAGCAGTTTGATCCAGATGCCGATCAGCGGCAGGTTCAAGACGACCAGCATCAAGTTGCCAATCCACATCGACACAATCAGCCCCCAAAACAATTCCGGGTTGCTCGTCATGACCTGCGGCCCGGGCTGAATGCCTTTGATGGTCATGGCACCCACCATCAAGGCCATGACCGCATTCGGCGGAATGCCCAGGGTCAGCATGGGAATGAAACTGGTCTGCGCGCCCGCGTTATTGGCAGACTCCGGGCCGGCCACGCCCTGAATTGCGCCTTTGCCAAAAGGAATGCGTGGCCGTTTGGCGATTTTCTTTTCAAGCGTGTAGGCAGCGAACGAGGCCAGCAAGGCTCCTCCTCCTGGCAAGACGCCGAGCACCGAGCCAAGGGCCGTGCCTCTAAGCACCGAGGGCCAGGCCTCCTGAAAGTCCTGACGCGTGGGCCAGAGCCCCTTCACATCATTGGTAAAGACTTCGCGATCCTCTTCCGGCTGGCCGAGATTGGCAATGATCTCACCAAAGCCAAATACGCCCATCGCGATGACAACGAAGCCAATGCCATCGGTGAGTTCGGGAATGTCGAAGGAAAAGCGGGGCGTGCCAGAAATGACATCGGTATTGATCTGCCCCAGCAGCAAGCCCAGCAGAATCATCGCGATAGCTTTGATCAGTGAGCCTGAGGCCAACACCACGGCGCCCACCAAGCCCAGAACCATGAGCGAGAAGTACTCCGCCGGGCCAAAGCTCGACGCCATGACGATCAAGGGCTGCGAAAAGGCGGCAATGAACAAGGTGCCGACGCAACCCGCGAAGAATGAGCCCAACGCGGCCGCAGACAAAGCTGCCCCCGCCCGCCCCTGCCGTGCCATCTGATAGCCATCGATGGCGGTGACCACCGAACTGGATTCGCCCGGCACATTGATGAGAATGGCCGTGGTGGACCCACCGTACTGCGCGCCGTAATAAATGCCGGCCAGCATGATCAAGGCCGGCGTGGCGTCCAACGCGTAGATGGACGGCAGCAGCATGGCGATGGTGGCGACTGGCCCAAGGCCCGGCAACACGCCGATCAAAGTCCCAAGCACCACGCCGCCAAAGGCATACAGCAGGTTTTGCCAAGTCAAGGCGACATGCAAGCCCAAAGCCAAGTTGTCAAACAATTCCATGCCTAGCCCCTCAGCCGCCGAACATCACAGGCCAGACCGGAAGCTGCAGCTTCAAGCCCCAGACGAACAACACCCAGCTCATGGCCGTTAGAACCAGACTATTGAGCAAAGCATCTCTCCAGCGGAACTGATTGCCCGCCAGTGCCGACATGGTGATCAATAGGGGCAAGGTCAAGATCAGGCCCAGGCGCGGCAAAGCCAAGCCGAACACGATGATGGCGGCCACGATGATGAGCAGCGGCTTCCAGGCGATCTTGCCGATCGGGTCACCCCCATCGGATTCAATGCTCAGCGCCTTGAACAAGACCATGCCGCCCATCAAGGCCAACAACACACCCAGGAAGAATGGGAAATAGGCGGGCCCCGGCTGGGCTGAAGAGCCGAACTTGTAGCTCATGCTGCCCCAGGCAAAGGCAACGCCGACCAGCACAAAGATCAGCCCCGACCAGAAATCCCGCTGACTTTTGATTTTCATTTTTTCGCTTCCATTCCTCGAACATGCGGCGCCGATGAAGCGGCTCACACCACGGCAGGCAAAACCTGACCCCAAGACGCAAGACCAGGGCTCAAGTCTGCCACTGCGGCGTGCTGCGCAAGATCTCTTCCAGCGTTGTAGCCCCCTCAGCCACCTTCATGGCCCCTGCCAGGCGCAACGGCCGCAGCCCCTCCTGCATGGCCTGACGGCGCAGCGCTGAAATATCTGCCACGGGATGCAGATGCGCCTTGACGGACTCGCCAATGGTCAGCAATTCGTACAGGCCAGCACGCCCACGGTAACCGGTATGGCGGCATTCCAGGCAGCCCACCGGTTTGTAGGGCTTCACGCCGCCATTCATGCGCCAGTGTTTGAGCATCTCGTTCAAGGTGTCGCGCGTCACTGCCGGATCGGGCACCTTGCAATGCGGGCACAGGGTGCGCACCAGTCGCTGGGCCAGCACGCCGATCACGGTGGCGCTGATCAGATAAGAAGGTACGCCCAAATCGGTCAGGCGGGTGATGGCCGACGCCGCATCATTGGTGTGCAAGGTCGAGAACACCAGGTGGCCAGTCAAGGCGGCCTGAATCGCCATCTCGGCCGTGGCCAGGTCGCGGATTTCGCCCACCATGATGATGTCGGGGTCCTGGCGCATCAGGGCCCGCAGGCCTTCGGCAAAGCCCAGATCCAGCGCGCTTTGCACCTGGGTCTGGTTGAAGGCCGGCTCGATCATCTCGATCGGGTCTTCGATGGTGCAGACATTCACCTCTTCGGTGGCCAGGCGTTTGAGCGTGGAATACAGGGTGGTCGTCTTGCCACTGCCGGTGGGGCCGGTCACCAGAATGATGCCGTGCGGCTGCGTCACCAGCTTTTCCCAGCGCTCGTTGTCATGGCTAGAAAAACCCAGCTTGGCCAGATCCTTGACCGCAGTGTCGGGGTCGAAAATCCGCATCACCATCTTTTCACCGAAGGCGGTGGGCAGCGTGGACAGGCGCATTTCCACCTCATCCCCGGCCGGATTGCGGGTCTTGATGCGGCCATCCAGCGGCCGGCGGCGCTCAACCACGTCCATGCGACCCAGCAGCTTGATGCGCGAGGTCATGGCGCTCATCACCGTCGGCGGCAACTGGTAAACGGTGTGCAGCACGCCGTCTATGCGGAAGCGAATCACGCCCATATCGCGGCGCGGCTCCAAGTGGATATCACTGGCGCGCTGATCAAAAGCGTACTGCCATAACCAATCCACCACCTGGACCACGCCTTGGTCATTGGCGTCTAACTGTTTATTGCTGCGGCCCAGCTCCACCAATTGCTCGAAGCTGGCGGCCTGGCTGGACTCGCCCGCCTTGGCCGCCGCCCGCACGGACCGCGCCAGGGTGAAAAACTCGGTCGTGTAACGCGCAATCTCCAGCGGGTTGGCCACCACGCGCTTGATCGGCTTGCGCATATGCGATTCGATTTGCGCAACCCAAGAGGTATCAAAGGGCTCAGACGTCGCAATCGTCACATCGAGCAAGCCGACCTGCACCGGCAAGCAGCGCTTGGCCTCGGCATAGCCCACCGACATCACATCGCTGACACGGCCGACCTCCACCTTCAGCGGATCGATGCGCAGATAAGGCAGCTTGGCGCGGCCGGCCACCCATTCGGTCAGCGCATCGACATCCAAGGTCTTGCCATTGCTGAGTCGGGTCAAGCCGGCATGCCCCAGGCGCACCAAGGGATGCAAGGAACTGTCCCCCGCCGCAAAGCGCGATTGGGTGCGCAGCACCTGAGGCTCGTCGATCAAGCCGTCTTCCAGCAGCCAGTGCAGCATCGCCCGCCAGTCCAGCCGGCCTTCGAGCGGGCTGGCATTGGGTGCGGAGGTGGCTTTCACGCTCATGTTGTGGACTCGGCTTGCAGCTGTTGGATGATGTTCAAGGGCAAAGGCCGCACCAGACGCAACCACTTCCGCGCCGGCAGGCTGAACTGCGACTCGATATTAGCCGCTCTGCGTTCCAGTTCTTCGCGATCCGGCACCGACACACCTCGCGCCGCCACCACGATGGTGTTGCCCTCCTTGGTCGGCGCCAAACTCCACACCTGATCGGAGCCGAACACCTTGGCGATGCGCAGGGCGCTGCGGGTGAAGCTGGCATCGCGGCCGAACAGATTGACCGTCATCAAGCCACCGTCGCTCAACAAGTCGCGGCAATGGGCATAGAACGCTTCATCATCCAGAACCGGCGAGGCAGCGTCGTGATCGTAGAGGTCGATATTGAGCACATCGGCCGTGCCGGCTTGCTGGGGCTCCGCCACCCAGCTGGCGGCATCGGCATTGATGACCGTGAGCTTGGCATCGTCCTCGGGCAGATGAAACCAGGCCCGGCAGGCGCTGATCACGGTCGGATTGATCTCCACTGCCGTGGTGCGCATGCGCAGCATCTTGTGGCAAAAGCGCGTGATGGCCGCAGCACCTAAGCCCAGTTGCACGGCATGACCCTCGCGCAGCTGCGCGGACTCGCGCCACAGCATCCACACCATCATGCGCTGGATGTATTCCAACTCCAGCTGCTGCGGCTTGCGAATCCGCATGGCGCCCTGCACCCAGATGCTGTCCAGATGCAAAAAGCGCACGCCATCAAATTCCGACAGGGTGGCGGGCGCCCACACGGGTTTGGCGCCGCTCTTGTTTTTCTTATTGCTGATCATGTCACTCCAAAAGGCTATGGCGCTCAAACACCTCTCGCCAGGCCGCCAATTTGCGTTCCATCGTCCAGCTGGCGTGCGCCGGGCTGGTGGATGGCAGTTGATAGACGGGCAGGCCCAGGCTTGCGGTGATGCGTTTATACCGGGCCGATTCCCCGCCATTGTGGGCGATCGCCTGCAGCCGCGGCATCTTTGCCGCTAGTCCAAGCAAATCATTGGGCTGGGCGGCCTGTATCGCCGCGTCCAGGCTGCCCTGTCGCTCGCAGGAGGCGTAAACATCCCAGATCGCCAAGCCGCGCTGACGCGCAACGTCCAGGCGCTGCGCATAAGGCAGCGCCCGCAGATCCTGCTGCCACAAGGCCGACAAAATGGGCCAGAACTGATTGCGCGGATGACCGTAATAAGTCTGCGCGGCCAGCGAGGCCACGCTGGGGAAGCTGCCCAAGACCAGCAACTTCGCGCGCTCGGACCAGACCGGGGCCAAACCCTGCAGACGGACGGCATTAGGTCCTGGGGCTGATCCGGCTTGGGAAAGCTCCGCCGCGGCCCCAATAGCATCGGGAATAGACATCGAACGCTTGCTCGTCATCGTCTCAAGCGATGGTTGCCGCCAGCTTGGGCAGGGCCGCGCAGGCATTGGCACTGGTGATGGCGGCGGTTTGCGCCAAGGTCCAGCCGCGCAAATCGGCCAGGCTGGCGGCAATGCGTGGCAGCTCAGCCGGCTCGTTGCGCCCAGTCACAGCGCCCTGCTCCCGCTCAGCGGCGGTCTTGTACAACCAATGCGGGGGAATATCGGGCGCGTCGGTTTCCAGCACCAGGGCCGACTCAGGCAGGCTTTGGGCCAGGCGACGAATCTGCTGGGCACGCTCAAAAGTCAGCGTGCCGCCAAAGCCCAGCTTGAAACCCAGATCCACAAAATGCTGAGCCTGCTGGGCGCTGCCGTTGAAGGCGTGGGCAATGCCGCCCGAAACCGGCTGCCGCCGCAAACCCGCGAGCAGCTGATCCGCACTGCGCCGCACATGCAGCAGCACCGGCAAGCGGTGGCGACCGGCCAGCTTGAGCTGCTCGGTGTAGAAAAAGCGCTGCCGGGCGGCATCCAGGCCGGGCGCAAAGAAGTCCAGGCCGATCTCGCCCACCGCGACCAGGCGCGGGTCGTCGCCGTAGCGACCCAGCAACTCGTCCAGCAGGGTCAGGTCTTGCTCGCGGGCCTGCGGCGTGTAGAGCGGGTGGATGCCCAGCGCATAGCTCAGGCCATGGGCATGGGCCAACTCCCGCACCGTGTCGAAATTGAAGGCTGCCACGGCGGGCAGCACCAGTTGCCCCAGGCCGGCGGCCCGCGCCCGCTGCAGCACCGCGCTGCGGTCGGCATCAAACTCCGGCGCGTCGAGGTGACAGTGGCTGTCTATCCACATGCCGGCTGGATGCTGCATGCCTCAGCGGTCAGCGCTTAGCGGAAAACCACCGTGCGGTTGCCATTCATCAGCACCCGGTGTTCGGCATGCCATTGAATCGCCCGCGCCAGGGTCACACACTCCACATCGCGGCCAATCGCCACCAACTGCTCAGGCACCAGGCTGTGGTCAATGCGAGCCACTTCCTGCTCGATGATGGGGCCTTCGTCCAGATGCGAGGTGACGTAATGCGCGGTGGCGCCGATCAGCTTGACGCCGCGCTCATGCGCCTGGTGATAGGGCTTGGCGCCCTTGAAGCTGGGGAGGAAGCTGTGGTGGATATTGATGGCCCGGCCGGATAAATCGCGGCAGAACTCGGGCGAGAGGATTTGCATATAGCGCGCCAGCACCACCAGGTCGATGTCGTTGTCGGCCATCACCTCGCGGATCTTGCCCTCCTGCGCCTGCTTTTGCTCCTCCGTCGCGCCCAGCAAGGGGAAGTGATGGAAAGGAATATTGTGCGAGGCGGCCAGCTGATAGAACTCGCGATGGTTGGAGACGATGGCCGGAATCTCGATCGGCAAATGCCCGGTTTGCACCCGGAACAGCAAATCGTTCAGGCAATGGCCTAGCTTAGACACCAGCAACAGCACCCGTGTCTTGACCTGCGTATCCACCAGCTCCCAGTCCATTTGCAAGCCGGCAGCCAGGGGCGCGAAGGCTTCGCGCAAGCGCTCTTGCTCGGCTCCGGCGGCGCATTCGAACTCGATGCGCATGAAAAAGCGTTGGTGATCGGCATCGCCATGCTGGGCCGAGGTCAGGATATTGCCGCCATGCTGCAGCAAAAATCCGGTGACGGTGTGGACGATGCCCGCCTTGTCGGGGCAGCTCAGTTTGAGGATGAAACGCTTGGCGCTGCGAGGACTGTTGCTCATCGATGACTTCTCTAATTCTTCAATTCTTGAATACTCAGGCTGCTACAGCAGCGGCTTGTTGAACATGGCCACCCACCAGATTCAGCTGGGCCTGGCACTGTGCCGCCAGGCTCTGGTCGTGGGTCACCATCACAAAGGCCGTGCCCTGCTCACGCGCCGTGGCCAGCATCAGCTCGAACACGGCTTGCGAGGTGCTGCGATCCAGATTGCCGGTGGGCTCATCCGCAAGCACACAAGCCGGTTGCGTGACCAAGGCGCGTGCAATGGCCACCCGCTGGCGCTCACCACCCGATAACTCGGCGGGCCGGTGCTTGAGGCGCGCGGCCAGGCCAACGCGGCTCAACATCGCCGCAGCACGCTCACGCGCCTGGGCTTGCGGCATGCGGCGGATGCGCAGCGGCATGGCCACATTGTCCAGCGCGCTGAACTCGGGCAAGAGGTGATGAAACTGGTAGACAAAGCCGAGATGCTGGTTGCGCCAGTCGCCACGCGCGCTCTCGCTGAGCTGGCTCAGGTCCTGCCCCAGCAGGCTGACGCGGCCGGCCGAGGGCTTGTCCAGCCCACCCAGCAAATGCAGCAAGGTGGACTTGCCGGAACCGGATGCGCCAACGATGGCCAGGGTCTGCCCGCGAAACACCGTCACATCCACGCCGGCCAGCACGCGCACGTCCAACTCGCCCTCTTTGAAGCGGCGCTCCAGGCCCAGGCCTTGCAAAACAATCTGGGCTTCACTCATAACGCAGCGCCTCGGCGGGTTGCACGCGGCTGGCGCGCCAGCTCGGATAAATGGTGGCCAGGAAGGCCAGGATCAGCGAGGTGATGACGATGGGCCAGATGTCGGCGCTTTGCGGGTCGCTGGGCATCTTGTTGATCAGATAAATGCTGCCGGGCAGGAAGCTGGTGTTGAGCACCCGCTCGATGAAGGGCACGATCACATCGATATTGAAGGCCACCAACAGCCCCAGGCCAACGCCTGAAAGCGTACCGATCACGCCGGAGGTAGCGCCTTGCACCATGAAGATGCCCATGATGGAGCGCGGGCTGGCCCCCAGGGTGCGCAGAATCGCGATATCGGCCTGCTTATCGGTCACCGTCATCACCAGGGTGGAGACCAAATTGAAGGCCGCCACCGCGACGATCAAGGTCAGGATGATGCCCATCATGCGCTTCTCGACCTGCACCGCGTCATACCAATTGGCATTGCTGCGGGTCCAGTCACGCACCCGAATCTCCGGGCCCATGCTGCGCATCAACTCATTGCCGACCTCGCGAGCCTTGTAAACGTCTTTCAACTTCAGCTGCACGCCGGACGGGCCGGTGACGCGGAACAGCTTGGCGGCGTCGGCCACATGAATCAGGGCCATGCCGCTGTCGTACTCGTAATGCCCGGCATTGAAGGTGCCCACCAAGGTGAACTGCTTCATGCGCGGCACGGTGCCGGCGGGCGAGACATCGCCGCTGGGCGAGACCACCGTGACCTTGTCGCCGAATCGCAGGCCCAAGCTGCGCGCCAACTCCGCCCCCAGCACGATGTGCCAGGCGCCCGGTGTCAATTGCGCCAGGGCGCCGTCCTTGAGCTGGGCGGCCAGGGGCGTGACATGACTCTCCGCCTCGGGCTCGATGCCCCGCACGATAGCGCCGCGCATCTCGTCGCCGCGCGCCACCAACACCTGCGAGGCGATGAAGGGCGCAGCCGCCTGCACGGCCGGGTTCTCGGCCGCCTTGGCCGCCGTGGCTTGCCAGTCGGGCAAGGCGTCACCGTTGTAGCTCATCAGCTCCACATGGGCGATCACCGACAACATGCGGTCGCGCACTTCCTTCTGGAAGCCATTCATCACCGACAAAACGATGATCAGCGCCGCCACGCCCAGCGCGATCCCCAGCACCGACACGCCGGAGATAAAAGAGATGAAACGGTTGCGCCGCCCACCACGTCCGGCGCGGGTGTAGCGCCAGCCAATCTGCAATTCATAAGGCCAATTCATGCCCGGCATGCTAACTGAGGGAAGCCGGGCGCCGCCCCGGGGCGAAGCGCCTCAACGATAAGCCGCACATCAAATGGCAAGAAAAAAGCCCGCGCGGCGATGCGCCGGGCGGGCTTGAGCTGCGAAAGGCTGAAAATTCAGGCAGCTTTGCTGCAGCTACCGCTACCCTTGTCGAACCGGCGGGCAATGCCTCGCGAGCCCAGCAGCACAATCAGGCCCAGCGCCATCAAGCCATAGCTTGAGGGCTCAGGCACAGGGCTGATGCCCAGGCTCAGCGTGCCCGACAACCATTTGCCGTCCGTTGGCTCGACGCCGTTGTCCACGCCCTCAAAGAACTCCAAGCGCAGCAGGCCGTCGGCGCCGACCTGGAAGGCCAGGCCGTAATCGACCAGATTGGCACTGCCGCTGTAATGCGCGCTGCCGCTGTATTCATCATTGATGCCTGGCGTGAAGGCCACAAGGCCGGCGCCGGAACTGGGGCCCAAACTCAATTTGATGTGCGACAGCCAACTCGGGTCGAAGGCTTGCAACTGCAAATCCCAAGTGAGCGAGTTGATCAGCGCATTCGCCCCCACTTGCACGTTCAGCACCGTGTTGAGGGGAGAGCCCAGCGCATCTTTGCTGTCAATGCCGCTGACATCCAGCACCAGGCCGCTACCCACAAACGCCGCCGAACCGAGTAGTGGCGACGTTGACGCTGCAGCAGGCGTGGCGGCTTGCACAGGTGCCGACAAGCCCCAGGCCAAGCCACAGGCGGCGATCAGCCATTTGAAATCAGCCATGCGCGTGCATTTCATGTGCCACCCCATTTCTTGCCTGAACTTGCTTGATGAACGAAAGGCCGGCGCAATCCGCGCCTCAGCCGCTCGCAATTTGGCACAGCCCGCGTCAATTTGAAATGGGCTGAGGCCCCCGACTTCAGTGGGCCTCGTCCCAGTTGGCGCCCACGCCCACCTCGGCCAGCAAGGGCACGCGCAGCGCAGCCACACCGGCCATCAGGCGTGGCACCTCGGTTTTGACCCAGTCCAACTCTGCGTCAGGCACCTCGAACACCAGTTCATCGTGCACCTGCATGACGATGCGGGTCAGCTTGCCCTGCTCATCCAGGGCGGCCTGCACCGCGATCATGGCCAGCTTGATCAAGTCCGCCGCCGTGCCCTGCATGGGGGCGTTGATGGACTGGCGCTCGGCCCCGGCCTTGCGTGGGCCGTTGCCGCCCTTGATCTCGGGCAGATAGATGCGCCGCCCAAACAAGGTTTCCACATAGCCCAACTCCGCGGCGCGGGCCTTGGTGTTGTCCATATAGTGCTTCACACCGGCGAAGCGGTTGAAGTAGAGGTCGATGTAGTCGCGCGCGGCCTTTTGCTCGATGCCCAGAGACTGCGCCAAGCCGAAAGCGCCCATGCCGTAGATCAGGCCGAAGTTGATGGTCTTGGCATAGCGGCGCTGCTCGGTGGTGACCTCGCTCACCGGGGTGTTGAACACTTCTGAAGCGGTGGCGCGGTGCACGTCCAGGCCTTCGCCAAAGGCGCGCAGCAGGCCCGGGTCTTCGCTGATGTGAGCCATGATGCGCAGCTCGATCTGCGAATAGTCGGCGCTGACGATGCTGTGGCCGGGCAGCGCCACAAAGGCCTCGCGCACGCGGCGGCCTTCTGCGGTGCGGATGGGGATGTTCTGCAGATTGGGCTCATTGCTGGACAAGCGCCCGGTCACCGTCACCGCCTGGGCGTAATTGGTGTGCACCCGGCCGGTCTGCGCATTGATCATCAGCGGCAGCTTGTCGGTATAGGTGCTCTTGAGCTTGGCCAGGCTGCGGTATTCCAGAATCTTGGCCGGCAGCGGGTAGTCCAGCGCCAGCTTGTCCAACACCTCTTCATCAGTAGAAGGCGCGCCGGTGGCGGTCTTCTTGACGATGGGCAAGCCCTGCTTGGTGAACAAAATCTCGCCGATCTGCTTGGGGCTGCCCATATTGAAAGGCTGACCCGCAATGTCGTAAGCCTCTTGCTCCAGCGTCAGCAAGCGCTGACCCAGCTCATGGCTTTGCGCTTGCAGGCGGCTGGCATCGATCAGCACGCCTGTCGATTCGATGCGCGCCAGCAAAGCGCTGGTGGGCATCTCGATGTCGCGGTAGACCCGCAGCAAGCCGGCTTCGGCCTCGATCTGCGGCCACAGCTGCTGATGCACCTGCAGGCACATGTCCGAGTCTTCGCTGGAATACTCCGCCGCCTTGGCCACTTCCACCTGGGCAAAGGGAATCTGATTGACGCCCTTGCCGCACAAGTCTTCGTAGCTCAGGCCGGCGCGGCCCAGATGACGTTCACCCAAGGCGCCCAGGCCGTGGGTTTTGTGAGCTTCCAGCACATAGCTTTCCAGCATGGTGTCGTGCTGCACGCCGCGCAGCTGGATGCCGTGATTGGCCAGCACATGGGTGTCGTACTTGAGGTTCTGGCCGAGCTTGGGCGCATGGGCGTCTTCCAGCCAGGGCTTGAGCTTGGCCAGCACTTCCTCCAGCGGCAACTGAGCCGGGGCGTCCGGCCCTTCATGGCGCAGCGGAATATAGGCCGCCTCACCCGCCTTGACGCTGAAAGAAATGCCAACGATGCGCGCCCGCATGGGGTCGAGCGAATCGGTCTCGGTGTCCAGCGCGGCCAGGCTGGCGGACTGCAGCTTGGCCAGCCAGGCGTCAAAGCTGGGCCAGTCGAGGATGGTGCTGTAGTTGCGCTCTTGAACCGCGGCGGGCAATTGCGGCGCCGATGCGTCAACAGAGCCGTCGCCGAACAAATCGCCGCTGACTGCAGCCGGCGCAGCAGTCTTGGCGCCAGCGCCGGCCAACTCCTTCAGCCAAGTCTTGAAGCCGAATCGGGTATAGAAATCCTGCAAACCGGCTTCATCCACCGGCTTGAGTGCCAAAGCGTCCAGCTGCGGCCAGCCAGGCACAAAGCCGTTCAAATCGCAGTCCAGCTTGACGGTCACGAGGCGGCGGCCCATCGGCAGCCAATCCAGGGCTTTGCGCAGGTTCTCGCCGGCCACGCCCTTGACGGCGGCCGCGTTGGCAATCACGCCATCCAGCGAGCCGTGCTCGGCAATCCACTTGGCGGCGGTCTTGGGGCCGACCTTCTCAACGCCGGGCACGTTGTCCACCGTGTCACCCATCAGGGTCAGGTAGTCAATGATGCGCTCAGGCGGCACGCCGAACTTGACGCTCACCGCGGCCGGGTCCAGCACCTCGCAATCGATGGCCGGGCCACCCCAGGGCGCTACGCTGCCGGGCACGGCGGCGGCCTTGTTCATGGTGTTGATCAGGGTGGTGTCGCTCGTCACCAGTTGCGCCAAGTCCTTGTCGCCGGTGGACACCACCACGGCGTGGCCGCTTTCGGCCGCCACGCGGGCCAGGGTGCCGATGGCGTCATCCGCCTCGATGCCGGGCACTTCCAGCACCGGCCAACCCAGCAGCTTGACTACCTCGTGGATGGGAGTGATCTGCTCGCGCAGCGCATCGGGCATGGGCGCGCGCTGGGCCTTGTATTCGGGGTACCACTCGTCGCGGAAGGTCGGGCCCTTGGCATCGAAGACGCACACCGCATGTTCGGCCGCCACTTGCTCGCGCAAGCGCTTCATCATCGCCACCATGCCGTGAATCGCACCGGTGGGCACGCCCGCCGGGCCACGCAGATCGGGCAGGGCGTGATAGGCGCGGTACAAATAGCTGGAACCGTCGACCAGCAGAAGAATGGGTTTGCTCATGCCGCGCATTGTCGTGCAGGCGCGGGGTGCCAGCCCTGCCAGTGAGCGTAGGCGAGTTGCTGAGCTGGCGCGAACTAGAATGAGGCCATGGTTCGCTACATCCCTCATTCCGGCCCGGCTGCCCCTTCGACCCTGTTGGCTCAGTCTGCCTTGACAGCCCTGGCACTGCTGCTTTGCCTCAGCGCCGGCTTGGCCCGTGCCGAAGCGCCGGCTGACAAGCCAGCCCAGGCACCGGTGCTGAAGGATGAACCGGCCACCCGCAAGACCCCCGATGCCAAGGTTGAACAGACCGTGATCGAGGACGACAGCAACCGTGTTGAAGAGACGCGTGTGCGCGGCCAGACCCAAAAGGTCACGGTCCAGCCCAAAAACAGCCCCCTGCCCAGCTACGAGATCATCATGGGCGACGCCAGCCGCGACCCCTCGCAAGGCAATTCCGCCAGCCGCGGCGCAGCCGGTGCGCGAGTCTGGCGCTTGCTGACCTTTTGATGCTCAGCGGCCAGCCAGGCACGGCGCCCAAGTTGCACTGTTTGCCCTGCTCGCCCTAGTCGCCCAAATCGCCCTAATCGCCGAAGTCGATCTCGTCCGCCTCACCCTCTTCTTTGACGCACCGATAAAAGCGTTCTGTTGCCATGGCCGTATTCACCCAAGTCACCGAAGCCCAGGCACAAGCCCTGGCAACCCGCCTCCATCTGGGCCAGTTGCAATCGCTGCGCGGCATCAAAGCCGGCATCGAAAACACCAACTATTTCCTGGACACCGACAAGGGCGAGTTCGTGCTGACGGTGTTCGAACGCCTGAGCTTTGAGCAACTGCCTTTTTACTTGCAGCTGATGAAGCATCTGGCAGCGCGCGGCATCGCCGTGCCAGACCCGCAGGCCGATGCCCAAGGCCACATCCTGTTCGAGTTGCAAGGCAAGCCCGCCGCGGTGGTGAACAAGCTCAGCGGCGGCCACCAGTTGGCGCCCGATCTATTCCACTGCGCCCAAGTCGGCGCTGGCCTCGCCCACATGCATCTGGCGGCGCAAGATTTCCCGCTCGACCAGCCCAATCTGCGCGGCCTGGATTGGTGGAATGAAACGGTTCCCGTACTGCTGCCCTTCTTGGACCCGGAGCGCAGCAGCTTGATCCAGCAAGAGCTGGCCTACCAGCAAAGCCTGGCGGCCTCCGCCAGCTATGCCGAGCTGCCCTGCGGCCCCATCCACGCCGATCTGTTCCGCGACAACGTCATGTTCGATGGCCTGCCCGGCCGTGAACGGCTCAGCGGCTTCTTCGACTTTTACTTCGCCGGCGTCGACACCTGGCTGTTCGACCTGGCCGTGTGCTTAAACGATTGGTGCATTGACCGCGACAGCGGCCGCCTCGATGAGACCCGCGCGCAAGCCTTTGTGGATGCGTATGAGACCGTGCGGCCCCTGAGTGGCACCGAACACCGCCTGCTGCCCGCGCTCTTGCGTGCTGCGGCGCTGCGCTTCTGGGTCTCGCGCCTGTGGGACGTTTACCTGCCGCGCGACGCCAGCCTGCTCACCCCCCACGACCCCGGCCATTTCGAACGCGTGCTGCGTGAGCGCATTGCGCGTCCCTGGCATGCGCTGGCCAGCGCCTAGTTCGACCGTGGCTCGCACGCGCAAAGCCGAGCGTGCTTGTCCGGCCGCCTGAAACTCCCTACCCTTGAGCCTTTTGACCTTGAGCACTCCCCCTCCGATGATCTTGCACCTGCAAACCGTACCCAGCCGCAATGGCATGTTGTGGATACGGCATGGCTTCAAGGTCTTTCAGCGCAAGCCCATGGCCCTGGCCGGGCTGTTCTCGGTGTTTTTGTTCGCGGCCATGGTGATACTGATGTTGCCGGGCGCAGGCGTGATGCTCTTGCTGATGGCGCTGCCACAACTCAGCCTGGGCTTCATGCTGGCCACCCATCTGGTGCTGCAAAACAAAACGCCCACCGCCGGGGTCTATCTGATGCCCTTCCGGCTCACCAAGGAGCGCCGCAATACGCAGCTGCTGCTGGGTGCTTGCTATGCCTTGCTCACCATCGCCATCAGCTTCATCTCGAGCTGGGTGGACGGCGGCAGCATGGATGAGCTGCAGCAACTGATGGCCGACGGCGCCTCCGCCGAAAAGCTGTCCGAGGCGGCCGCCAACCCGGCCCTGCTGTGGGGCGCCATCACCCGCGTGGTGCTGGCGGCCGTGGTGTCTATCCCCTTCTGGCATGCGCCGGCCTTGGTGCATTGGGGTGGTCAAGGCCTGATGCAGTCCATGTTCTCCAGCACCCTGGGGGTGTGGCGCAACCGTGGTGCCTTTGCCTACAACGCCCTGCTGTGGGGCGCCCTGATCATGGCCCTGGGGCTGATCGGCAGTGTGCTGGCCAGCCTGCTGGGCCTGGGGCAGCTCGCACCCATCATCGCCATGGCTTGCGGCCTGCTGCTGTCCACGGTGTTCTACGCCAGCCTCTACTTCACCTTTATTGACTGCTATATGTTTGGCGCTCCGGGTGACTTGCTGAGCGACAAGACTTAAGGCCTTCAGCGCCCGCCGGAACTGATCCGAAACTGATCCGGATGGGCCATGTTTGCGACAACTTCGTCGCCGTTTTGTCATCAAATAGACACTAGCTTTCCCTACATTCACGGCCGTGCCTGCTCGGGTTTCCACCAAGTTACGTGGACACCCCCGCTCAGCGCCTCACCGCAAACCGCCCGCCGGTTTGAACAAACAATGTATGGAAGGAATGCAAGTGTCCAAACCCACCACGCTCGTCGCGACCCGCCGCCAGGCTTTGAAGTTCCTGGGCGCACCGATGATGCTGCCTTTGACCGGCGTCGCCGGCGTGAGCGCCAGCGCACTGCTGAGCGGCTGCGGCGGCGGCGATGACTTCGAGGCTGCGCAAATGGTCTCGGCCAGCTTCAGCTCCATGGCTGCCCCCAACTTGAGCAACCCGGCCGCCATGGCCACCACCTATGTGGCCTCCAGCTTGGACGTGAGCCTGAGCGACGGCAGCAAGCAAAGCTTCAAGCTGGCCTACGCCCCCTTCTTCATGACCGGTAGCCAAGTGCCCGACGGCAAGGGCGGCACCGTGCTGGCCGGCGCTTATGTGGACATCAAAAACCAGCCCATCATGGACAAGTCGGTGGCTGGCAAGGAGCGCCAGTTCTTCTCCGACTCGCCGGACGGCACCTCGCTGCTGAGCTTGGCCAACCCCACCGTCACCGGCATCAAGGGCAAGGCCGTGTTCGCCGTGGTGCAGTTCGAATACACCACCCGCGCGCAAGACGACAAGACCGATATGTACGGCAAGCTGCCGTCGCCGATCGCCGTCTTGACGCTGGATCAAGACCAGAGCACCGGCAAGCTGAGCCTGGTCAAGTATCACAATGTGGACACCTCCTCGGCCCATGGTCTGTGGATCACTTGCGGCTCCAGCCTCTCGCCTTGGAGCACCCATCTGTCCAGCGAAGAGTACGAGCCCGATGCCTTCAGTCTGCTGGTCAAGACCCCGAACAAGAGCCAAGCCGAGGCCCAAGCCCAATTCAAGGCCTATAGCAAAAACCTGTTCGGCGATGAGACCAAGGCCAACCCCTATCACTATGGCCATCTGCCCGAAGTGACGATCAATCCCGACGGCACCGGCAGCATCAAGAAGCACTACTGCCTGGGCCGCCTGTCGCACGAGCTGATCCAGGTCATGCCCGACAACCGCACCGCACTGATGGGCGACGATGCGACCAACAGCGGCTTGTTCGTCTTCGTGGCCGACAAGGAAAAAGACCTGTCTTCAGGCAGCCTGTATGTGGCCAAGCTTGGCGCGGGCTTCTCGCTGGACACGGCCGCCGCCGGCGCAGCGCTGAGCTGGATCAAGCTCGGCTCCGCCACCAGCGCCGAGATCGAAAAACTGGCCGACACCTTGAAGCCCAACGACATCATGGACGTGGCCTTCAGCGACCCCAAGGATGTCACCTTCACCAAGATCTGGATCGACGGTGGCAACCAGTGGATCAAGATCAAAGCCGGCATGGAAAAGGCCGCCGCCTTCCTGGAAACCCGCCGCTACGCTAGCTATTTGGGCGCGAGCATGGCCTTCACCAAGATGGAAGGCACCACCGTCAACGCCAAGGACAAGATCGCTTATTCGGCCCTGCAGAACATGCAGAAGTCCATGGTGCGCAATGGTGCGGGCTGGAACGAAGCCCATGGCGTGACGCTGGAAAAGGCCGTCAACGCCGGCGCCGTCTTGGCACACACCTTGGCCGGTGGCCAGAAGGACACAGCCGGCGGCGCCATCAACAGCGAATGGATGCCCACGCAAACCAAGGCCTTGCTGGTGGGCGAGGACATCGCCGCCGATGCGCTGGGCAATTTGGCCAACCCCGACAAGATCGGCGCGCCGGACAACCTGAAGTTCTCTGAAAAGCTGCGCACCCTCTTCATCGGCGAAGACAGTGCCTACCACGTCAATAACTTCGTCTGGGCCTATAACGTCGACACCAAGCAGCTGAGCCGCCTGATGTCCATGCCAGCCGGCGCAGAAGCCACCGGCCTGGGTGTGGTGGATGACCTGAATGGCTGGACTTACATCACCAGCAACTTCCAGCACGTGGGCGACTGGAGCAGCGGCCTGCACGCCAAGGTGCAAGCCACACTGGATCCGCTGGTGCGCGCCAACTACAACGACCGTTTTGCGTCCGCGGTGGGCTATTTGACCGCCGAGGCTACGAGCGTGAAGCTGAGCAAGGTCTAAGCAAGGACTCAGCAAGGCCAGGCGCTGATGTCGAGTTAGCGCCGCGTCTGTTTGCTCTTGCGCGAATGGCAAGGCCCGTGAGGGTCTTGCCATTTGTCGTTTCACGGCAAGCACCTTGCGCCAAGCTGCATACACTGGCACCCCCTCCCTGCCATCGCCCTATGCAAGCCCTGCTCGACGCCATCACCGCCCTGCCCGCCATTCCCAGCGACGCCTGCCGCATCTTTCATGGCCGCGGCGGCCTGTACCCGGGCTGTGAGCACTGGACGCTGGACTACTTCGCCCCCGTCTGGGTGCTGACCAGCTTCCAGCCCGTGAGCGAAGCCGAGCTTGGCACGCTGCAAAGCGGCCTGGCCCAGCGCCAGCAAGCCTTGAGCCCTGATCAGCCGAAACTGAATCTGATCTATCAATGCCGCCAGGAAGGCGACAACACCGAGACCCGCTTGCTGGCCGGCAGCGTGCCCTCGCCTCATATCGTCAGCGAAGCCGGCACCCGCTATCAGGTGCATGTGAGCCGGGGCCAAAACCACGGCCTGTTTCTGGACATGGCTGAGGGCCGGCGCTGGGTGCGCGAGTTCTGCACCCAGTTCCACGCCGCCAATCCGCGCGGGGGCGCCAAGGTGCTGAACCTGTTTGCCTACACCTGTGCGTTTTCGGTTGTGGCCCTGCAGGGTGGTGCGAGCAAGGTACTGAACCTGGACATGAGCGCCGGCGCCCTGTCCATCGGCAAACAGAACCACGCGCTCAACGATGTCGGCGCCGAGGCCATGGGCAAGGCCAGCTTTTTGCCGCACGACATCTTCACCACCTGGGGCAAGATCAGCCGCGGCGGCCCTTACGACCTGATCATCGTCGACCCGCCGAGCTTCCAAAAAGGCAGCTTTGTGGCCAGCAAAGATTACGCCCGCCTGATGCGCCGCCTGCCCGATTTGCTCATGCCCGGCGGCCACGCCCTGCTGTGCCTGAACACGCCCAAGCTGGGCCTGAGCTTTTTGACCGAACAGATGAGCGAGCTGGCGCCCGACTTGGTCTTGGTCGAGCGCCTGGCCAATCCGCCCGCCTTCGCCGATGTGGACGAAGACCGCGCCTTGAAGGTGCTGCTTTACCGCGCGCCGGCATTGGCCTGAACGTCTGGCCGCAGCCCCAATGCGCTCAATGCTTGGGGTAGTGCGTGATGTGGCGGATGGAACGGTACAGCGGCGACAAGCGCGCATACATGCGGCGGTAGACCTCGCGGTAGAGCCGGTCGTAAAGCTGCACCTTGTCGGCCTCGGGTTCAAACACCTGGCCGGGGCGCGACATCGCCGCCACTGCCTCGCCATGGTTCTTGAAAAAGCCCGCGCCCACCGCCGCATTGATGGCCGCGCCCAGGCCCGAGGCTTCGTAAGTGTGGATGCGCTCGGCCGGCAGGCCGAAGATATTGGCGGTGATCTGCATCACCCGGTCGCTTTGCGAGCCCCCGCCGGCCACCCGCAGGCGGCGGATGGGTTGGCCGTTCCGCCGCTCCAATTGCTCCTTGCCCTGGCGCAGGGCGTAGCCCAGGCCTTCGATGATGGCGCGGTAGAGGTGAGCGCGGGTATGCACATCGCCAAAGCCGATCACCGCGCCCTTGGCCTCGGGGCCGGGGAAGCGCACACCGGGGTTCCAAAACGGTTGCAGCACCAGGCCCATGGCGCCGGCCGGTGACTGCTCCAGCAGACCGTCAAACAGCAGCTCCGGTGCAATGCCTTGCTCTTGCGCCTGCAGCACTTCTTGCGCGGCGAATTCGCGCTTGAACCAGTTCACCATCCAGTAGCCGCGCTGCACGATGATTTCGGAGTTGTAGCGCTTGGGCATGGCGGCCGGATAGGCCGGCACAAAGGGCATGGGCTCGACATAGCGGCTATTGCTGGTGTTGATCGTGGCGGTGGTGCCGTAGCTGATGCAGCCCACCTCGGGGTCAATCGCGCCACAGGCCAGCACCTCGCAGGCCTTGTCGGCTCCGGCGGCAAAGAGGGTTAGCCCTTGCGGGATGCCGGTGTGTCGCGCGGCCTCGGCGCTGATCAGCCCCAAGGGCTCCGCCGCCTGCACCAGCTCAGGCATTTGCTCGCGGCGGCTGCGCAGGGCGCGCCATTTGATGTCAGATGCGGCCGCCCAGTCCTGGCGCTTGTGGTCGAAAGGCACATAGCCCACTTGCGAAGACACCGCATCGCGCAGCTGCCCTGTCAGCAGGTAGCTCAAATAGGCGGAGATCTGCACAAAGTGGCGGGTCTTGGCCCAGACCTCGGGGAAGTCCGCCGCCAGCCAGTTGCACTCGGCCTTGGATTGCAGCTGGTACATCATGTGTTCCAGCCCGCTGACCCTGATGCCCGCGCGCAGCCACCAGGGCAGCTTGGGATAGTTGTCGGTGCGGCGCGAATCCAGCCAGATGGTGGCCGGGCGCAGCGGGCGCATCTCGGCGTCCAGGCAGATCATCGAAGCGCGCTGGCAGGTCAGCGCCACGGCGGCAATGCGCTCGCGCAGCTGCGGATGTTCGGCCCACAAGTTCTGGCAGGCCTGGCCGAGGTTTTGCCAGAAATAGTCGCCATGCTGTTCGGCCCAGTTAGGCTGCTCAGAAAAATAGGGCGTGATGTGCTGCTGCGACTTGGCGATCAAATTGCCGCGCAGGTCAAACACAATCGCGCGCACGCTTTGCGTGCCTTGGTCAATCGCGAGCAGCAAATCAGGTGTGGCCATGGCGAGCTTGTGGTGAAGAGAAAAGGAAATGAGGGCAGCAGCTTTGATAGCAGCCTAGGCCGCCGCCTCAGCGCGATAGCTGCGCGCGATGATTTGCAGATAGCGCGCGCACTCGCCCGCCCAGGCCGCATCGTCCCAGCCCAGCTGGGCCTGGCACAGGGCTTTGAGCTGGGGTAGCAAGCCCTCACCCGCATCGGGCAGCAAATTGCCCAGGCGCAGGCGGCGCAGCATCAGGTCGTCGAGATGGGTCACCATCTCGTGCTGCAAGGCCCAACGGGCTTGGGCCAGCAGCGCCTCGCCCTGCGCCAGCGGCGCCAGGGGATGGCTCATGTCTGGCGGCTCCGCAACCACATGGTTGAAGCAGCGTTGTGCACGGTCGCGATGGGCGCGTTGATGGCTGGCTGCATCGATCAAGCCTGCCGCCTTGAGGGCATCCAGCGCGATCTGCCGGAAGGTGGTCAGCTTGCCGCCGGAGACCGAGATCACGCCCGGCGATTGCCACACCAAATGGTCGCGCCGCTCCTTCGAGGGCTTGAGCCCCTTGCCCGAGGCAATGATGGGCCGCACCCCCGCCATGGTGGACATGATGTCGGCCCGCGCCAGCCCCAAGCCCGGCAGCGCACCGTTAACGGCATTCAGCAGATAGTCGATCTCGGCGCTGCTGCAATGCGGCTCGTCCTGAATGTCTTGGCGATGATCGAGATCGGTGGTGCCGATGCAGGTCTGGCCACGCCAGGGGAAAACGAAGACCGGCCGGCCATCCTCCGGATGCATCAGGGTCAGGCAGTCCTGCACAGGCGCGCGTTCGGCCGCGACGAAGAGATGCGTGCCGCGCTGCTGGCGCACCCGGGGCCCGGTGCCGGAGAGGCGATCCGCCCACATGCCGGTGGCATTGAAAACTTGCTTGGCGCGGATCTCCAGCTTGGCGCCGCTGAGGGCATCTTGCAGGCTCAGTACGGCGCCTTCGGCCGTGGGGGTGATGGCCAGCACCTCGGTGTAGCTGCGCGCCTGAGCGCCTTCCAGGCAAGCCTCCTGCAGCACGCGCAGCACCAGACGGGCGTCATCCGTCAGGGCATCGGTGTAGCGCATGGCGCCCAGCAGATCCGCGCTTTGCAGCAGCGGATAGGCCTTGAGCAAATCCTGCCTCGGCACCCAGCGCTTGTCGCTGATGCCGGCCAACAAGTCGTAGACGCTGAGGATGAAGCTCATCGGCCAGCGCCCGGGGAATTTGCCTTTGCGGATCGGGAAGAGATAGGGCAAGCGCAGCACCATCTCGGGCAGTTCGGTCAGCAAGCGCTCGCGCTCCTGCAGCGAATGCCGGGTCAGGCGAACATCACCCTGCGCGATATAACGCAGCCCGCCATGCACCATTTTTGAGGAACGGCTGGAGGTTCCCCAAGCGAAGTCCTTTTGCTCCAGCAGCAGCACCCGCAGGCCGCGCCGGGCGGCTTCCAGCAAGATGCCCGCGCCGGTGATGCCGCCGCCGACCACCACCGCGTCCCAAGGCACGGCAGGGTCCAGCGCGGACAAGTCCTGGCGCTGATTCAGCAGGCCCGAGCCAGAAGCCGTCTGCGCGGAGCTGGCCGAGGTGGCCTTATGGTTTGAAGTCACCCAAGCACCCCTTGTTCAACAACTGCTCGCCATCGAAATAGTTGATGACCTGGCCGATCGCCGCCATGCCCAGCTCACCCTTCTCGGCCGGCAGCCAGGGCGCATGGTCGCGGCCCACGCCGTGCTGGTGGCTGATGGTGCCGCCCAGGGCGCTGATGGTGTTGGACGCCGCCTCCTTCATCGCGCGCCAGCGCGCCAAGGTCTGGGCGTAGCTGGGCGAGTTGCGGAAGAAATAGGTGGTGTAGATGCTGGAGCCCTGGCTGTACATATGCGAGAGATGGCTCAGCACATGGGCTTGCTCGCCTTCGCCGCAATGGCTGGCAATGGCCGCTTCGATGCGCTGCATCGCCTCTGTCACCTTGGACCAGTTGACGCAGGTCTCCAGCGTGTCGACCGAATAGCCATGCTCCCAAAAGCCGTGGCGCAGATAGGGCGAGCGAAAGCGGGAATGCTCCCACTTCTTGCCCATGAAGGTGCCGGCGTAAAAGCCGCCCGCCGGCCGCACATGGCGCTTGACCTCGCCGAGGATGAAGCGCGCCTGACGCGCGCTGCCGGTGGTGCCAAAGGTGACCATGCACTTGCCGTCGCGGCTGCCGCGCAGAGCGGCATAACGGTCCAGCAAAGCGGCCTGCCAGGCCTCGGCGCCCAGGCGCAGATGAGAGCGCGTTTCTTCGGCATTCGACAAGCGCAGCATCGACACCGCCACCTTGGCCTGCACCAGCCCACGCACAAAGCCCAGCGCCGACTCCCAGTCGGGCAAGAAGGCGACGTGGAAAGACTCATGCTCCGGCAGGCGCTGCACCCGCACATCGACCTCGGTGATGATGCCCATGCGCCCTTCCGTGCCCATGAAAATCTCACGCAAGTCAGGCCCGGCGGACGAGGCCGGAATGGCCGGAATTTGCATGCTGCCGCGCATGGTTTCGATGCGGCCGCCGGCAAACAATTGCTCGATGCGGCCATAGCGAATCGACTGCTGGCCGGAAGAGCGGCTGGCGACCCAGCCGCCCACGGTCGAGAGCTCAAAAGACTGCGGGAAATGCCCCAACATATAGCCGCGCGCGGCCAGCTGACGCTCCAGCTCCGGGCCCGGCGTGCCGGCGCCGAAGCGGGCGACTTGGCTCACCGGGTCGAGGTCGATCAAGAGATTCATCCGCGCCAGAGACAGCGTCAACACAGGCTGTTCGCTGGCCTGCGGCGTGATGTGGCCAGCCACCGAGGTGCCGCCGCCATAGGGAATCACCTGCACCTGCTGCGCTTGCGCCCATTGCAGCAAGCTCTGCACCTGGTCGGAATTTTCAGGCTGCGCCACGCCGTCCGGAAAAATGCCGAACTCGCCCGAGCGCATGGCATACCAGTCCGGCAGGCTTTGACCGCGGGCATGGCGCAGGCGCACTTCTGGGTCGGTAGACACCAAGGGATGCGCCGGCATGCGGCTGGGCGGCACGCTGGCCAGCACCTGCTGCAGCGTGGCGTCGGGCAATACCCGGCCGGGGCCGATCTTGGCCTGGATATGTTTCAGGCCCGCTTCCCGCAAGGGAAAGCTATTGTTCTCATCGCCCCAACCATTCCATCGCCGCATCGGTCTTGCCCCTTGAGTTTGGCCGCGCCTTTGTCGGCGCCGAAGTTCATGCTGGCGGATTGTGGTGCGCGGGTCGCCCTGGCGATAGACATTGGCGGTCAGGTTTTTGACATATCTCGCCAATGCACAAGCCCGCAGGGGCTCAGAACCCAAGAGCTGCGGGCAAACCCGCAGGGCTCATGGCGACAGGTGGTTCACACGCCCACCAACGGCCGCAGCCTGCTGGGCCGCCCGCCGAAATGCCAGCGGCGAGCCTTGGGTCCAGCGCCGGAAGGCTCGCGTGAAAGCGCTTTGCTCGGAATAGCCCAGCAGGCCGGCAATCTCGGCCAACTGCAGGCGCTGGTCCTGCAGATACTGGCGCGCCAGGCGCAGGCGCAGGGCCTCCAGCACGCCGCGGAACTGCAGGCCTTGGGCGGCCAGGCGGCGGTGCAAGGTGCGCGGCGAGATATGCAGGGCCAGCGCCGCCTGTGCCAAGCTGGGCTCGCCGCTCAGCAGCATCTGGGTCAGGCACAGGTCCAGCTGCCTTTGCAAATCATCACGCGGCCCGAGTTCGGCCAGCAAAGCATCGGCCTGCTGGCTCAGCATCTCCAGCAGCGCCGGATCGGGCGAGCGCAAAGGGTGCTGCAAAACCGCGATGGGCATGGCGATGCGGGTGCTGGGCTGATCAAACAGCACCGGGCAGTCAAAGTAATCCAGATAGGGTTGCAGATCCGCCGGCGCCGGGTTGACGAAGCTGACATAACGCAGGCCTAAACCGCCCTGCACCAAGTCGCGCGAAAACTGCACCAAGGCCGTCACCGCGCATTCATCCACCAGTGGGCCGGGGCGGCCCTGCTCCACGCCCCACTCGAACACCACCGCTTCGGGGCTGGCGATCAGGCGCAGCGGATTGACGTCGTAGAGCAGACGCTGGTACTGCTCAAAGCGCGCCAGGGCCGCACCCAGATCACCGCAAGCCAGCAAAACATAACCCAACATACCCAGGTGCCGCGGCGTGATGGTGCTGCCCAGGTGCAGGCCCAGTAGCGGGTCGTTCAAGCGCTGCGCCGCCTTGGCCAGCAAGGCGCCCCAAGCCTGCACGTCATAACGTCCCGGGCCACCCCGATCCACCGCCGGCTTGGGCGCGCCGAGCAGACTCTCGGCATCCAGGCCCATGCGGGCCAAATACTCGTAGAGCAGATGGACGTAGGTGACGGGAACAATCCCTTGCGGGACGGGCGGGCTGATCATCAAGGGCAAAGAAGGGCTGTACGACTCGACGCGACGAGGCAGCGCTTAAAAAAGCGCTGCGGGTGATTGGGCAAGGCCCGCAGTTTAAGCACCCGCGCCCAGGTCAGCGGGCGGGCCTCCCGGCCAGCCTGCTCAAACGCTGATCAAACCCCGATGGGAAGGCGGCGGTTCAGCCCGGCCAGGTCGCGGCAGAAGAACTCATCGCGCAGATAGGCGGGCTCGTATTCACGCACGTCGTAATGCACCCAAGTCGGCGCGATATCGGCCGGCTCCAGCGACTTGCGATTACGCGCCAGCCAGCCAATTTGCGCATTCGCCTTTTCAACCAGCAGGCCGCGGATCGCATTGCAGCGCTCCATGTCCTCGCGCTTGCCCATGCCGGGCGGCAGCACCGTGTCGATGTCCACCGCCTTGCCATGGTGATTGGTGGTGGTGCGGCCCTTGCGCTCGTTCTCCACCGCGCAGCGGTAGCCCGAGGAGAAGAGGAACTGCACATCCTCGCGATAGGCAAACAAGGCCCGCGCCGCCCACAGAATGAGGCGATGCACGCCTGGGTATTCGTAGCGATGGAACTGCTCCAGGCCCTTGCCACCGGGCATGTACAGGCCTTTGAAGCGGCCCTGGCCGAAACCATCACACACGCCGCAAGGGCAGCGCAGTTGGCGGAAGTCGATGGGGAAGCGATCGGCGAAGGCGTCGATGGCCTGAAAGGTCGCGCGGTCCACCACGCCGCTGGGCTGGCTCAGCCGCATCACATCGCGCTGAAAGGCCTTCACTTGCAAGGCCGTGCCGGGCCCGAAGTCACCGTCCAACAGCGTGCCGCGAAAGCCCGCCAGCCGCAATTGCAGCTCAGCAACATCGTCGCCCCGAACGCCCTGTTGCAAGACCCGATCGCCATAAGCCATGACTGCTCCTTTTTGCTGCACTCGCTTGCCCTGGGCAGCATTCGGTTGCGCCTTGCGAGCGGGCGGCAACGAAGCGCGGCACCCACCCAAGGCAGGGCTGACGGTAGGCGGGTGGCGCGCTGCGGTCAAGCCCGAGGGGCGCAAAGGCTGGGCGGCCTGTCCTCTACCTTCCGGACAGCCCGCCAAGCCGGGCCGGGTCAGCGCGCAGGCGCTTGACCGGCCGCAGCGCCGTGATCAGGGCAGCGCAGGCGAATCAGGCCTGGGCGCGCCCTGCGCCACCAAGGCCTCCACGACACCGGCATAGTCGCCGTCCGGCGCGGGCATGTTTTCGGCCGCATGCAGGCAACTGTCCAGCGCGTTGCCGCCGAAGCCATTGCGCTCATCCCAATGCGCGCCATGCTGGATCAGCAGGCGCACGAGGCCGACGTCGCCACGAAAGGCCGCCTGGTTGAGCGCACTCGCGCCCCAATCGCCCCGGCAAGCCACCGGCCAGCCCAGTGACAGCATCAGTGCGACGGCAGCATGGGCGCCGCGCTGCGCCTGATCTGGCAGCAGGCGCAGATCGGCCTCATCCAGTTCCTCGATGGCCTGCGGATGCTGGGCCAAATAGGCTCTGGCGCCGGCTTCGTCAGCAGCGGCACAGGCGGCCAAGAAGGCAGCGCGGTTCTGCGGCACAGCACCTACGTGCGCGAACTCATCACTCAGTAGCGCACCATGAGCCTGCAAGAGCGGGAGCAAGTGGCGCTCGCCCAGGCGCAAAGCATGTTCCGCCACCGTGCGCCCCGCGCCGTCGCGCGCATTCACCTCAGCGCCGGCCTCCAGCAAGAGCCGCAGGCAGTCGCTCGAACGACCGCGGGTGATGGCGTGATGCAGCGGCGTGCTGCCGCCCGGGCCGGCCTCGTTCGGGTCGGCGCCCAACGCCAGCGCTTGGGCCAAGCCGGCCGGGTCTTCAAAGTCCAGCTGACGCAGCAAGGCATTGGTGCCAGTCCAGCGTGCCCCCGCTTGCGCCAGGGCGACCAGAATGCGGCGGTCACTTTGCTCGATGGCGTGATACAGCGATTCGTCATCATTGGGCTCAGCACCGGCCGCCAACAGGCGCTGCACCATCTCGAAGCTGGCGGCCCGGTCCACGGCACCGTAGAGGATAGGCAGTGGCTGCTCGCCGGACTCCGGATCCAGCAAGCCGGCATTCGCGTCTGCCCCTTGCGCCAACAGCCAATCCAGGCAAGCCAACAAGCCGGGGCGGTAAGCCGGCAACCGCGCCAGCGAGGAGAAGCACACCCACACAATGGGCGGCGCCTGCAGTGGCGCCACGGGCTGCATCAGCTGAGCCGGATTGAGGAGTTGGCGCAGCGCGGCAAGGTCGCCGGTCAACAAGGCGGTCTGCAAGGCGGTCTGCAAACCAGGTCTGTGGTCTTGACTCAACCAGGCCTGCGCACGCTCGGGCTGTGGCCGAGTAAACCCTTCCCCGATGGCCAAGTTCAACAACTGCGCCAGCCAGGCAGCTTCATCCAACTGCGGGCGCTGCGCCACAGCTTTGATGAGTTGAGGCCAACTGGCAAAGCCGTGTTCGCGCGCCAGCACCAAATGGGCTTGACTGAGGCGCGGCGGCGCCGGCAGGTGATAAGGGGCGGCGCGCTGCAGCGCCAAGAGATCGCCGGCTTGCCAAGCGCGCAAAAGCTCGCGGGCTTGACGGCGCAGTTGGCCCAGATCCGGGCGTGCGGGCAAAGATTGGCTCATAAATCCTCCATGCGTGGCGCCTGTGATCCGCGTTTCATTCAGGCCGCACAAAGGTGGGCAGACATCGACAAGGGCAAGACGGGTGGGCTCAGCCCTTAGCCGCGGATCCGCAGGCGCCCCGTGTTGGCGCCGACGCGCATGATGGCAATGCGGCAAGGGCCTGTCAAATCAGGCCTGTCGCCCCGAGGTGCTTCAGCCTTGGGTGGCCACTCGCAGGCGATCCAAGCGTGGCTTCATGTAAAAGCCCATGAACAAGCCGATCAGCACACCCACCGGTAATGAACGGCTGAAAGCCATCCACCAAAGCCCTGCGAACTCAGAACTGCCCGCGCCACTGATCAAGGTCAGCGCCAAAGCCAAGATGCTTTCAATCATGAGCGCCGCCAGCATGGAGACCAGCACGGTGCGCGCGAACTTGGACAGGGTGGTGAACAAAACCTCCACCCGTTTTTCCAGAATACCCAGCAGCACCAGAACCATAGGCAGCACCAAGAGGCAAGTCACAAAACCTCGCGCCCAACGCGGCAGGAAGAGTTCACCAAAGCCGACATTGGCCCAGGTCATGACGGCGCTGAGCAGCAGGGCCACCGTCGGCAGCAAGATCAAAGCCGGCGGGATTTGCGGAAGGCCGCGGCGGGAGGAAGACTTTTTCGGCTGAGTGTTCATGCTTGTACCTATCATTGACAAGTTCAACATTCTATAGATGGTTGATTATGTCAACAATATCCAAGGACAAGTCTGAGTCCTCGCATTCCGTGTCAAACGACACGTTTGAGGTCAGCGCCTTCGTGCGCCTGATGGCTTTGTTCGGCGCCGCCCAACAAGTGCTGAGAACCCGTATGCAGGCGGATGCCGAGCTTGGCCTAGGGCCCGTCGATATGGCTGCCCTGTGCCTTTGTCATAAGAACCCGGGCGGCACCCAGCAGGATCTGGTCAAGGCCATGGGCAAGGACAAAGGCCAGATCGCCCGCCTGACCGGCGAGCTGGAAAAACAAGGCCTGCTGCTGCGCACACCCGATGCCCAGGACGGGCGGGTGTGGCGCTTGTCCGTCACCGCCGAGGGCGCAAAAAAGTGCACATGGTTCTTCGCCATCGAGGCCGAGCTGGCACAGGCACTGTTCGGGGAATTCAACAAGACCGAGCGCGCCCAACTCGACAATATGCTGACGGCGCTGCGAGGCCGCATGGACGAGGTGATCGCCACCTTGGAGTAGGCGCTCAGCGTATCGCCTCAAAGGTTTAGGCGCCGGCACAGCGAATTGCCGCGCAGGAACGTCTTGAGCGTCTGCCTGCGAAATAGCGAGCCGGTTCCTGCCGTTTGAGCAGCACTTCACGAAAGCAGCCACTTCGCCGCTAGCGCATCGCCTGCTTGGCCTCGCGTCACAAGAACCGTCCAGATGATGAATTAGGATCAAGATCCCGAGGCCGGCAGGATCGCTGACGGGAAGCAGCAAGCAGCAAGCAAAACTATTGGCGTATTGCGCGCCCTTTCGACTCAGCCGATTGCCTCAGCCCCATGCCCGACGAACAGCCGTTTCGCCCGCTGACCTCCTACTTGATCCGCAAAACCACCATGTGGGCCAGCATCTGTACGCTGCTGCTGGCCACGGTGCAGGGTTGGCTGAGCTACCAGACCGTGACGGAGCGCGGCATTGCCAAACTCAAGCAGGTGGCCGTGTCGCAGGCGCCTGCTTACGCCGAAGCGCTGTGGCGGGTGGATGTCATCAGCATGCGGCTGATGCTCGAAGGCCTGAGGCAGACGACAGACATTGGCTATGCGGAGATCCGGGAGCCTTCCAACTACGCCACGACTTCGAACAAACGCGAATACAAAGCCGCCGTTCAAGACGGCGACGCCCACTGCAAGAGCCGTTGCGCATCCACCACCGTGCCACTGCTGCGCACTGGGCTACAAGAGCCGATCGGCGAGCTATTCCTGACCATCGACCCTCGGCTCGTCTACCTGGAGGTGGGACGCACCGTCGCCGCGGTGCTGATTTCCAGCGCCTTGAGCACCTGCTTGCTCCTAGTCGTCATCATCTTGGTATTGAAGCGCGATCTGCAGCGGCCGCTGACCCGCTTGAGCAGTTTCGTGAACGATCTGGCGGCCGCCGAGTTGACGCAAAAACTGGACTTGCAACGCCCACCACGTCGGCACCGAGACGAAATCGACCAAGTGGATGAGGGCTTCCAACTGCTGCAAGGCCGCCTGGCCCAACACATCCAAACCCTGGAAGAAAAGGTTGCCGACCGGACCGCACATCTGGCCCAGGCGCTGGCCGAATTGCAGACCCTGTCGACGACCGATGCGCTGACGTCCTGCCGCAACCGGCTCTACTTTTCCCAGCAACTGGGCACGGAGATCCAACGCGCCCAGCGCTACCAAAGGCCGCTGTCCGTGGTGTTCTGCGACATTGACCACTTCAAGCAAGTTAACGATCTGCACGGCCACGCAGCGGGCGACCAGTTACTCAAAGCGACCGGCCAACTCTTGCGCGGCGAGCTACGGGTGAGCGCCGATTGGGTGGCCCGTTATGGCGGGGAAGAGTTTGTCTTGGTCCTGCCGGAAACTGCTTTGAGCGACGCCATCGCGCTGGCCGAACGCATCCGCCAGAAAATTGCCACAGGACCCGGCATTCACCTGCCCGATGGCAGCGAACTCAAGCGCACCATGAGCTTCGGCGTCGCCGAGTTGGCGGCTGACGAGACGGAGTCCGCCCTGCTCCAGCGCGCCGACCATCTGCTTTACGAAGCCAAGCGTGGCGGGCGGAATCGGGTTTGCGCGGCCGCGCCGGTGGCGGCTTGATGCCCGCGCCCAGTGGTCGCCAAGGCTCGGATGCAGCATCAATGACAAAAATATTGCAGCAAATTGGCCTAAACCGAGGCCAAGCGGCCGGATTAGGGTAATGACTGAGTTAACATACAGCCCGCTATCAGCGCAGGGTGAATCCGCTTCACCCGATCAGTTTCAAGGGTGGCTGTAGCTCAGTTGGTAGAGTCACGGATTGTGATTCCGTTTGTCGTGGGTTCGAGTCCCATCAGCCACCCCAAAGACAAAGCCCCCAGGTGCAAGCCGTGGGGGCTTTTTCATTCCTGCGGCGCAAGACCAGCAGCTCTGCTGGCATTACGGCGGCCCGGCGCGCATGTGCGCACAAAAGTCAGTTCACGCGCACTGCGGCCACTCGAGCAGCTACCGCCTCAATCAATCGGCGTCAGCTTGGCCACCGACAGCGCCAGCCACTTCATACCGTGGCGGCCGAAGTTGACTTGCGCGCGGGCATCCTGGCCCGAGCCTTCCAGCGTCATCAAGACGCCCTCACCAAACTTGGTGTGGAACACGCCCTTGCCGACCTTCAAACCACCAAACTCGGCAGCCACCTTTTCGGCTGCAGCCGCCTTCATGCTGCGCGGCACGGGCGGCTGGGCGTACTCCGCCTTCTCGCTGCGCCCTGCTCCGACTACGGACTTCAAACCCGAGCCGCGTGACCAGGCGTCTTGATACTCTTTGGCATAGCCCGAGCCAAAGCCCTGATTGCGCGGGGTCAGCCATTTCAGCGAAGCCTCGGGCAGTTCATCAAAGAAGCGGCTCTTGACGTTGTAGCGGGTCTGGCCGTGCAGCATGCGGGTCTGGCTGAAGCACAGGTAGAGGCGCTGCCGGGCGCGGGTGATGGCCACATACATCAGGCGGCGCTCTTCTTCGACACCGTCGTGGTCGGTCAGGCTGTTCTCATGCGGGAACAGGCCTTCTTCCAAGCCGGTGATGAAGACAGCATCGAACTCCAAGCCCTTGGCCGAGTGCACCGTCATCAGTTGCACCGCGTCCTGCCCGGCTTGGGCTTGGTTGTCGCCAGCTTCCAGCGAGGCGTGGGTGAGGAAGGCGGCCAGGGGCGACATGATCTCGCCCGTCTCAGCATCCGGCGTGGCGAAGTTGGCGGGGGCGACAGCCTGCGGGAAGCCGTCCGAGATCGCGCCGGGCGAGAGCTCATCCACCGGCAAGGCCACGGCGTCTTTGCCAAAGCCCTCCTGGGTCACAAAGGCCTCGGCCGCGTTGACCAATTCACCCAAGTTCTCCAGCCGCTCAGCGCCGTCCTTGTCATTGCGATAGAACTCAGCCAGGCCGCTGGTTTCCAGGATCTGCTCGATGATCTCGCGCAGGGTCAGGCCTTGCGTGAGATTGCGGGTGCTGTCGATCAGGCTGGTGAAGCCCATCAGATTGCTACCGCCCTTGCCGGCCACCGCGCCCACGCTTTGATACAGGCTGCGGCCACTGGCGCGGGCGGCATCTTGCAGCAACTCAATCGTGCGGGCGCCGATGCCGCGGGTCGGGAAGTTCACCACGCGCAGGAAGCTGGTGTCGTCGTTGGGGTTCTCAAGCAAGCGCAGATAGCTCAGCGCGTGCTTCACCTCGGCACGCTCAAAGAAGCGCAAGCCGCCGTAAACGCGATAAGGAATGCCTGCATTGAACAGCGCCGACTCGATCACCCGCGACTGCGCATTGCTGCGGTAGAGGATGGCGATTTCCTTGCGCGACAGGCCTTGGCGATGCAGGGCCTGGGCTTCTTCGATCAGCCATTGCGCCTCGGCGAAATCGCTGGGCGCCTCGTACACGCGCACCGGCTCGCCGGGGCCGGCTTCGGTGCGCAGGTTCTTGCCCAGGCGCTTGGTGTTGCGGCTGATCAGCTCGTTAGCGCTGTCGAGAATATTGCCGAAGCTGCGGTAGTTGTGTTCGAGCTTGATGACCTTGGCGACGCGGTACTCACGCTCAAAGTCCACCATATTGCCGACCCGCGCGCCGCGGAAGGCGTAAATGCTTTGATCGTCATCACCCACGGCGAACACGGCCTGCTGCTTGCTTGGCGGCGCGAACATCTTTAACCAGGCGTATTGCAGCTTGTTGGTGTCTTGGAACTCGTCCACCAACAGATGCTGGAAGCGGCGCTGGTAATGGTCACGCACGGCGGCGTTATCGCGCATCAGCTCGTAGGAGCGCAGCATCAGCTCGGCAAAGTCCACCACGCCCTCACGCGCGCATTGGTCTTCGTAGGCCTGGTAGATCGCCACCATGGTGCGGCTTTGCTCATCGTGCGGCTGAATATCGCGCGGGCGCTGGGCATCCTCCTTGGCCGAGGCGATGAACCAGCTCACTTGCTTGGCCACATAGCGCTCTTCATCCAGTTTCATCGCCTTGATCACGCGCTTGATGGCGGACACGGTGTCGCTGGAATCCAGAATTTGAAAGCCTTGCGGCAGGCCGGCCAACTTCCAGTGCGCGCGCAGGAAGCGGTTACACAGGCCGTGGAAGGTGCCGATCCACATGCCGCGCACATTGACGGGCAGCATGGTGCTCAGCCGCGTCTGCATCTCCTTCGAGGCCTTGTTGGTGAAGGTGACGGCCATGATGCCGCCGGGCGATGCCTGGCCGGTTTGCAGCAGCCAAGCGATGCGGGTGGTCAGCACCCGGGTCTTGCCCGAGCCCGCCCCGGCCAGAATCAGCACCGGCTCGGCCGGCGCCGTGACGGCAGCCAGCTGTTCGGGGTTGAGGTTTTTCAGCAGGCCCGCGGGCTCGGCTGCGAAAGAAGGCGCGGCGGCCTCGGCAAACAAATGGTCATCAGGCAGAGGCAGGTTCATCCGTGCATTTTAGAGACCCACGGCCTTCAGGCATGATGCGAGCCGATGAAAGATCCGAACACGCCCTGCCCCTGCGGCAAAGCCCTGCCCCACACCCTGCCCTACGCAGCCTGCTGCGGCCGCTTCCACAGCGAATTCGCGGCCAGCGGCCGACTTACCGCACCTGACGCCGAAAGCCTGATGCGCTCGCGTTACACGGCCTACACCCTGGACTTGCTCGACTATCTGCGCGCCAGCTGGCATCCCGACACCCGGCCCGCGCTCTTGCAGCCCAATGAGCCCGGCCTACGCTGGCTAGGCCTGCAAGTGAAAAAGCATTTTCAAGGCCAGGACGCCGACCATGCCTTTGTGGAGTTTGTCGCGCGCAGCAAGCTGGGCGGCCGCGCCCATCGTTTGCAGGAGGTCAGCAGCTTTGAGCGCGTGGAGGGCGTCTGGCTGTACCGCGATGGCTTGTTGAGCTGAGGAAGCTGAGCCGAAACGATCAGATCCGCGCACGCCGCCTCAGGCGAATTCCTGGCGCACGCCGCGCGTGTTGAGGCAGTAGGCCAACCACACCAAGCCGGCACTCAGGCCCAAGCAAACCAGCGCCAGCGCAATATTGGCGCCGGTCAACCAAGGCAAGGCCGGCAGGCTGGGCACCAGGGCCAGCAGCAAACCCAGGCAGAGCTTGCGGCCCCACTCAAAGCGCCGCAGCAGCCCCTGGCCGCCGGCCAGCGCCAGCACCGACACCAGCAGCAAACTGGGCAAGCCGATCAGCCCGACCAAGCTGCGCGCCGCGGGCGAGAAGCCGAGCAAGTAGCCGCACAGCCCCAAACCCGCCAACCCCAAGCCCATCAACAGCCAGGCCACCGCGGTGACGAGGGGGGAACGGTATCCAACGTGGAAAACTTGCGGCATGGCGATCTACTCCGATGGCGACACGGGGCATGATGCGCGGTGTCTGTGTCAGCATTCTTTCGACCGGGCCTGGTCAACACCACCCCCTCTTTTTGGGGACCGCCAGTAACAATTTGTGTCGCCATGCCGATGCATCCCGCTCAGAGTGCAAACACGGGCAATGCGCCGCACAAACCGGCAAAGCGTCAGGGAAAGAAATCACAAGTTCAATGTTGCCAATCATCCACATCGACGAGCACCTCGTGGCCATCAACAAGCCCGCCGGCATGCTGGTGCACCGCACCGGCCTGGATGCGCAGGAAAGCGTGTTCGCGCTGCAGCTCTTGCGCGATCAGTTGGGCCGCCAGGTGTGGCCGGCGCATCGGCTGGACAAAGGCACCTCGGGCCTGCTGCTATTCGCACTGGACGCACAGACGGCCTCCAGCCTGGGCCAGATCTTTGAGCAAGGCTTGGCGCGCAAGACCTACCGTGCCCTGGTGCGCGGCTGGCCAGCCCAGACGCAAGGCCAGATCGACCACCCGCTGGCACGTGACCCCGAGTTGCCATCGAAAGGCCAGCAGATGCTGGAGTCACGCACCGACTGGCAACGCCTGGGGCGCGTGACATGGCCCTTCAGCACCGACCCGCGCTTTGCCGACACCCGCTTCGCCTTGCTGGAGGCCTGCCCTTTGAGCGGGCGCCGGCATCAGATTCGCCGCCACTTCAAACATCTGACGCACCCCATCATTGGCGACTCCACCCACGGCAAAGGCCCGCTGAACCGGGCCGCGGCGCAATTCCTGGGTCTGCAAAGGTTGTGGCTGCACGGGATGAGTCTGGCCTTCACCCATCCGGTCACCCAGCAAACCATGCAGTTGCAGGCCCCGCTGGGGCCGGAGTGGCAGGCGCTGCAGCAGATGGGCGACTGGCAGCATGACTGACAATGGGTACCAGTCCAACCCGGTGGCGGCAACTTTTGCGCACGCGCCGACGCCACCGCACCATGAATCCATGAGAAAGCCCCGCCGATGAATCAAGGCGTGATCTATGCCGCCCTGGCCTATCTGGCCTGGGGCCTGTTCCCCTTGTACTTCCGGCAAATCGCCCAGGTGCCCGCACTCGAAGTGATCATGCACCGCACGCTGTGGTCGCTGGTCTTTGTGCTGGGCATCTTGCTGGTCTTGCGGCGCTGGGCCTGGCTGGGGCCGGTGCTCAAGTCGCGCCAGCTCTTGGGACGCTTTGCGATATCGGCCCTGCTGCTGTCCTGCAACTGGCTGGTCTATGTGTGGGCGGTGCAGAACAACCATGTGCTGGACGCCAGCCTGGGCTACTTCATCAACCCGCTGGTCAATGTGGCGCTGGGCTTCATCTTCTTGCGTGAACGGCCTCGGCCCTTGCAGTGGCTGGCCGTGGGCCTGGCGGCAGCCGGTGTGCTGTGGCTGGCCGTGCAGACCGGCCATATGCCTTGGGTGGCATTGACCCTGGCGCTGAGCTTTGGCGTCTACGGTCTGATGCGCAAGGTAGCCAGCTTAGGCGCGCTGGAGGGCTTGGCGCTGGAAACCATGTTGCTGGCGCCCATCGCGGCGGTGGCCTTGGGCTGGATGAGTTGGCAGGGCCACAGCGCCTTGGCCGAGGGCAATGCCAGCACCTTGGGCTGGCTGCTGTTCGCCGGGCCGCTGACCGCCGTGCCGCTGCTCTTGTTTGCGGCGGGCGCGCGCCGCATCCCGATGAGCACACTGGGCCTGCTGCAGTACATCTCGCCCTCTTTGCAGTTCCTGCTGGGCGTGTTCCTGTTCAACGAGGGCCTGCAGCCGACCCGCCTGATTGGCTTTGCCCTGATTTGGGCGGCGCTGCTGGTCTACAGCGCCGAAGGGCTGTGGGTCAGCAAGGCCCGTGGCCGCGCTGACCCCGCCGCTTAGCTGCTTAGTTGCGCATCAAGTGGTCGAAAGCGCCCAGCGCGGCCTTGGCGCCATCACCAGCGGCAATGACGATCTGCTTGAAAGGCACGGTGGTCACGTCACCCGCAGCGAACACGCCGGGCAGCGAGGTCTGGCCCTTGGCGTCGACGATGATTTCGCCGTGCTTTGACAGCTCCACCACGCCCTTCAACCATTCGGTATTGGGCACCAAGCCGATCTGCACAAACACGCCCTCCAGCGCGATGTGATGCGCCGCGCCGCTGATGCGGTCGGTGTAGCTCAGGCCATTGAGCTTGCCCTCAGCACCGGTGAACTCAGTCGTTTGGGCGCTGGTGTGGATGCTGACATTGGGCAGGCTCTTAAGCTTGTTGACCAGCACCGCGTCGGCCCGCAAGGCATCACCGAATTCCAGCAGGCTGACATGGGCCACGATGCCGGCCAGATCGATCGCCGCCTCAACGCCGGAGTTGCCGCCGCCAATCACCGCCACGCGCTTGCCCTTGAACAGCGGACCGTCGCAATGCGGGCAGTAGGCCACGCCCTTGTTTTTGTACTCGACCTCGCCGGGCACATTGACATTCCTCCAGCGCGCGCCGGTGGAGAGGATGACGGTCTTGCTCTTGAGTGAGCCGCCATTGGCCAGCTTCACCTCGATCAGCTCACCGGGCGCGGCTGCGGGGATCAGCGCTTCGGCGCGCTGCAGATTCATGATATCAACGTCGTAGGCTTTGACATGTGACTCTAGCGCCGCCGCGAATTTCGGGCCATCAGTCTCCAGCACCGAGATGTAGTTCTCGATCGCCAAGGTGTCATTGACCTGGCCGCCGAAACGCTCGGCGGCCACGCCGGTGCGAATGCCCTTGCGGGCCGCATACACGGCTGCCGCAGCACCGGCCGGGCCGCCGCCCACGATCAGCACATCAAAGGCCGGCTTGGCGCTGAGCTTGGCCGCGTCACGCGCCGCAGCACCGGTGTCCAGCTTGGCGACGATTTCTTCCACCGTCATACGCCCTGAACCAAACACTTCGCCATTCAGATAGACCGAGGGCACGGCCATGATCTCGCGGGCATTGACTTCGTCTTGGTACAGGGCACCGTCGATGATGACGGTTTGCACGCGCGGGTTCAGCACGGCCATCAGCGCCAAAGCCTGCACCACGTCCGGGCAGTTATGGCAGCTCAGGGACATATAGACCTCGAAGCGATAGTCGCCGTCCAGGGCCTTGATCTGCTCGATCACTTCAGGCTCGACCTTGGGCGGGTGGCCGCCCACCCACAGCAGGGCCAGCACCAGGGAGGTGAACTCATGGCCCATGGGGATGGCGGCAAAGCGCAGGCTCATATCGGTGCCGCTGCGCTTCAGGCTGAAGGAAGGCTTGCGGGCGTCTTGCCCGTCGGTCGTCAGCGTGATCTTGTCGGACATCGCGGCGATGTCTTGCAACAAGCCCAGCATTTCGCTGGCACTGCTGCCTTCGTTCAACGAGGCCTTGATTTCAAACGGCTGGGTGACGCGCTCAAGATAGGCCTTGAGCTGGGTCTTCAGGGTGTCGTCCAACATACGTCTTATCTCCTTGGGTTCAGGCGTGGCCAAGCAAAGCCACTCTGAAAACACCCACAGGGATGGACGTTTTCAGCGGGGCTTGAGAAGCCTTGGGGTGACTGCAAGCCCGCTGGGGCTTGCAGTGAGATCGGTCATGCGATCTTGAGGAACTAAGTCCAGCGGGGCAGTACAGCGCGGCGAATCTCCGCATGCGGCTGGCCTGCCCCTTGGGACATTAGATCTTGCCAACCAGATCCAGCGAAGGCGTCAGCGTCTTTTCGCCTTCCTTCCACTTGGCGGGGCAAACCTGGCCGGGGTTCTTGGCCACGTACTGGGCAGCCTTGAGCTTGCGCAGGGTTTCCTTGACGTCGCGGGCGATGGCGTTGTCATGCACTTCGACGGTCTTGATTTGGCCTTCGGGGTTGATCACGAAGGTGCCACGCAGGGCCAGGCCGGCTTCTTCGATGTGCACACCGAAAGCGCGGGTCAGTTGATGCGTCGGGTCGCCGATCAGGGGGAACTTGGCCTTGCCCACGGCGGGCGAAGTCTCGTGCCACACCTTGTGCGCGAAATGCGTGTCGGTGGTGACGATGTAGACCTCAGCGCCGGCAGCTTGGAACTCGGCGTAGTTGTCGGCCGCGTCTTCCACTTCGGTGGGGCAGTTGAAGGTGAAAGCAGCGGGCATGAAAATCAGCACCGACCACTTACCGGCCAGGCTGGCTTCGCTCAGGTCAACAAACTTGCCATTGTGGAAAGCGGTGGCCTTGAAGGGCTGAACTTGGGTATTGATCAAAGACATGGCTGTGTTTCCGTCTTGGTTAAGGGATGACGGAATCATATCGAGAACAGCTAGGTCTTAGTTTTGATTAATCAAATGACCGCCATTGGCTTAGCCTATGCGGTCATTCGATCAGACCCTCACAGGGCTTCCAGCGCCAGCAGTTCTTCCACGCTTTGGCGGCGCCGGATCAGGCGCTCAGTTGCACCGTCCACCATCACCTCGGCCGCCAAGGGGCGGCTGTTGTAGTTGCTAGACATGGAGGCGCCGTAAGCGCCGGTGTCATGGATCACCAGCAAGTCGCCCACCTGTGCGGCAGGCAGCTCGCGCAGTTGCACCACACCGCCCTCGCCCTGGGTGAACACATCGCCCGATTCACACAAAGGCCCGGCGACCACGGTGGGCAGAATCGCACCGGGCTGCCCCGACTGCGGCAACACCGACATGGCGTGGTAGCTGCCATACATGGCCGGGCGCATCAGCTCATTGAAGCCGGCATCGACCAAGGTGAAGTGATTGGCGCCGGCCTGCTTGGTGGCGCGCACCTCGGCCAGCAAGACGCCTGACTCGGCCACCAAGTAGCGGCCTGGTTCAATCTCCAGCGCCAGGGCATGGCCCAGCAGCGCTTCCGCCTGCTTGCGCGCCGCGTCCCAGAGGCCGAAATAGTGGGCGGTGTCGATCACTGGCTCACCCGAGCGATAGGGAATCGACAAACCGCCGCCGGCCGAGATGGCTTGCAAATCATGGCCGGCCGCCTGAGTCTGACGCACCAACTCGACCATGGCGCCGCAGACTTCGGAGAGGTGGCCGTAGTCCACCCCCGAGCCAATGTGCATATGCAGGCCCACCAGTTGCAAACCATGCTGGGCGATGGCGGCCAGAGCGGCAGACAGATCGCTGTGCCAGATGCCGTGCTTGCTGTGCTCGCCGCCGGTATTGGTCTTGTTGCTGTGGCCGTGGCCAAAGCCGGGATTGATGCGCAACCACACCGCGTGGCCGGGCGAGGCAGCGCCCAGCTGATGCAGCATATCGATGCTGCCGGCGTTCACCGGGACTTGGTGCTCAACCACCGTGGCCAGGGTTTCGCGGTCCAACAAATCGGCGGTGAAGACGATTTCCGCATGCACCCCGCCGCCAGCGCGAAAGCCCGCCGCCAGTGCCCGCAACAACTCACCGCGCGAGACCGAATCCACCTTCACGCCCTGCTCACGCAGCAGGCGCAGAACATGGGTGTTGGAGCAGGCTTTTTGCGCGAAACGAATGGTGTCAAACGCAGACAAGGCGGCCACACGGGCGCGAATGGTGTCGGCGTCATACACCCACAAAGGCGTGCCAAAGCGCTGCGCGAGAGCTTGCAAACGGGCGGGAGTGAAAGAGGTGGGGATGCTCATGGACGTGGCCTGCTGATCGATCTAAGTTGCTGGCCATCATGCCGCCGGCAACCCATTCATTCAAATGCTTTATATTTCAATGGTCATTCAGATTGGATATACAGCAGCATGAGTCTGGCCATCACCCACCGGCATATCGAAGTCTTCCGTGCCGTGATGACGGCCGGCAGCGTGACCGGCGCCGCCACCCTGCTGCACAGCTCGCAACCCACTTTGAGCCGGGAACTGGCGCGCCTGGAATATCTGCTGGGCTACGCCTTGTTTGAGCGCGGCCAAGGCCGGTTGCGGCCGACAGCACGCGCATTGGCACTTTTCGACGAAGTGCAGCGCTCTTATCAAGGCCTGGATCGCATCAGCAGCCGCGCCCAGCAATTGGGTCGCGCGGACCAAGCCCTGCTGTCGGTGCTGTGCCTACCGGCCCTGAGCCACGCCTTGCTGCCCGGCGCTTGCCGGCGCTTCTTTGCCCGCCATGCCAGCGCCCGCCTGTCGATCACGCCGCAGGAGTCCCCCCTGCTAGAGGAATGGATGAGCGCCCAACGCTTTGATCTGGGCCTGACGGAGCAGACTCAAGCCGTGCCCGGCACCGAGTTGCTGCCGCTATTGAGCCTGGATGAATTGTGTGTGCTGCCCGCCGGCCATGCCTTGCTGGCCAAAGCGGTTTTGACGCCGGCAGATTTCGAAGGCCAAGATTTCATCAGCTTATCGGCCGAGGACCCCTACCGTCAGCAGTTTGATGCCCTCTTTGCCGCCCAAAGCGTGCAACGCCGGCTACGCCTGGAAACCCACAGTGCGATTGCCGTTTGCGCCATGGTTCAGGCCGGCTTAGGCCTGGCCATCGTCAACCCGCTGACGGCATTGAGTTGCCGCGGCGAGGGCCTGCAACTGCGCCAACTGAGCGTGTCGGTGCCCTTTCAGGTTAATGCCCTGACACCGAAGTTTCGCCCCCGGCAAGACTTGCTGGAGGACTTGCTGGCCAGCTTGCGTGAACAGATCAGCAGCGTGGAGGCCGAGCTAGCAAGCGCCCTGGCGGTTTGATTCAGGCGCTTGCTATGGTCAAGCCTGGAATTCAGGCGCGCTCAACACGAGCTTCAGTCGAGCACTTGTGACAAGGGCTCACATCGCCATTCGATGTGAGCCCTTGCCGTAACCATTCAGGCGCCCTACGGGCGTTTGCGCGAAGCGCTACTTAGGCGCGCTCAATGCGCGCATAAGCCGAGTGGTTGTGAATCGACTCAAAGTTCTCCACATCCACCGTGTAACGCCCAATCCGAGCGTCAGCATTCAGGCGCAAAGCGACATCGCGCACCAAGTCCTCGACGAACTTGGGGTTCTCGTAAGCGTGTTCAGTGATCCACTTCTCATCGCTGCGCTTGAGCAGCGGCCAGATCTCACTGGAAGCACTTTCCTCAGCGAAGCGCACCAGCTCTTGCCAGCTGACCGCACCCGCCTCAGCCATCTCAGCGCGGATGGTCACCAAGGAGCGCTGGTTGTGCGCGCCGTAATCCGAGATTTCTTTGGAGCAAGGGCACAAGCTCTTCACCGGCACAGCCACCTCGGCCCACACGGAGGTCACACCGGCACGGGTCTCGGAGATCAAGGCGCCTTGGTAGTCCAACAAGCTTTCGATGCCGGACACCGGCGCACGCTTGCGAATGAAGAAGGCAAAACGGACCTCGATGCGGCCTTCTTGCGCTTCCAGCTTGCTGAGCATCTGGCCGTGCAACTCACGCAGCGAGGCGGGCTCCAGCGGGGCCTTGAGCGCGTCCAGCCAGGCGACGAAGCGCGACATATGCGTGCCCTTCTTCTCCGCAGGCAGGGCCACGTCCAGGGTCCAGGTGCCGACCGTCGGCTGGGCTTGCTTGCCCACCAGAACTTGCAAAGGGTAGCGAACGTCCTTCACGCCAACGCGTTGGATCATCAAATGGCGCTCGTCGCGCTCGCTCTGGGTATCGGGAATATGCAGGGCGCTGGTAACTTGGTTCATGCGTAATTATCGACCGGCGGCCAAAAGCCGCATAAAAACAAGGCGGCGCTAAGTTTGCTAGCGCCCCAAACATCCAGCGTGAAGCCCGGAAGCTAAGCCGCCCGCCAAGCGGCAAGGCAGGCAAGACGCGCCATCATTACTGATTGGCAGCAGGACGCACCAGCGCCGGACGGCCACCGAAGCGCTTCAGGATCGACTGCTCGATACCCGCGGCATCCAAGCCGCATTGCGCCATCAGCACGCCGGCATCACCATGCTCAACGAACTCATCCGGCAGGCCCAGTTGCAAGACCGGTACGTTCAGCCCGGCAGCCGCCAGGCTCTCCATCACGGCCGAACCAGCGCCGCCCATCAGGCAGCCCTCTTCCACCGTCACCAAGGCATCGTGAGTGCGAGCCAACTCGGCCACCAACTCATGATCCAGCGGCTTGACGAAACGCATATTCGCCACCGTCGCATCCAGGCTTTCGCCCGCAGCCAAGGCGGGATACAGCACAGTGCCGAAGGCAAGAATGGCGACGCGCGGATTGCTTTGCGAGAGGCCGGCATTAGCGCCACTACGAGATACGGGCTTGCTGGAACTGCGGCGGATCTCGCCCTTGCCCCAAGCCTGGGCTTGCATCTCTTTTTGAACCGCCACACCGGCACCGGCACCGCGCGGGTAACGCACCGTCACCGGCCCCGTATGCTGGTAAGCGGTGAACAAGGCTTGGCGGCATTCGTTCTCATCAGCCGGCGTCAGCACCGCCATATTGGGAATGCAGCGGGTGAAGGCGATGTCGTAATTGCCAGCATGGGTGGCCCCGTCGGCCCCCACCAGACCGGCGCGGTCCAAGGCAAACACGACCGGCAGGTTCTGCAGCGCCACGTCATGCAGCATCTGGTCATAGGCGCGCTGCAAGAAGGTGGAATAGATCGCCACCACGGGCTTGAGCCCCTCGCAGGCCAGGCCGGCGGCGAAGGTCACCGCATGCTGCTCGGCAATGCCGACATCGTGATAGCGGGCCGGGAAGCGCTTGTGGAACTCCACCATGCCCGAGCCTTCGCGCATGGCGGGCGTGATGCCGACCAAGCGCTTGTCCTGCTCGGCCATATCGCACAGCCACTCGCCGAAAACCTGAGTAAAGGTGGTCTTGGCCGGCGCCGTTGATTTGACGAAACCCACGGCCGGGTCAAACACGCCAGATGCCGCGTGGTACTTGACCGGATCGGCCTCGGCCAGCTTGTAGCCCTGGCCCTTCTTGGTCACGATGTGCAGGAACTGCGGGCCCTTTTTGTCGCGCAGGTTTTCCAGTGTGGGAATCAGGGCATCGAGGTCATGGCCGTCGATGGGGCCGACATAGTTGAAGCCGAATTCTTCAAAAATGGTGCCGGGCACGACCATGCCCTTGGTGTGCTCTTCAAAGCGGCGGGCGAACTCATACAGCGGAGTGTTCTTCAACACCGTCTTGGCGCCCTCGCGAGCGGCCGAGTAGAAGCTGCCACTCATCAAGCGCGCCAGGTATTTGTTCAGCGCGCCGACCGGGGGGCTGATCGACATATCGTTGTCGTTCAGGATCACCAGCACATCGCCCATCAAGCCACCGTGCGGCACACCGGCATTGTTGAGGGCTTCGAAGGCCATGCCGGCCGTCATCGATCCGTCGCCAATGATGGCCACCGCCTTGCGGTCTTCGCCCTTGATCTTGGCGGCCATGGCCATGCCATGCGCGGCCGAGATGGAGGTGGATGAATGCCCAGTTCCGAAGGTGTCGTACTCGCTCTCATCGCGGCGCGGAAAGCCGCTGATGCCGCCCATTTGGCGCAGCGTGGACATCTGATCGCGGCGACCCGTCAACACCTTGTGCGGGTAGGTCTGGTGACCCACATCCCAGACCAAGCGGTCATGCGGCGTGTTGAACACGTAATGCAGGGCGACGGTCAATTCCACCGCACCCAGATTGGAGCCCAGATGGCCACCCACCTTGGAGCGTGACACCGTGTCCAGCACATAGGCGCGCAACTCGCCGGCCAATTTGACCAGTTCCGTGCGCGGCAGGCGGCGCAGATCGGCCGGGCTGTTGATCGTCTGCAGGAGGGAATAGCTAGAGGTCATTGCGGATCTATTCGGAGTCTCGGGAATGACACAGTCGTTCAGTGCTGACGCTCGACCACCATATCGGCCAGCAAGCTGAGCCAGGCGGTATGGGTCAGACCACTCTCAGCCAAGGCCTTGTGGGCCTGCGCGCGCAGTTGCTCGGCCAACTCACGGGCATGTTCCATGCCCATCACGCTGACATAGGTCGGCTTGTTGGCGTCTTGATCTTTGCCTGCGGTCTTGCCCAGCACGGCGGAGTCCTGGGTGACATCCAGGATGTCGTCCACCACTTGAAACGCCAAGCCCAAAGCCGAGCCGTATTCGGCCAAGGCAGCCGTGGCTTGTGCAGAGGCTTGACCGCAAGCGGCACCCATCATCACGCTGGCCTGCAAGAGCACGCCGGTCTTGCGGCGGTGCATATCGCGCAGGGTGCATTCATCCAATTGCTGGCCGACGCTGGCCAAATCGATGGCCTGCCCGCCCGCCATGCCGGCATGACCGGCCGAGCGTGCCAACAAAGAGCAAAGCCGCGCTTGCAGAGCCGGCGGCATGGCACTGTCCAAGGCACAAGGCGTCAGCACCTCAAAGGCCAGGGCTTGCATCGCGTCACCCGCCAGCATGGCTTGCGCCTCGCCGAACTTGACATGCGCGGTTGGCTTGCCGCGGCGCAAGACATCGTCGTCCATGCAGGGCATATCGTCATGCACCAGCGAGTAGGCGTGGATCAACTCCACCGCGCAAGCTGCACGCATGGCGGCCTCGGTATCGCCGCGAACGGCGTCACAAGCGGCCAAGACCAGCAAGGGGCGAAGGCGTTTACCGCCATCCAGCACCGCATAACGCATCGCTTCACCGAGACCCGCGGGCGAGTCGATCGGCACGAATCGATCCAAGGCCTGTTCACATGCAGCCAGTGAGCGCTGCATCCATTGTTCAAAAATACCTGCGTCCACGCTCAGGAATCTCCCCATTGTTTCAATCCCTCACCCTCCAGCACCTTGACTTGTTGTTCTACGGCCTGAAGGCGAGCACGGCAAAATCCGAGCAATTCAGCGCCCCGTCGGTAACTCTCAAGTAACTGATCCAGCGGCAACTGGCCCGCCTCCATGCCCATGACCAAGCGCTCCAGTTCGGCCAACGCCTGCTCATAGCTGGGCGCGACCGCGTCACTGGACGCATTTTTGTTAGATTGGCTTGATTTAGGCATAACAGAAGGCGAAAACGCGGATTGTAGTCAGTGCAATTACGGAGCATGTCATTCAAGCACCACGCCCTGGCGGGGGATAGGCTTGACAAGGCGACCGACTTGCGACTGTCAACAGGTACAATCCCCGGCTCGCGACAGGCGAGGCAAGGCGGAGCGATGCGAAAGCAAGGGCGAAGGCGATGGCTTCAAGCGGATTGTCAATGGGGCGTTTTGATCAGGACTGGATCTTGCGTGAATTGGCCTCATCTGAGAATCGTCAGCAAGCCCGTTTGCATGCAAACATCCTCACTTCTTGCGACGCGGCCTTGCCCCCAGGGCCGCAATTCAGCCACGCCGGCATGACAAATTGTCACTAGTGCCGGTTCTTTGTTTCACACCCGACGTCCGGGCCGTCATGCTTCTCTGGCCAATCCAATTGGTTTGAGTGGCTGACTATTGGTTTCTTGGAGACCCACTTGGATCATGTCCGACCTGAGTATTTCCCTCGCGGCTCTTGAACGCAGCGATACGCAGCTGCCTGTTTCCTCCTATTTCGACGAGGAGCTGTTCCGCAAGGAACAGGATGTCATCTTCAAACTTGGGCCGCGCTACCTCGGACACGCGCTGGCGGTGCCCGAGGTCGGCGACTACTACGCGCTGCCGCAGGAACAAGAAGGTCGGGCCCTGGTGCGCACGCCGCAAGGGCTGGAGCTGATCTCCAATGTTTGCCGCCACCGCCAGGCGGTGATGCTGCGTGGCCGCGGCAATACCCGCAGCAATATCGTCTGCCCGCTGCACCGCTGGACCTACGACCTCAAGGGCGAATTGATCGGCGCCCCGCATTTCGACCACGACCCCTGCCTGAACCTGAACCGCTATGAGTTACAGGAATGGAACGGGCTCTTGTTCGAAGCCAATGGCCACGACGTGGCCAGCCATTTGCAGGCGCTTGGTCCCAAGGCGGAGTTGGACTTCACCGGCTATGTGCTGGACAAGGTCCATGTGCATGAGTGCGACTACAACTGGAAGACCTTCATCGAGGTCTATCTGGAGGACTATCACGTCGGGCCCTTCCATCCCGGCCTGGGCCACTTCGTCACCTGTGATGACCTGGCCTGGGAATTCGGCCGCAACCACTCGATGCAGACCGTGGGCATCCACAAGGATTTGGCCAAGCCCGGCTCGGCCATTTACCAGCGCTGGCATGAGCAAGTGCTCAAGTTCCGCGGTGGTGAGCCGCCCAAAGCGGGCGCCATCTGGCTGACCTACTACCCGCACATCATGGTGGAGTGGTACCCGCATGTGCTGGTGGTGTCGACACTGTTCCCGCAAGGCACGCAGAAGACCGCCAACATCGTCGAGTTCTACTACCCCGAGGAAATCGCCGCTTTCGAGCGCGACTTTGTCGAGGCTCATCAGGCCGCCTATATGGAAACCTGCATCGAAGACGACGAGATCGCCTTGCGCATGGATGCCGGCCGCAAGGCCTTGATGCTGCGCGGTGATAACGAAGTCGGCCCCTACCAAAGCCCGATGGAAGATGGCATGCAGCACTTCCACGAGTGGTATCGGCGCGAGATGAAGCTGGGGCGCTAAAGCCTCAGGTCAATCACAAAGCAGTCAGCGCCCCACCAGCCGAGCAGCCAAACGCCAACAACAGGACCCAGCATGAGCCCCGTTTTCCAGACCTTGATCACCGTGTCGGAACTGCAGGGCCTGCTGGCTCAAGCTGAGGGCAATGGCAGCATGCCGCCCTTGCTGATTGACGTGAGCTTCGATCTGGCCAACCCGGCTGCGGGTGAGCACGCCTACCGCACCGGCCACCTGCCCGGCGCCCACTATTTGCACCTGGACCGCGACCTCAGCGGTGCGAAGAGCGGCAGCAACGGCCGCCACCCCCTGCCCGAGCGCCAAGTTTTCGCGCAAAAAATGGCGGATCTGGGGCTATCCGCCGGGCGCCAAGTGGTGGTCTACGACGCCCAAGGCAGCATGTATGCGGCGCGGCTGTGGTGGATGTTGCACTGGGTCGGCCATTCGGCCGTGGCGGTGCTGGACGGCGGCCTGAGCGCCTGGTTGAGCGCACCCCATGCCGACAAGACTAGCGGTAGCAGCGACGTCATTCCGGCGCCCTCCCCGGCCACATTCCAAGTCTCCGAATCGCTGGTCAGCAGCATTGACGCCGACAGGCTGCAAGCCCAACTCGGCACGATTCGCCTCATCGATGCGCGTGCGCCGGAGCGCTTCCGGGGCGAGGTCGAGCCGCTCGACGCCAAGGCCGGCCATATTCCAGGCGCCAGCAACCGCTTGTTCAAAAACAATCTGACGGCGGACGGCCTGCACTTCAAACCGGCCGCGCAGCTGCGCGAGGAATTCTTGTCCCTGCTCGGCGCCTACCCGGCGGACCAGGTCGTGCATCAATGCGGCTCCGGTGTCACCGCCTGCCACAACCTGCTGGCCATGAGCCATGCCGGCCTGCCCGGCGCCAAGCTCTACCCCGGATCCTGGAGCGAATGGTCCTCCAACCCGCTGCGGCCCATCGCGACGGCTTGACGCACTCCCCTTCGAGCTTGATTTAGCGCAAGATGCAGTTTGGCCGAGCAGGCCAAACTGAAGGCTATCGGCCAAGCCTAAACCGCTGCGCTTGATGCCATCTCGTCACGCCAAGGAGGATCCAAACCATGTTCAAACGCATTCTTGTCCCGACCGACGGTTCCGAAATCAGCGCCAAGGCACTGAACACTGCCATCGGTCTGGCACGCATTCACGGCGCCAAGCTTTTCGCCCTGAGCGTGAAAGAACCCTTCCCCTACAGCGCCGTCTCGGAAATGCAGCCGACGCCGCCGCAAGAGTTTTTTGACGCGCAAGAGCGCATCGCCGGCGCTCGCGTCAAGGCCGCTTTGGACCTGGCCGCCGCAGCCGAAGTGCAATGCGAAGGCTTCACCGTCGAAGCCCTGCATGCCTGGGAAGCCATCATCGAGTATGTGGCCGACAACCAATGCGATCTGGTCGTCATGGCCTCGCATGGCCGCCGCGGTGTGCAAGCCCTGCTGCTGGGCAGTGAGACCCAGAAAGTGTTGACCCACTGCACCACGCCGGTGTTGGTGGTGCGCTGACCGAGCAACTGCTCGATCCAGCCAACCAAGCTCAGTGGTCGTGCGCTGAAACAGCCACGACCACGACGACCAAGCCGATGCCCACAGCCAACCAGGCCAATTGCGCGACCGTCTCGCGCCAAGGCAGGCGGCGCTGCAATTGCGGAATCAAGTCGGCCACCGCTACATAGACAAAGCTGCTGCTGGCCGCGACCAGCAAGTAGGGGAACAAGCTTTCCCACGGGCCCACTACAAAGTAGCCCACCACCCCGCCCAGCACCGCTGCCAAGCCTGAAATGGCATTGAAGAGCAGCGCTTTGGCGCGCGAAAAGCCGGCATTGAGCAGCACGATGTAGTCGCCCACCTCTTGCGGAATCTCGTGCGCAATGATGGCCAGCGAGGTCACCACACCCAGATGCGGGTCGGCCAAAAAAGCCGCCGCGATGATGATGCCGTCGCAGAAATTGTGGATGCTGTCGCCGACCAGCACGCTCAACCCCCCCCGCCCGGCCTGCTCGGCATCGAAGTGGTGGTGGTGATGGTGACCATCGCCCTCGTGATGATGGGTGTGGCGATACAACTCCACCTTCTCGAGCAAGAAGAAGAACATCAAGCCGCCCAACAGCACCATGAATAGCGCATGCGGGCTGGCCTTGCTCTCGAAGGCCTCGGGCAAGACATGCAGCAAGGCCGTGCTGAGCAGCACACCGGTGGACAGGCTCACCAGGTTCTTGACGATGCGGCTCAGCAGGCTAACGGTCAGGCTCGCCGCAATCACGACGGAGAGCACACCGCCGGCGAAAGTGGCCAGCAAGATATAAAAAAGAGTCATCAAGTTTCCGTTGTGCGGCAGACCAAAAACAAACCGCGCCCAAGGTCGGCGCGGTCTGGCTCAGCATGCAGCACTGCTACTTCATCTACAAACAACAAACATCGGCGCCAGACCGGCTTTTCCGCCAGGCCAGCTTGCCACCCCTCGTTGGCCACATCCTGGCGAAAGCTGGGTCGGGCATCTGCATTGAAGGCCTGCGGCGCAGCCGGATCGATCTGACTCGACGCGGGTGCAGCGTCTGACGCTACCTTCAAGCGACCCCTCATCTTATCAACCGTGTCAATAGCCCCGCAGCGAAGCCGGCCAGCCGCCGCGTCAGCCCCTTCGGCGCCAGAGTTCACGCCCTACTGAACCCAACAGGCTGCGCATGCCGTTGCTTTTCAGCCGCCGAGGGCCAAGGCCACGCCTTCCGTCACGTCCGCGCCCAAGTTTGCCGCGACAATCGCCAGCATGAATTTGCTGCCCATTCCGGTCACCCCCGACATCGCCGCCCCCCTCGCCGCCATCGATATGGGCTCCAACAGCTTCAGGTTGGAAATTGCCCAACTGCCGCGCGGCCAATACAAGCGCCAGGAATATCTGAAAGAAACCGTTCGCCTTGGCGCCGGCCTGGACGAAGAAGGCATGTTGACCGAGGCCGCCATGCAGCGCGGTCTGGAATGCCTGCAGCGCTTTGCCCTGCGCCTGAAGGGCTTCCCGGCCGCCCGTGTGCGTGCCGTGGCCACGCAAACCCTGCGCGAAGCCAAGAACCGCAATGCCTTTTTGGCGCGCGCGCAAGAAGCCTTGGGCTACCCCATCGAGGTCATCTCCGGCCGCGAAGAAGCCCGGCTGATCTACGCCGGCGTGGCGCGCCTGCAGCCCTCGGACGAGCCCCGGCTGGTGATCGACATCGGCGGCCGCTCCACCGAGATGATTCTGGGCCGCGGGCGCCGCCCGGCTTCGGCCGAGTCTTTTCAGATCGGCAGCGTCAGCCTGTCGATGCGCTTCTTCCCCGACGGGGTCTTCACCGCCGACGCTTTCCGTGCCGCGCAAGTGGCCGCGGGCGCCGAGCTGGAAGAAGCCCTGACCCTCTTCAAGCCGGCCCTGTGGCAGCGCGCGCTGGGCTCCTCCGGCACGGTGGGTGCGGTGGCGCAAATCCTGGCGGCCAGCGGCGTGACCGATGGTCGCATCACGCCCGAGGCCTTGCGCTGGTGCATTGAGCAATGCATTGCCGCCGGCAATATGAGCCGCCTCGACCTGATGGGCCTGAAGGAAGACCGCCGCGCCGTGGTGGGCGGCGGCCTGTGCATCCTCTACACCTTGCTGACCCAATTCGGCATTGCCGAGTTGTTCCCGGCCAAGGGTGCGCTGCGCCAGGGCGTGATCTTCGATCTGGTCGAGCGCCTGGAAGCCGCGCGCACCAGCGACGGCGCCGCCAAGCAAGATATGCGCGAAGCCTCGGTGGAGGCCTTGCAAAAGCGCTTTGCTGTCGACCTGGCGCAAGCCGCCCGGGTGCAAGCCACCGCCCAAAGTCTCTACAAGCAACTGGCGCCCCGCGCACCGCGTGAACGCCAGCGCGAACTGGCCTGGGCCGCCGCTCTGCACGAGATGGGCATGATGGTCTCGCACCACGACCACCATCGCCACAGCGCCTATTTGCTGGCCCATGTGGACGCGGCCGGCTTTTCGCAAAGCCAGCTCAAGCGCCTGGGCGACCTGGCACTGGGGCAACGCGGCGGTCTGCGCAAGCTCGACGGCATCCTCGGTGACGAAAGCCTGCTGCTGCAATTGCTGAGCCTGCGCTTGGCCGTCATCAAAGCCCATGCCCGCGAAGCAGTGGACAGCCAGGCCCTGCGACTCACGCGCGAAGGAAAACGCTTCACCCTAAGCCTGCCCAAATCATGGGCCCAACAAAACCCGCGCACGTCCTATCTCTTGCAAGAAGAAGCCGCGGCTTGGGCTCGCAGCGGGGTGCTGGAACTGGTGCTGGCTTAGTCAGCGGGCGACGGAGTGGCTTGAGGCAAACCCCTCGGGCGGTCTGTCACGCAAGGACTAAAGAAAGTCCGGTGCCTGCACCGCTTGCAGCACCACTTCCGAATGGCCGTCGCGCTGGCGCGAACGCAGCCACCAGACGCCCCCCTTTTTGACCGCCCAGGGCTGGGCCGTGCCGGTCAAGAGCAGCGAGGCCAGCAAGCCCAGCGTCGGCTGATGGCCCACCATCAGCACCGGCTCGCTGGACTGCGGCCAGCGCGAGGCGGCCAGCAGATCCTGCACCGAGGCGTCGGGCGCAATGCTGTTGACGATGCGCACTTCGCGCCCCAAGGCCGCCGCAGTGCCACGCGCCCGCTCGGCCGGGCTGACCAGCACGCGGGTGGATGCGGCCAGGCGATGGTTCAGCCAATCCGCCATGCGCGCGGCCTGGCGTTCGCCCTTTGCCGTCAGGCAGCGCGCCATATCGGTGCTGCCTTCGCGCAGCAACTCCGCTTCAGCGTGGCGCCACAGAATCAGGTCCATGCCAGCAATCCCCGTGCTTAGTCGCGCTGCGCCTTGAAGCGCTGCATCAAGGCCTGCTGAGCGCTCAGGCCGGTAGTGGAAACTCGGCTAGATCGGCCGTCCGGCCCGAGCTGCCAAGCATCCAGCCCGTCGTGCAGATAAGGCACCAGGGCCTCGTCGATGATGCGCTGGCGCAGCTTGGGGTCGTTGACCGGCCAGGCGATTTCAATGCGGCGGAACATATTGCGGCTCATCCAGTCGGCGCTGGCCAAGTACAGCGCCACTTCATCCTCGCTGGCACCCCACTGGAAATAACAGACCCGGGTGTGCTCCAAAAAGCGCCCAACCACCGAGCGCACCACGATGTTGTCGCTGATGCCCGGCAGGCCCGGCGGCAACATGCAAGCACCGCGCACGATCAAGTCCACCTTGGCGCCGGCCTGGCCGGCCGCCAAGATGCCGTTGATCAACTCGGCATCGGTCAGCGCATTGATCTTCACAACGATGCGCGCCGGCTTGCCGGCCCGCGCCGCCTCGGCCACCTGGGCCAGGTGCTCCATCATGCGGCTGTGCATATTGAAGGGCGCCAGCAGCAAGCGCTTGGGCGTCTTGATCTTGCCCAGCGAGGCCAGCTGACGGAACACCGAGTCGGCGTCCGAGGTCAGCTCAGGGTCGGCAGTCAGATAACCCAGGTCGGTGTAGAAGCGCGCCGTCTTGGGGTTGTAGTTGCCGGTGGACAGATGCGCATAGCGGCGGAACTTGGTGCCCTCGCGGCGCGTCACCAGCAGCAGCTTGGCATGGGTTTTAAAACCGACGATGCCGTACACCACTTGCGCGCCCACCGCCTCCAGGCGCTCGGCCCAGTTGATATTGGCTTCTTCGTCGAAGCGCGCTTTCAACTCCACCACGGCCATCACTTCCTTGCCACGCCGTGCTGCCTCGATCAGCAAATCACCCAGCACCGACTTGCTGCCCGTGCGGTAAATGGTCTGCTTGATGGCCAGCACATCGGGGTCTTCCACCGCTTCGCGCAGAAACTGCACCACCGGGTCGAAGCTCTCGAATGGGTGATGCATCAAGACATCGCCCTTGGTGCGCAAGCGCTCGAAGATGGACTTCTGGCGCGGCAGCGACTGCGGCCAAGCCGGCTCATGCGGCTCGAAACGCAACTCGGGCGCATCGGTCTGATCGATCAGCTCATTCAGGCGCACCAGATTGACCGGCCCGTTGACCCGGTAGAGCGCGGCGGCTGGCAGATCGAACTGCTCCAGCAGGAACTGCGCCAACTCGCCCGGGCAGGTGTTGACCACCTCCAAGCGCACCGCGCGGCCGAAATGCCGCGTCGTCAGGCCCGAGCGCAAGGCATTGCGCAGATTGGCGATTTCTTCCTCGTCCACTTCCAGATCGGAATCGCGGGTGACCCGGAACTGCGAGAAAGCCTCGACCTTGCGGCCCGAGAACAATTCCTCCAGATGGGCGCGAATCACGCTGGTCAGCAAGGCAAACGCTTGGCGTCCATCGCTGATGGCGGCCGGCAAGCGAATCACCCGGGGCAGCACCCGAGGTACCTTGACGATGGCAATGCGGTTATCGCGGCCGAAGGCGTCTTTGCCCGACAAGCGGGCAATGAAATGCAGGGACTTGTTGGCCACCTGCGGGAAGGGGTGGGCCGGATCCAAGCCGACAGGCACCAGCAACGGGCGCACCTCGCGCTCAAAGAACTTGGCCACCCAGGCCCGCTGCACTTCATTGCGGTCCGCGTGATTGAGGATGACGATCTTCTGCTCGGCCAGCAAGGGCATCAGCTGTTCGTTGAAGATGGCGTACTGCTCATCAATCAAGGCGTGCGAGGCGCGGGCCACCCGCTCCACATCGCGGTTATCCACCGTGCCCTGCGGATCGCGGGCCGCGTCCAGCATGTCGGCAAAGCGCACCTCGAAGAACTCGTCGAGGTTGGACGACACGATGCAGATATAGCGCAAGCGCTCCAGCAGGGGCACGTCCAGGCGCATGGACTGGGCCAGCACACGACGGTTGAACTCCAGAATAGCCTGCTCGCGGTTCAGCAAAGCGGGGGCGGAAGGCAAAACACTTGGGTTTGTCGGCATCGATTCAGCAGCACTCATTCTTTGATTCTAGGTGCGCTAAGCCAGCACTTCTGGCCTAGCCGCAGGCAGGCCTGGTTCAGTTAAAGGGGACGATCCAGCAGCCAGCACTTGACCCCAATCGAGGATTTCCAAGCGTCCATCGGCATGCTCGACCAAGGCGGTCAGGCTTTCCACCCAATCGCCATCGTTGCAATAAAGGATGCCGTCAATATCGCGCATCTCGGCAAAGTGAATATGACCACAAACCACGCCGTGCACGCCGCGCTTGCGTGCCTCCCGCGCCACAGCTTCTTCGAAGTCAGACACATAGCTGACCGCCCGCTTGACCTTGAGCTTGAGGTATTTGGACAAGCTCCAGTAAGGCAGGCCGAACTTGGCGCGCAGATGGTTCAGGTAGCGGTTGAGTTTGAGTGTCAGCTCATACGCCCAGTCGCCCACATGGGCTAGCCACTTGGCGCACTGGATCACCCCGTCGAACAAATCGCCATGGGTGATCCACAGCTTGCGCCCGTCGGCGGTTTCGTGGATCCATTCCTTCACCACCTCAATGCCACCGAAGTTGTGGTTGAGGTATTTGCGGGCGAACTCGTCGTGGTTGCCCGGCACAAAGTAGACCTTGCAGCCCTTGCGGGCCTTGCGCAGCAACTTTTGCACCACATCGTTATGGGCTTGCGGCCAGTACCAGCTGCGGCGCAGCTGCCAGCCGTCGATGATGTCGCCGACCAGAAACAGCTCCTCGCACTCCACTTCGCGCAAGAAGTCGAGCAAAGCATGGGCCTGGCAGCCGGGCGTGCCTAGATGCAGGTCCGAAATCCACACCGTGCGGTAACGGCGGCTGGGCTTGCCGCCGCCGTCCACGCCCTCGGAATCCGCCACATCAACCGATGTGGGCAGGCTGGTCAGGGCACCCGCTGCAGTCGCGGCGGCGCGCATCAAGGCGTGGTCGTTCTGCATGGCTAGTGAGTTTGGTCCCAGGCCGTGTCCAGCCCATGGCAGCTTGATGAAGCTTGTGTGACAAGCGCGCCCCGTCCCTATCGATTAGCCCGCACCTGCCCAGCCAAAGCCTGCGCAGCGTCTGACCAAGCACCGCACTCGATAATGGCCACCATGCACCTGATGATTTCCCACGCCAGCGCCCTCGACGAGGCCTGTAAGCACACCCTGAGTCACCTGACCCTGCCCCATCTGGCGGGCTTGCTAGGCCTGCTCAAACCCGCCGGCCCGGCGCTGGGCAGCGATGAGCAAAGCCTCAACACCCCCTTCGAACACAGCCTGGCCCGCTTGCGCGGTAGCGTCCAGCCCCACGCTGACAGCGATGGCCTGCTACCCACCGCCGCTTGGACTGCCGAAGCCGCTGGCGAAGACCCACGCCTGCCCTGGGCCCTGCTGACGCCGCTGCACCTGGCCGTGGGCAGCGATCAGGTCAATGCCTACGCCCCCGAATCCTTGGAGCTGACGGATGAAGAGTCACGCCAGTTCTTCGCCGCCCTCGCCGAGCTGTGGCCAGCCGACGAGGGCTGGCGCGCGCGCTGGCTCTCGCGCTACCAATGGCTGCTGACCCACGACAGCCTCGCGGGGCTCAGCAGCGCCAGCGTCGAGCGGGTGCTGCTGCGCAATGTCGACCCCTGGATGCCCAGCGCACGCCGCCTGCGCACCCTGCAAAACGAGGTGCAGATGCTGCTGCACCGCGAGCCCTTGAACGCCCAGCGCGAAGCGCGTGGTGCCTTGGCGCTCAACTCGGTGTGGATCAGCGGCTGCGGCGCCGCGCCCGACACGCTGACGCCGCTGCCCGGCAATCTGCAAATCAACAGCAGCTTGCAAGCGCCCCAGCTGGCCGCTGACTGGGCGGCCTGGGCCGAGGCCTGGACGAAGTTGGACGAAGGCGCGGTGTCGGAACTGCTGCAGCGGGCGCGCGTGGGCGAGCCGGTGCAGCTCACACTGTGCGGCGAGCGCTTCGCGCAGAGCTACCAGCTGCCGCCGCGCGGCGCCCTACAAAAAACCCTGCAGCGCTGGCTGCCGCCACGCGCCAATGCCGCCGCTGCGCTGGAGGCTTTGTGATGGCCGCTAACACCCCCCAACTGCTGACCCGCGAGGTGCCGCCCCGCGCCGCCTGGGCCCTGGAGCAAGCCGGCCACACGCCCCTGCTGGCGCGCCTGTTTGCCGCCCGTGGCGTGCGTGAGCCGCTTGAATTGGACGATGGCCTGGCTCGCCTGCTGCCGCCCGAATCCCTGCTCGGCGCCACCGCCGCCGCCCAGCTCTTGGCCGATGCCATCCTTGCCGGTGAGCGCATCTGCCTGGTGGCCGACTACGACTGCGACGGCGCCACCGCCTGCGTCGTCGCCCTGCGCGGCCTGGCTCTGCTTGGCGCCAAGCCCGAGCAACTCGGCTACGTCGTACCCGACCGCGCCGTGCATGGCTACGGCCTGACGCCCGCCATCGTCGAGCTGGCCCTGCCCCAGCGCCCGCAGGTTTTGATGACGGTAGACAACGGCATCGCCAGCATCGCCGGCGTGGCCCATGCCAAGGCCTTGGGCCTCAAGGTGCTGGTGACCGACCACCATCTGCCCGCCCTCATTGACGGCCAAATCGTACTGCCCGAGGCCGACGCCATCGTCAACCCCAACCAGCCCGCCTGCAGCTTCGAGAGCAAGAACCTGGCCGGCGTCGGCGTGGCCTTTTACGTGCTGCTGGCCCTGCGCAGCGAGTTGCGCCGGCGCGGCGCTTTTGATGCCGCCAGCCAACCCAAGCTCGACGGCCTGCTGGACCTAGTCGCACTCGGCACAGTCGCCGATGTGGTCAAGCTAGACGCCAATAACCGCCGCCTGGTCGCGCAAGGCCTCAAGCGCATGCGCGCCGGCCGCGTACAGCCCGGCGTGCAAGCCCTGTTCACGGCAGCCGGGCGGGATTGCAGCCGCGCCACCGGCTTCGACCTGGGCTTTGCCCTGGGGCCGCGCATCAATGCGGCCGGGCGCTTGTCCGATATGACGCTAGGCATTGAATGCCTGCTCAGCGATGAGCCCAGCCGCGCCCTGGAACTCGCCAAACAGCTCGACGCCATCAACCGTGAGCGCCGAGAGATCGAGGCCGATATGAAGGAGCAGGCCGAGGCCAAGCTCGATCACATCATGAGCTTGCTGGACGGCGAACCACCCGCCGCCCTTTGTTTGTTCGAGGCCGACTTTCACGAGGGCGTGGTGGGCATCATCGCCTCGCGCCTGAAGGACCGGGTGCATCGCCCGACCTTTGTATTCGCGCAAGGCGCCGATGGGCAGCTCAAGGGCTCGGGGCGCTCCATCCCCGGTTTTCATCTGCGCGATGCGCTGGATCTGGTCAGCAAACGCCAACCCGAGCTGCTGAAGAAATTCGGCGGCCACGCCATGGCGGCCGGCTGCACCTTGGCGGACCCGCGAAGCTTTGCCGCTTTCAACCAGGCCTTGCAAGCCGTGGCCGCTGAATGGCTGGACGCGGCCGCCCTGACCCGCACCCTGCGCACCGACGGACCACTCTCGCCCGAGTTCTTCACACCCGACACCGTGCGCAGCCTGGACGCACAGGTCTGGGGCCAGGCTTTCGAGGCGCCACTGTTCTGCGATCAGGTTGACGTAATTTCGCAGCGCATTGTGGGTGAGCGCCACCTCAAGCTGCGCATACGCCAGGCCGGCGTGCTGCGCGACGCTATCTGGTTCAGTCATATTGACCCAGTGCCCGAGAGCGGCCGCATGGCCTACCGGCTGAGCCTGGATGAATACCAAGGCCAGCAGCGGGTGCAGATGATTGTGGAGGCGCTGGTCTAGCCGCTTGAAGCATCCCGGTGGGCAATGACCTTGCGCAAGGCCGGTCGGCGTCGGCCACCTAAAATGGGCGGGTGAATAACAGCCCAACATCCCAGCCCTCTGCCAACATCGCCATTGGCAACCCTCGCAGCGTCGACGCCAGCACCAACGCCGACCTGCACTGCCATTCGCGCGTGTCCGACGGCACCCTCACGCCCGAAGAACTGGCGCAGCGCGCCAAAGCCAATGGCGTGGAACTCTGGGCCTTGACCGACCACGATGAAGTGGCCGGCCAACAGCGTGCCATGGAAGCCGCCTTGGCGCAGGGCATGGCCTACCTCACAGGCGTGGAAATCTCGGTCAGCTTTGCCGGCCGGGTGGTGCACATCGTGGGCCTGGGCTTTGATCATCACAACGCCGCCTTGATCCAAGGCTTGCGTGAAACCCGAGGCGGGCGCGAAGCCCGTGCCCGCGAGATGGCGGCCGGCCTGGCGCAAGTGGGCATCAAAGATGCGTACGAAGGCGCGCTGCAATTCGTTGGCAACCCCGAGCTGATTTCGCGCACCCATTTCGCGCGCTTCTTGGTCGAGGCCGGGCATTGCCAGGACGTCAACGAAGTGTTCCGCCGCTTCCTCACCGAGGGCAAACCGGGTTATGTGGAACACCGCTGGGCCCGCCTGGGCGACGCACTGCGCTGGATCAAACAAGCCGGCGGCGAGGCCGTCATCGCCCACCCGGCCCGCTATGCCTTCAGCCCCACCGAAGAGTACGCGCTGATCACCGAATTCATGGCCCACGGCGGGCGCGGCATCGAGGTGGTGACCGGCAGCCACTCGGCCGCCGAGGCCATCAAGTACGCCGACACGGCGCTGGAGTTCGACCTCTTCGCCTCCCGCGGCTCGGACTTCCACTCCCCCGAGGAAAGCCGCACCGATCTGGGCCGGCTGGACGGCTTGTCTGGCCGCCTGAAGCCGGTGTGGCAGGCCTTGGCGCATCGCATCCACTGGGCCTGAGCGCCAACTTCAAACGTCGCCGGTGCCTCTGATGAGCATGCTCTCACGGCAATAGCGCTTCTTTGCCCGCGACCTTGCCGGGCAATGCCGATAAACATGGGATCTGCCGTCGCGTTTTCGGCAACAGCCCTAGCCGGCTGTGCCGCAAGCCGCTGGCGGCGATGGACAATGCGGCATGGCCCAATATTTCGAAGTCCACCCCGAGAACCCGCAAGCACGCTTTCTCAAGCAAGCCGCGCAGATCCTGCATGGCGGCGGCGTGGTGGCCATCCCCACCGATTCCAGCTATGCCCTGGTTTGCCGTTTGGACGACAAAACCGCGGTTGAAAACCTGCGCCGCATCCGCGGCATTGACGACAAGCACCACCTGACCCTGCTCTGTCGCGACCTGAGCGAGCTGGCCAGCTACGCCCGGGTCGACAACCAGCAATACCGCCTGCTCAAGCTGGCCACGCCGGGACCGTTTGCCTTCATCCTGGAAGCCACCAAGGAAGTACCCCGCCGCTTGTCCCACCCCTCGCGCCGCACCATCGGCCTGCGAGTACCGGATCACCGCGTGGTGCAGGATTTGCTGGCCTTGTTTGGCGAGCCTTTGTTGTCGGCCACCCTGATTCCCCCCGGCGAGACCGAACCGCTCAACGACGCGCAAGAGATTTCCGCGCGCTTTGACAAGGTCTTGCAAGCCATCGTCGATGCCGGTGCCTGCACGCTGCAGCCCACCACGGTGATCGACCTCAGCGGTGACGCGCCGGTGCTGATTCGCCGCGGCCAGGGTGACCCGGAAAAGCTGGGCCTGAGCTTCAGCGATTGAGTTTCAGCGATTGAGACTCAAGGCTTGAGCGACTGAATCAGCCGCGCTTGATCGAAGCCTAGCTGGGTTTGACCTCGCACCACCAGCGTGGGCGTGCCCCGCGCGCCGCGCGCCTGAAACTCGGCCAGGCAGGCCGCATCGCTTTCAATAAAGCATTCCCGAAACGGCACTTGCTGCGTCGTCATCCAGGCACGCGCTTTGTCGCAGTAGATGCAGGTCTGCGAGGACAGCATCACGATGTCACCCGGCTTGGCCAGGGCGCGCAGTTCTTCGCCCTGCCCGCGCCCAAGCCACCATGACGCAGCCTGGGAGGCCCCCAGCACCAAGGCCAGGATCAGCGCCAGCGACCAGAAATCAGCTTTGACCCTGGCCATCAGATGGACGGCCTCAGGTTAATGCGAGTAAAGGCCGGCGCCGACGTGGCGGGTGCGGCCAAAACACGCGGCAAGTCTGGCGCGCAAGGCGTCTCGGCTGCGCTGAAGCGCTCAAGCACCAGACTCATGGCTGCAGTCTTTACACCGCAGCCGTCACCACAATTTCCACCTTCCACTCGGCGCGGGCCAGCTTGGCCTCGACCGTAGCGCGGGGCGGGGTGTGGCCGGGCACAACCCAGGCGTCCCAGGCGGCGTTCATGCCGGGGAAGTCGGCCAGGTCGGCGATGAAGATCTGGGCGCGCAAGATCTTGGTCTTGTCGCTGCCGGCCTTGGCCAACAAGGCGTCGATGGCGGCCAGCACCTGGGCGGTTTGGCCGGTGATGTCTTGCGTTGCATCTTCGGGCACTTGGCCGGCCAGATAGACCACGCCGTTGTAGACGGCCATCTCGGACATGCGTGCGCCGACGTCAAAGCGCTGGATGTTGTTGCTCATTTCAGGAACCTTTCTTTTTGGACGGATGGTGGTGCGAATGGCCATGCGGCTTGGCGCCCACATGCCCATGCGGATGTTTCTTGCTCGTGCCTTCGGCCGGAACAGCGCCAGCGGCCTTGTGGCCGAGCTTGCTCTCGGTGCCATTGAGCAGCTTCTTGATGTTCTCGAGATGGCGCCACACCAGCAGCAAAGCCATCAAGATCAGCACGCCGACGATGGGGCCGGTGTCCCAGATCAGCATTTGGTAGAAGGGCGCGAAGGCCGCAGCAGTCAAGGACGCCAGGGAGGAATAGCGGAAGAAGTAGGCCATGATCACCCAGGTGGCCAAGGTCGCCAGGCCCAGAACTGGGTTCAGCGCCAGGATCACGCCGGCTGCGGTGGCCACGCCCTTGCCGCCTTCAAAGCGGAAGAACACCGGCCACAAATGGCCCAAGAAGGCGCCCAGGCCCACCAAGGCGGCCGTGCCTTCACCCAGGCCGAAGCGGGCGCCGTACAGCGCCACCAGCAGCACCGGCACATAGCCTTTGAGTGCGTCGAACACCAGCGTCAGGATGGCGGCCTTTTTATTGCCAGAGCGCAGCACATTGGTGGCGCCGGGGTTGCCCGAGCCATAGCTGCGCGGGTCCGACAAGCCCATGAAGCGGCTGATGATGACGGCAAACGAGAGCGAGCCGACGAGGTAGCCGCAAATGGCGGCCAGCAGAGGGAGGAGTTGTTCTTGCATGGGGCGCTATTCTGCACTGGCACAGTGAACCGGCCGCGCTGCCAGCAGTTCGACCAAGAGATGAGGCGCCAAGCCAACCAAAAAACCACGCCGGCCGCCGTTGATGCAGATGCGCGGCAGCTCAAGAATCGTCGCCTCCACATAGATGGGCATGGCCTTCTTGCAGCCAAACGGCGAGGTGCCGCCCACCATATAGCCGCTGTGGCGTTGCGCCACTTCGGGCTTGCAGGGCTCGACCTTTTTGCAGGGAATTTGCCGCGCCAACTCCTTCAGGCTGACCTGGCGGTCGCCGTGCATCAGCACGATCAGGGGCTGGGCTTTTTCATCCTGCATCACCAGAGTCTTGATGACCTCATGCTCGGGCACGCCGAGCTGGCGCGAGGACTCCCCGGTTCCGCCATGCTCGACGTAGTCATACACATGCTCGGTGAAGCTAACGCCCTGGCGGCGCAGCATCTGCGTGGCCGGGGTCTCGCTGACGTGGACTGTTTTCTTACTCATGTTTTCTTGCTCCTGCGGGCATTTTCTCCGACTGCAGTCAGAATCTGGCCCATCGCCATTCTTCTGAGCCCGCAGCCCCCCCGCCCATGAGCAACACGCCCCGCCCCGAACTCATCCGCAATTTGCTGGCCATCGTGAGCGTCGCGCTAATGATGGCCGCCTCGCTATGGGTGCTGCGCCCTTTTCTCGGGCCTTTGATTTGGGCCACCATGGTGGTGGTGGCCACCTGGCCAATGATGCGCGGCCTGCAAGCGCGGCTGTGGGGCCGGCGCGGCCTGGCCACCGCCGTGATGGTGCTGGCCTTGCTGCTGGTGCTCTTCGTGCCCTTGTCGATTGCCTTGGGCGCCATGATCACCCATGCGGACAGCGTGGTGGCCCTGGCCAACAAACTGGCCGACTCAAGGTTGCCGGAGCCGCCCGAATGGGTGGGCGACCTGCCCCTGGTGGGCGGCAGCGTGGCGGAGATCTGGCACCGCGTGGCCGTGGATGGCTACGGTTATGTGATGGCCTTGGTCAAACCCTATTTCGGCATCTCCTTCAAATGGCTGGCGGGTCAGGCCGGCGGCCTTGGCATGATTGGCCTGCAGTTCCTGATCACGGTGGGCATTGCCGGCGTGCTTTACAGCTGCGGCGAAACCGCCGCGCGCGGTGTGCGCGGCTTTGCCTTGCGTCTAGCCGGTGCCCAGGGTGACCAAGTCATCACCTTGGCCGGTCAAGCGATTCGCGGCGTGGCGCTGGGCATTGTGGTGACGGCCATCGTGCAATCCTCGCTGGGCGGCGTGGCCTTGCTGATCGTCGGTGTGCCCTTTGCCGGCCTGCTGGCCGCCGTGATGTTCATGGCCTGCCTGGCGCAGATCGGGCCGGTGCTGGTGCTCGCCCCCGCCGTGGGCTGGTTGTACTGGAGCGGTGACAACACCTGGGGCACGGTGCTGCTGATCTTCACGGTGATAATCACCTCGCTGGACAATGTGCTGCGCCCCTGGTTGATCAAAAAGGGGGCCGACCTGCCCCTGCTGCTGATCTTCTCCGGCGTCATCGGCGGCTTGCTGGCCTTCGGCTTGGTGGGCCTGTTTGTGGGGCCGGTGGTGCTGGCCGTGACCTACACCATGCTGATCGCCTGGATCGGCGATGACATGCCGCCAGAGGAAAGCCACTAAGAACTTATCCGTCAATAGTCGGGGTCGGCTGGCGGCCGCTTTGAACGCATTGCTGCGTTGCAGATCCTCGCGATACCTACGGGTATCGCTCCGGTCTTCGCCTTGCTCTGCGCTCAAATCGCCTTGCCATCCTCTGACCCGCCTATTCACGGACAAGTTCTAAGGCTTCTTCAACAGCTCCGCCCCACGCACCTCAAATACCACCGCCTGCAAGACCTGACCCCGGGCATCCAGCAGGCGCAGGCGGTGCTTGCCCGGCTTTGGCGCCCATTGCCAGCTGGCGCCTCGGCCCAGGGCTTTGCCATTGAGCTCCCACAACCCCGTCTGGCCTTCGAAGCGGATGCGTTGGGCTTGCGGTGGAATGTCGGGGTCCAGCGCAAAAATGCTGCCATCGCGTGGGCTGGCAATGCCCATGGCGGCGCGTGCGCCCATCTGGGCGGTACTGCGCATCAGGGCCTGTTCGGTGCCGGCCACAAACCATTCTTCGCGGGAGGGCTCCCGCTGGGCCTCGAACTCCACGCGCTGATGCAGCACGCCGGCCGGCGGCTGCGGCGCGCGTGAGGGGCGGCCTCGGTGCAGATGGCGCATCAAGCCGGCCCAGATCGGCGCCGCGCCGCTGATGCCGCTGACCCCGTGCATGGGCGCGCCGCTGGCATTGCCGACCCAGACGCCGACCACAAAGCGCTCAGAAAAACCCAGGCACCAGTTGTCGCGCATATCTTTGCTGGTGCCGGTTTTGACGGCCGCAAAGCCGCTGGTGGCCAAGGGGCTGTCGAGGCCGAAAGTGAGCGCGCGGGCATTGTTGTCGGCCAGCATGTCAGCCACGATGAAGGCGGCGGGTGAGCGGTCATTGGCCAGCGTCCGGTAGGCCTGGGTCAGCTTGAGCAAGCTCACCTCGGCGCTACCCAGGGCCAGCGACAGGCCGTAAAAGCCCGCACTCTCACGCAGCCCCAGGCCCAGGGCATTGAGGCGCTCGAACAGCGGGTCCACGCCCAGCATGGCGGTCAGTTTGACGGCTGGCACATTCAGGCTATTGCCCAGCGCGGCACGCGCCGACACATAGCCGCGAAAAGTCTTGTCATAGTTCTGCGGCAGATAGAGGCCGGACGGGGTGCTGATCTGCGCCGCGGAATCGTCCAGCCAGCTGGCCGCAGTGATCAGCTTTTTTTCCAAGGCCAGCTGGTAGATGAAGGGCTTGAGCGTGGAGCCCGGTTGGCGCCGCGCCAGCACGCCGTCGACCTGGGCCGCGCTGGAATAGTCGTCCCCGCTGCTGCCCACCCAGGCCAGCACCGCGCCGCTGGCCCGGTCCAGCACCAGCACAGCGCCGTCCTCCACATTGCGGCCGGACAACTCGGCCAGTTGCTGGCGCAGCAGGTTCAGGGCCTGGCGCTGCAGGCCGGCGTCCAGGCTGCTGGCCTGGCGCGGCGGGCCATCTGCTTTGAGCACTTGGCGCGCGTAATGCGGCGCCAGGGCCTCGCCTTGCAGCGGTGAGGCGGGCCTGGCCAGCAAGGCCTCGACCTGACCCTGTACTGCCGCGCAGTTGGCAGCCACCCCCTGCAGCTTGAGCAAGGCACAAGCACGCTCGGCCACGCGCACAGGCGCGGCATTGGGCGCGCGCACCAGGGCGGCGGCCAGGGCGGCCTCCTGGGTCGTCAGCCCGGAAGGATGTTTGCCGAACAGGGTTTGGCTCAGCGCAAGGATGCCGATCACCTCGCCCCGGAAAGGCACGCTATTGAGATAGGCCTCCAGGATCTGCGCCTTGCTCCAGTTGCGCTCCAGCCGCCCGGCCTGCCAGGCCTGGCCGAGCTTTTGGCCCAGGCTGCGGCCGCCGCTGGGGCGGGCCAAGCCGTCATCGAGCAAGCCGGCCAACTGCATGGTGATGGTGGACGCACCGCGCGTGCGGGTGTTCCACAAATTGCCAAAACCGGCACTGGCCACCGCCGCCCAATCGACGCCGCTGTGGGCGTAAAAGCGCTGGTCCTCACCCAGCAGCATGGCCGTCAGCAAGGCGGGCGACATCTCGGCCAAAGGGACCCACGCCAGGCTGCGGCGTTGCATGTCCAGGCGCAAGGTCTGCAAGACCTGACCCTGGCGGTCCAGCAAAATGAAGTCAGAGACTTTGTGGGCGGCCTTGACCTCGGCAAAGCTGGCCTGCGCCGCTGCTGGCGGGGCCAGCAAGCTCAGCGCGAGACCAAGTGCCAAAACCGAGGCAAGCGCCGCCCTACTCCTCCTCAAGGCCCAACCTCCATCTGCTGCTGCGGCAGCACGCCGAAGCTATCGGGCGCATACATGGCCTCGGCGCGGGTGCCGGGCAGCTGGAAGCGGCCGGCATTGTTCAGGCGCACGAGGTACTCCACCGTGTGCTTGCCGCGCGGCAGATAGTCGAAATAGCCACGCCAAGCCTCGAAGCTGCGCTCTTCAAAAGTGGGCCAGATGGAGCTTTGATTGCGCTGACCTTGCTGGGCCAATTCGCTATCACCGCCCAGCCCTGAGCCCAGCACCGCCGCACCGGGCGGCAGCGGGTCGGCCAGCACCACCCAGCTCATATCGCTGCTGGCTTCCAGCTCCAGCCGCACCTTCAAAACATCGCCACGCGACCATTTGCCCGCCGTCTTTTGCTCCACCGGCAGCAAGGTGCGCGTCAGGCGGTAGCCCGAATACAAGGGCTGCTTGAGCGGCACGGCCGCCAGCGACTGGGTGGTCACGAAAGGCTTGCCCGTGCCCTCTTGCGTCAGCGTCAAAGTGCCGCTGGCCCAGGGCATCAAGAGGCTGCCGCCCTTGGCTTGCGTGGCCCAGTCCAGGCTTTGGGTCTGAGCGCCCAGCTCGGCCCGAGTGCGGCCACTCACAGCAACGCGCTCAAATCTGGCACTGAACTTGTCCAGCGCCAGCACACCCCACAGATTGGCCGTGGTGGTGGACCAGGCGCCCAAGCGCTGGCGCGCCAGCGTGCCTTGAAGCAAGCGCGGCAACTCAGTCGCCCAAGTCGTGTCGTCCAACACAGCCAGCAGCAGGCGCGAGGCATTGGCGTCGGCACTGTCCATCAACCACCACCAGGCATCGCCTTCCTCGGTGCTGAAGCGCAAGGTGGTGCCGGCATAGGTAAGGCGGCTGCGCAGCAGGTTTTGCGCCTCAAGAATGCGGGCCTGGCGCTGCGGCGCGGACTGCAAGCGCTGGTGGATTTGCAGCCAGTCCAGCACGGCGGCAGTCGGCCAGGTCGGCAGCGCCTGAGCGTCCACCGTACTGAGCATGGCTGGCGTGGCGCGGCCGTGCCGGGACAAGGCCTCCAGCGCGGCCAAGCGGCGCACTTGCTGGTCCAGTTGCCCGGGCTTGGGCGTCCAAGGCTGGCGCAGCAAACGCCCTTCGACAAAAGCCGTCAGGCCGTCCAGCATGCGGGCGCGCGGCACCGCGGGAATCTCCCGCCCGGCCTCATGAGCGGCCGCGATCAGATAGGCGGTGAGGCGTTCGCTGCCGCCTGCAGCGGCTTCCGGCGCCGGCGGGAAGTAGCTGGCCAGGCCGTCCCGGTCCAAATAGCCCGGCAGCTTGGCGCCCCAAGCCTGCCACAGCGCGTCGTCATGCAGGCCGATGGCTTTGGAGGCCATTTGCTCCAGGCAGCTATAGGGATAAGTCTCAAAGAAACGGCGCGGGCCGGGCAGATCGCCGCCGAGCTTGGGCAAGAGGCTGAGCTGAATGCCGCCGCGCTTGACGCCGCTCAGCGGCAAGGCATCAGCCGGCGGCGCCACTGGCAGGCTGAACTTGCCGTCCAGCTGAGTCAGGCTGGCTTGCAAGACCTGCAAGGGCACGGCGGGCAGCACGCTTTGCTTGAACTTCAGGCGGTCTTGGGCCGCGCCACTCGCATTGGCGGCAGCGCCCTGCTCTTGCGCTGCGGCCTCCCAAGTGAGGCTTTGCACGCCGACCGGCACCGTCACCGGCCACTGCACTTGGGCGGCAGCACCGGCGGCCAGCTGAACACTTTGGGCGGGCAAAGGCTTTTCCAGCCCCGGCGCCTGCAGCGTGGCCTGCAAGCTCATGGCGCGGCTGCTGCTATTGCGCAGGGTCAGCATGGCTTGGAATTGGTCGCCCTCACGCACCAGGGGCGGCAGGCCGGACAGCACTTGCAAGTCTTGCGTCACCCGCACCGTGGCCTGGCCGCTGCCAAAGCGCTGGGCGCCGGCATCGGCAATCGCCACCAAGCGGAAGCTGGTCAGCGAATCATTCAGCGGCACCTCGATCAGCGCCTCGCCCTGGGCGTCCAGCTTCACGCTGGGGCGCCACAAAAGCAAGGTGTCAAACAGCTCTCGGGTGGCACCCTGCCCGCCGCCGCCACCGGCCGCCACGGCCTTGCGGCCATAGTGGCGCCGGCCGATGATTTCGCTCTGCGCGGTAGACGTCTCCACCCCCCAGGCCCGCTGGCGGATCAAGGCGCCCAGCAGATCCCAGCTGGTATTGGCGCGCAGGTTCAGCAGGCCTTCATCCACGGCGGCAAAAGCCACATCGGCATCGGCCAGCGGCTTGCCGTCGGGCTGCAGCACCTTGAGCTTGGCACGCACCGTCTGGCGCACGCCGTACTGGGCTTTGTCGGGCGTGACCGTCACTTGCAGCTGATGGGCGGCCTGGCCCACCTGGAAGGCGGCCACACCGAATTTGTAGGACGGTTTGGCCAGATCCACCAGGGCGGTGGGCGCCGGCATGGCGCGCGACTCACGCCAGCTCTGCCACCAGTTCAGCGGCGCACGCCAGCCCCAGCTGAAAAAGCTGTACCAGGGCACATGGTGGATGCGGCCCCGCAAGGCCAGCACGCTGACGTAGACATTGGGCGCCCAGCTCGGCTCGATCTTGAGCGAGATGGTCGGGTCTTGGCCGCTGAGGGTGATCACGCGGGTGTCGATCACACCCTCGCGCTCGATCGCCACCAGCGCCGTGGCCTCACGGTAAGGCATGCGCACTTGCAGGCGCGCGGTTTCGCCGGGCTCGTAGCGCTGCTTTTCCGGCAGCACATCGATGCGGTCGTCATTGCTTTGGGCAAACCACTGCTCACCGCCGGCACTCATCCACATGGTGGTGGCGGCCTGCACGCTGCGGCCTTCGGCATCCTGCGCCTTGGCGATCAGCTCTACCTCACCGTTAGCATCCACCCGCGGCTCACAGCTCAGCAAGCCCTGGGCATCGCTAGTGCCGCTGCACACCACGCCCAGATCACGATGCTCGACATGGTTGTCGTAAGCGTAAAAGCCACCCACCATGCGTTTGCGGCTGCTGATGGTTTGGTTGACCCGGCCGCGCACCTCCAGGCGCTGACCGGCCTGCGGCTTGCCGGCGGTGTCCAGCGCCAGCACGGTGAATTTCAGTTGACCGTCGCGATTACTGGTCCAGGACGAAGCCCGCAGGCCCAGCACCAGCTTGGCGGGCCACAGGGCGATGCGCTGGCTGGCGGTCTTGATTTCACCATTCGGGTCGGCATAGCTCAGCTCGACTTGCAGCTCGGAGGGCCGCTCCAGCTTGGGTAAGGGTTTGAGCAGCAGCTCGGCCGCGCCATTGCGGTCACTCAGCAAAGCCACCTTGTCGGCCACCAGCTTACTGCCCAGGGCGGCCTGGCTGGCGTCCCCTTCGCCGTCCTCGCCCGCATCGGCCTCGCCAGCACCGATGTATTGCGCATCACTGCGTGGCGGATCAAAGCTGAAGCCGGGGTAAGCCGCGAACTGCACGGCACGTGGCCGCAGCAGGGCCGAGAGCTTGAGGGGGGCCTGCGCCATGCCGCCGCCCGACTGGTAGTTCAGCTGCGCGCTCAGGCGCAGCTCAGTTGGCGCCACCGGCACTTGCTTGGGCGCGCTGATCTGGGCCAGCACCAGGGGGACGCGGAATTCCTCCACCCGGAACTCGCCGCTGTCCCAGGCACGCGCGGGCTGGCCGTTCTTGGCCGCACGCAGCAGGTTGATGCGGTAGCTGCCCAGCTTGGCATTGGCCGGAATCTGCCACTGCGAGCTGCTGCTGCGCGGGCTGGGCCACTGCAAGGGGATAAGGGTTTGCTGGCCCGTACCCTCGTGGGTCAGCTGCACTTGATCGGGCAAATGCGCGGGCGTTGGCAAGGCCAGGCCGGTGCCAGTCTCGATGCGCAAAAAGTGCTTCATCGACACGGTTTCCCCGGCGCGCAGCAGGCTGCGATCCAGCACCGTGTGGGCGCGCAGATCCGGGTTGCGGTCGCTGGAGGTGGGCAGATTGAAGCGCCAGGGCTCGATGCCCTGATTCCAATTGCTGAACACAAACGCCATATCCGCTGGCGATTTGGCGTCGCCACCCGCACCAGCTGCAGTTCTCGCGGTCACGAACAAGCCGTACTCAGCCTCGCAGCTGGCATTCGAACCACGCGGTGTGAGGGGCAGGCTGTCTTGAATGCGGGCCAGGCCTTGGGCGTCGCTGCGGCCGCTCCACAAGCGTTTGCCACGGCAGTCGTAGATGGCCAGCTCGGCGTCCGCCACCGGCTTGGCATTGTCCAGCCGGGTCACCCAGACCAGGCTGTTCTCACGCCCTTGCTTGAAATGCACGCCCAGATTGGTGACCAGCACACCGGTGCGCACAAACATGCTGGTGTTGGCTTTGTCCAGCAGGGCCGCACCCAGGCGCGGCGAAGCGATTTCAACCACGTGATAGCCCGGCTCGGTCAGGGGCAGGCCGATCACCTCGAAGGGTCTCGTCGCTTCGCCGTTCTCTTTGCCCTTGCCCTCGGCAGGATCGGGCAGCTTCAAGGTCTGCGCCGCACGGTCGTTCTGCAGCAGCGAGACCTCGCGGGTGTGCACATAACGCGGCACTTGCCGGCTCTGGCTGCGGCCTTGGCCGTCGGTCCAGGTTTGCGTTTCCTGCCATTGCGCGGCGGGCAGGCCCAGCTCGCGGGCCAGCAAGGTGTTCTCGTGATAGCGGCGCAGCTTGTTGTACCAGGCCAGTACCTCAGCATCATTGCCCAGGCGTTTGATGCGGATCTGGCCGCCCGCCTTCAGGGCGGCACCGGCCGCAGCATCTGCCGCCCAATCGGCTTGCACATGGCGCATGGTCACCGGCAGCACGGCGGGGCCCTGGGCCTCGCGCTCGATGATGCCAAAGGGTGCGGCCGCAAACTTGGCCAGCGGCGGCGCGGTGCCGGTCTGGATCTTCAGTGCGGCAAGATTGGCGGCATTGGCCAGCGGGCGGCCACTGCGGTCGCGCAGCTCGGGCGGCACTTGCAGGCTGTATTCGGCGTTCTCGGCCAGGGGCGGGGCGAATTGCAGCTCGCTCAGCTCGGCCTGGGTATTGTCTTTGTCCACGCGCGGCGCTATTGCCGCACCACTCTTGGGCTGCAGTCGCATGCGCAGGGCCTGCTCGCGCGGCACGGCTTCGCTGAACAAGACGCGCAGGGGGCGGATCGGCAGGCATGGCGCCTGGGCGCGTTCGCGCTCGCAACTGAACTCCGCCGTGAAGGGCCGGCGCACCTGGAACTGGTAGCGCTGCACACCGGCCTCACCCGAAGCACTGGCACCTGAACCCGTGCCATGCTGCCACTTGATCAGCACCTGGGCTTCGGGCGGCAAGGGGCGCTGGCAGTTGAGCAGCACCGCCCAATCGGCCTGCTTGCCGCTGAGGCGTTTGGCGGCCAGCACGGCGGCGCGCTCGGCGCCCTCCACCCGCTTGACGGGCAGGCGCTCGCCCAAGCCCTCGACCTCGCACCAGGCCTTTTTGGCCAGCATGGCATCGCTGACCGGGCCGTTGAACTGCAGCAGGAAATGCTGGTCTTCCTCGATCTGGCTGCCCTCCCAGGGCTGCACACGGCTCACCACCGGCGCGCCGGTGCGCAACTCAAACTCACGCGGGCCGCTCAAGCTGATGCCGGCGAGGGGTTTGAACTGCGGGTCCAGCGTGACTTTGCAGACCGAGCTGGCCGGCAGGGGCTGTTGCAGATCCAACAGCCACTCGCGCTCGCTGGACCAACGCCCCTGTCCGGCGGGTGGCTTAGGGAAACCGGCGCATTGCAGGGTGGCAGGCGCGGGCAGGCGTGGGTCGCCGGCGGGCACGACCGCATCAGAAAAACTCAGGCGCAGCTGACGGACTTCGCTGACGAGGCCGGCTTGGCCATCCGGGCTGAGGCGCACCGTCGTGGCGGCGAGCCCGGCGAGCGGCAAAGCCAGCAAACCCAGGCCAAACATCGCGGCACGGCCCAAGCGCTGTGAGCTCTGCCAAATAAAACTTTTTCTCATCCCTACGCTCCTTCGGCGTCCGTCACCTGACGGCCTCGCGCGAGAGTCTAAGGCGGCGGCGCAAGGCCGGGGATGAATCTGCTACACCTACTGACCGCCTGCAGCCCGGCCCAAAACGACAGCGGCCCCTGTACGCACGCGCACAGGGGCCGCCAATCAAAACTGCTGCTTACTTCGCTGACGTGAACCAGTCATCGGTGACCGTGCGCTCCCAAGCGGCAATCTGCGACTCGGCCTCTTCCTTGGCGACGCCGTAGCGTTCCTGGATCTTGCCGGCCAGAATTTCGCGGCGGCCGGCGACGACATCAAAGTCGTCCTTGCTCAGCTTGCCCCATTGCTCAACAGCGCGGCCGCTGACTTGCTTCCAATTCCCTGCAATGCGATCCCAATTCATGGCGGACTCCCTAAGTGTTTGTAAAACCGTGTGCGTAAAAAGTACCCAGTTCAGTGGCGAGGCTGTTGCGCCACAGCCGCTGAACAGCCCATCAAGGGCGAACCGTGATTTCGTTCTTCACGGCCTTCACACCATTGACCTTCCAAGACATGGCTTGGGCGGTGTCTTTTTCCTTCTGGCTCTTGGCGAAGCCGGACAACATCACGGTGCCCTTCATCGTCTCGACGCTGATGGCGGCGGCGTCAACGTCGGTGTTGTCGACGAAGCGGGCCTTCACAGCCGTCGTGATGGCGCTGTCATCGATATAGGCGCCCAGAGGCTCTTGGCCACGGGTCACGGCACAGCCGGTGGCCGACAGCAGAGCGGCGGCGGCCACGATGATGGCCAGGGTGTTGCGAAGTTTGAGTGAGTTCATGGTGGTCAGTCTCCGGGTCGGGTTAGAACAAAAGAAATGGAAAGAACAGAGCCAGGCAGCCTTTAGGCAGCCAGCCAATCTTTGAGTTCCTCGGCATGGTCTTGCTCATCGCTGAGGATGCTTTCGAGCAAGCGGCGGGTGGTGCTGTCCTTGTCGCCGATCAGCGCGATCATTTGGCTGTAGCACTCGATGGCGACGCGCTCGGCGATCAGGTTGGCGCGGATCATGTCCTGCAGGCTGCTGGACTGGTCGTAAGCCGCATGGCTGCGCTCGGCCAGTGTTGCGGGTGAAAAGTCGGGTGCGCCGCCAAGCTGCACGATGCGCTGGGCCAGCCGGTCGGCGTGGCCTGCCTCCGCATTGGCATGCACCAGAAATTCCTCGGCAATCTTGGGCGAAGCCAAGCCCTGGGCGGTGAAGTGATGGCGCTTGTAGCGCAGCACACATACCAGCTCGGTCGCCAGCGAATCGTTCAGCAACTGAATGATGTCGGCCGCCCAGGGGCCGTAGCTGGGCGTCACCGCCCCATGCGCCAAGCTGTGCTTGGCGGCCTCAACGGCCACCATGTCCAGGCGCATCGCCGCATGAGGCTGGGCGGCTTGATCGTGATTCTTGTGATGCGTCATGGCGCGGTCCTGGTTGAACTTGGGGGCAGCCCCAAGCGATAAGGCCACTTTAAAAAACGCAGGCCCCGGCGACCATCAGCGCGCTTCGCCTGCCGCTGTAGGAAGAAGCCGCGCCGGGCTGTGGGCCGGCGTGCCGCCCGCAGCGGGCAAGAGTGGAATCAGGAAGTGGCGGGTAGCTGGCAACTCGGGCAAGTCGGCCCAAGCCAGGCTTTGCCCCGGCAGCAGAACCTGGCCCGCCAAGGCTTGGGCCATCTCCAGCGCCTCGGCCGGCGTGCCGCGCAGCAAGACAAAGTGCATCACCCGGCCGGCCCGCTTGAGCCTCAGCTCCACACGCGGCCAGTGGCTGGGCAGGCAAGGCGTGAAACTCAAGTTGCGCGCCTCCAGCCGCAGGCCACAGATGGACTCCAGCGCGGCGCGGTGCAACCAGGCCGCCGCCCCCGTGTACCAAGACCAGCCGCCACGCCCCACATAGGGCGGCTGGCTGTAGACATCGCCCGCCAGCACATAAGGCTCGGTCCGGTAGACAGGGCCGCGCTGGGGGTGCGCAGCACGGTGGGCCGGGCTCAGATAGCTGAAATACCGGTACAGCGCGTCGCCCACCAACTCAGTAACCTCACCTGCTCCACCCTGTTCGCCCCATGCGCCCTCCTCTGCCTGTGGGCTGGCCTGCGCCAGCTGGGCCCGGGCCATCAAGGCCCAGACCCCGGCGTGGGAATACTGGCCGCCGTTCTCTCGCACGCCCGGCGGATAGGCCTGGATGTAACCGGCGCTTGGCACGGCATCCACCAGCGGCGGATCCAGCAAGCGCAGCAAACCCGCCTCGGCATCCACCAGATGCGTCTTCGCGGCGGCCATGGCGATGCGCTGCAGGGCCGGCGGCGCGGCACCCGACAAAACGCTCCAGGCCTGGGCGATCAGGTCGATGCGGGCTTCCTTGTTCTGGCCGCTGCCCAGCGCCTCGCCGTTGTCGAAGAAAGCGCGCTTGAACCATTGCCCGTCCCAGCCCGGCCCGATCAAGGCCGAGCGCCAGCCTGCCGCGGCGTTCTCCCACACCGAGGCGCGGAAGCTTTCGCCGCGTGCCCGCGCCAGCGGTGCATAGTCGGCCACCACCCGGCACAAGAACCAGCCCAGCCAGACGGATTCGCCCCGCCCCTCGGCCCCGACCCGATTCATGCCGTCGTTCCAGTCGCCGCTGCCCATCAAGGGCAGGCCGTGCACGCCCACCTTCAAACTTCGGTCGATGGCGCGAGCGCCATGCTCGTAAACAGATGCCGCCTCGGCGCTTTCGGTCGGGGTGTAGTAAGCGTCTTCGGCGCCCTCGGGGATCTGCGCGCCGTCGAGGAAATGCACGCTTTGGTCCAGCAGTTCGGCGTCACCACAGCAGCGCAGGTAATGCGCGCAGGCCAAGGGCAGCCAGAGCAAGTCGTCAGAAAAATGCGTGCGCACGCCGGCCCCTTGCGGGCTGTGCCACCAATGCTGCACATCGCCCTCGACGAACTGGCGCGAGGCGCACAGCACGATTTGCTGGCGCAGCATGGCCGGCGCGGCCCAGGCCAGAGCCATGGCGTCTTGCAGCTGGTCTCTAAAGCCGGTGGCGCCGCCCGCTTGATAAAAGCCCGCCTTGGCCCAAAGCCGGCAAGCCACGGTCTGGTAAAGCAACCAGCGGTTGACCAGGGCGTCGAACATAGGGTCAGGTGTTGCCAGCTGGGTGGCGCCCAGCAGTTCATCCCAACTGGCACGCGTGGCAGCCAAGCGCCGCGCAGGAAGAACATCGGCGGCCTGCTCGGCCAAGTCCAGGGCGGCGGCCGGGCTGGCTGCGTAACCGAGCAAAAAAACCCGCTGCGCACTGGCGCCAGGCGCCAGCATCAGCTGGGTCGATAAGGCCGCGCAGGGGTCCAGTCCAGCGCCCTGGCGCTTGCCAAAAAAGTCCGGCAGCACCAGGCGCCCACGGGCGTCGAAGAACTCGCGCCGGTCGCAGGTCCAGTCCACGCCATGCCCTTCCCTGGCGTGCATCTCCGCCGGCGCAGCCAGGGCGAAGAAGGCCGTGCCATCGCCAAAGCCCTGCGCCCGCTCATGCTGGGTGGCCAGCAAGGTGTTGAGGCGATGGTCACTGGCGCGCGAGGGCCGGGCCGCCGTCAGCACCGTGCTGCGCTCGGCGCGGTTGGCGCCCATCAGCCACTCCACCATGCCCACCACGCGCAGGGACAGAACTCGGCTGCCATGGTTAACGAAAGCCAGCTCCACCTGCTTGACCGAGCGCTGTGCATCCAAGCACCAGGTCGCCGTCACCGCCAGATCACCGCGCCGATGCTTGATCACGCTATAGCCTTGGCCATGGATGATTTCATGGCTGACATCGGCCGGCCCCCAAGCGCCCGGCGCCACGCTCCAGGCTACCTGCGTCGCCAGGTCCTGCAACAAGAACCATTCGCCCGGCGGATCGGCCACCGCATCGTTGGACCAGGGCGTGAGCTGGTTCATGCGGCTGTTCAAGGCCCAGCTATAGCCGCCACCGGCTTCAGATATCTGCGCGCCGAAGTCGCGATTGGCCAGCACATTGATCCAGGGCCGCAGCGGCCGGGAGCGGGCGTCGACGTCGAAGCTGAACTCGCCCTGAGCTTCGTCGTCGGCGCTGCTGCTGAACTGGCCCTGGAACTGAGCCAGCTCGGGCATCGCCGAGCTGAGCAGTGCCGGCCCAACCGCCGTCATCGACGCCTCCAGGCGCGCGTCCAGCGCCTGTTCGTGCTGCTGCAGCCAGTCTTCCACATGATGGGTCAGGGGCCGGCCATCGGCATGCAGATGCAGGCAGGCCAGGCTGCGCAGGCTGTTCAGTTCGGCGTCTGAGAGTTCATCGGCACGCAAGACATGCAGGCCGCTCAAGCCCTGGGCCCCCGATGGCCCGGCCGCGCTTTCAGCCAGATGGCGCTCACGCAAAGCCGTCAGCTCGCGCTGCAAGGGCATCAGATAAGAGGCCGGCTCGGCATTGACGATCACCAAATCGCAAGCCACCCCGCCCCAGGACCACAGGCGCAGGGCCTTGGCCAGCGTGCGCACCAGGCCCAGGCCTTGCAACACACCGGCCGAGACCAAGATCAGCGGCTTATCGCCCGAGATGCCAAAGCGCCAGAGCAGGCGGCGATCACAGATGGGGGCGGCCGCGCCCTCCAGCGCGGCGGGCGCTTCGATGCCAGCAGCAGCGGCTACGGCAGAAGCAGCCTGCGGCCGCGTCAGCGTCAACACCAGCGCAGTGCTGAGGGACTGCAGCGCGTGCAGGCTCTCGGCGCTGAGGCCCAGCATGCGCAAGCGGATGCCGGTCAGCGTGGCCGACATCAACGTCGCCCGCTGCACATGGCTGGGCTGGCGGTATTTGTCGACGATGGCGTCCAAGCGGCTGCGGCTGTTCGAGGCGGCGGTGGCAAAGGTCAGCGTCACCTTGGCGTTGGCGGCGATGCGCACGCGCGCGGCCAAGGCGCACATCGGGTCCAGACCGGTGTCTTGGGCCAGCGTGGCGCCGGGCGGCAGCGCCGCCGCACTGATCACAGCGGGATCGAAATTCGCCAAAGGCTGGTTGGCCGGGCGATTGCGACCCAGCCATTGCTGGCGATCGGTTTGGCAGCGCAGGCTCAGCAGATGCGGGCCACCATCGGCCAGAAAGTGCACCGCCAGCAAACCTTGCTCGGTGGCCAGGCGCGGCTTGCGTTCGAACAGCAAGGCCTGGTGATCGGGCCGCCAATCGGCGCGCACAAAGAGATTGGAAAAAGCCGGGTGCGCCTCATCGGCACGCGGCTCCGCCAGCGTGACTTCAAAGGCCGAGATCAGTTCCAGCTCCAGGGTGTGCGGGCCCAGATTGCGCAGCTCGACCTGGCGGAACTCGATATCGTCCTCGGGGCTGACCCAGACCGTGGTTTGCGCCTGCAGCTGCGGCCAACTGGCTTCGAAGCAAACCGTGTCGGCATGGAAGGTGCAGCGGTACTGGGCCGCAGGATCGGGGGCAGGATGCTGGGTGATGGACACCAGCCCACTCCGAGCGGAAGGCGCCGACAGCCCTGATCGAGCTGACCCAGGCAGGCCGCGCAAATAGAAAAAGCTGCCCAGCGCATCGCGCAAGGCATCGTCGCGCCAGCGGCTGATGCCAAAACGCCCCCAGCGGCTCCAGCCCGCGCCATTGGCGCGCAGCGCCACGCTGTAATTCCCGTTTGACAGCAGATGGGTGGGCGCCACGGCGGTGTCGCCCGGCAGCACCTCGCGCAGCAAGCTGGGCGCACGCAACTCACGCGGCTGCCGCACCCAGCCTTGCGGCGGCTCGAACAGCACCGCCACTTCACGCGGTGCGCGCTCATGCAGCAGCGAGGCCACCGCCTCGATCTGCGGCGGCGCCATGCCCCAGCGCTGCGCCGGGCCGCCCAGCAGCACATTGGCCAGCGCCACCAAGCTCATACCCTGGTGATGGGCCATGAAGGTGTTGACTGCCATGAAGCGGGTGTTGCCGGCTTGGGCCAGCTGCCGCGCAGGCGAATAGTCCAGCGCTTCAATGAAACCATAGCGGCCGCGCACCAGGCCCGGCGGGCCCAGCGCTTCCAGCCGCGCGAAGTTGCGGCAAGCTTCCTGAGGTGCAATCTGCGCGGCCAGCGCCGTGGCATAGGGCGCGATCACCAACTCCTCGGTCGGCGTGCGCCGCAAGGCCAGGCGGGGCACGCCTTGCGGCGCGTACTGGTAGGCCAGGGTGTAGTCGCGCCCGGCATAGGCCGATTCCGAAATGCCCCAGGGCGTGAGGTTCTGCTCGGCAAAGCGCATCTGTTCTTGCAAAGCCGCGAGGCAGGCCTCACGCAGAACGCTGCCATGCGGCTCGTCCAGCACCAGGCTGGGCATCAGGTACTCGAACATCGAGCCCGACCAGGAACGCAGACCAGCCACCGCCGCCACGGCAAAAAAGGGCCGCCCCAGCGCGCCCCAGTGGCGCACCGGCACATCGCCCTTGGCAATCGCGAACAAGCTGGTCAGGCGTGACTCCGAGGCCAGCAAATCGTAAAAGCCCGAGTCCAGCTGCTGCTCGGCCACCCGGTAGCCGATGTGCAGCAGATGCCGCTTGGGATGGTGCAGGAATTTGAAATCCGCCTCGACCGCCAGGCGCTCAAACGCCGTGGCCAGCGCCAGCAGGCGCGTGGCTGCAAGGCCTGAATCGGGGCTGACCCGATCCAGCACGACGGAGCACCGCGTGGCCCGCAGATCGGCCAGGCACCAACGCAGCTTCTCACGCAGCGCCGCCGTGCCGCCGCAGCGCCCGGCCAGCAAAGGCTGCAAGCGCGTTTGCGCGGCCTGCAATGCGCGCGCGCCAGCCTGGCTTTCAAAAGGATCTGCTCGCAGCGCCCGGCAGGCTTGCGCGGCGGCCAAGAGGTGGCCGCAGAGATTGCCGCTGTCCACGGTGGAGACGTAGCGCGGCAGCAGCGCTTCGCCGCGCTCGGTGTCGTACCAATTCAAGAAATGGCCGCGATGACGCTCCAGCGCCAGCATGCTGGCCAAGGTGGCCTCCAGGCGGCCCAGCAAGTCCTGCGTGCCAATCCAGCCGAACTCGCGAGCGCAGGCGCTGGCCAGCAGATAGAGGCCGATATTGGTCGGCGAGGTGCGGTGGGCCAGCATGTCCTGCGGATCCAGCTGCAGGTTGTCGGGCGGCAAGTGACGGTCGGCGGCGCTGATGCAGCGCTCAAAAAACCGCCAGGTGTCGCGCGCAATGGCTTCGAGATAAGCCTGCTCGGGCGCCAAGAGCGGCGCTTGCTCACAGGCCGGATTGGGCCGACTGACCCACCAGCTGGCCAGGGGTGCGGCGAACCAGGCCAGGCACAAAAGACTGGCCAGGCCGGGATTGGCCGTGCCGGCGAGCATCAGCGCGCCCCAAGCCAGCAGTGCCAGCGCGGCGCCCCGCCAATGCTGGCGCAGCGCTGCGGGCAGCGTGGTTTTGGCGGCGGCCTGGGCGGCCGCGGCCGTGGTCCATTGCAAGAGCAGGCGGCGGCTGACAAGCAGGCGGTAGAGCGCCCGCAGCACGGCGTCCAGCGCCATCAGGGCTTGTTGCAGCAACTGGCCCAGCAACCACAGGCCGCTGAGCAGCGCGCGCAGCAAGTCGGCGGCCGCACGGCCGTAGAAGTGGCGCAGCGCCAAATCGTCCCGGCTGGGCGCAAAGCCGGCCAAGGCACCCAGCAGCGGCCCGGCCGCCACCGCCGCCCACACCAGGCCAAGGCCCGCCCAGGCCGAGAAGCCCAAAGCCGCCACGGCGGGGCTCAGCAAGAGCAGGAGCAAACACAAAGAGGCCGGAGCCACCAGCGAGCGGCGCAGATTGTCAAACATCTTCCAGCGGCTCACTGCCGCAAAGGGATAGCGCCAGGGGTTCAGCAGAATCGGCAACAGCTGCCAATCGCCACGGGTCCAGCGATGCACGCGGGAGGCCGCCACATCGGCATGGAAAGGCGCATCCTCGACCACCGTGATGTCGCTCAGCGCCGCGCAACGCGCAAGGGCGCCTTCGAGCAAGTCATGACTCAAGACCTGACCCTCGGGCAGGCGCGCATTCAAGACGGCGTGCAAGGCTTGCACATGCAGCAGCCCCTTGCCGCTGAAGCTGCCCTCCTGAAACAAGTCTTGATAGACCTCGGAGCTGGCGGCGCTGTAGGGGTCCACGCCGCATTGGCCGGCAAAGAACCAGTGATAGAGCGTGAAGTCCTTGGGCGCGGGCAGCGGCGTGACCACACGCGGCTGCAAGATGCCATAGCCCTGGGCCACAAAGCGGCCGCTGGGGTCCAGCTCGGGCTGGTTGTGCGGATGGGCCGCCACGCCGACCAGCTCACGCAAGCGGCCCGGCGGCAGCTGGGTGTCGCTGTCCAAAGTGACGATGTAGCGGGTGCCGGGCTGCGGCGTCGACAACTCGCCCAGAGGGATGAAGGCGCGGGCCGCGTTGGCGTCGGCGCTGGGCTCAATGACGGTCGTTGGGCTGGCGGATGCCAAGAGGTTCACCAACTGCTCCAGCTTGCCACGCTTGCGCTCCCAGCCCAGCCAGGCCTGCTCGCTGGGGCTGAAGCGCCGGCGCCGGTGCAGCAAGATGAAGCGCGGCGCCACCGGCACCTCGCCCGGCAAGGCGATGGCTTGCGGGTGGCGGGCATTGAGCTCGGCCAGCTGCGCACAGGCCAAGTCCAGCAAGGCGGCGTCGCCCACCAGCTCGGGCGTGGGCGCGTCCAGCCAATCGCTCAGCAAGGCGAACTGCGCCTGTGACTCGGGGTTGGCCAGGTAATGCAGATGCAGGCGGTGCACCAGCTCGGTCACCGCAGCAGCACTGCTCAGCATGGCAGGAATGACCACCATCACGCGGTGCTCGGCTGGTATGCCTTGGGCCAGGGCCAGGCGTGGCAAATGGCTGGGCCGGGCGGACTCGCTGACCAGGCGGTTGATCACCGCCACCACCGCCTCCGAGGCCGGGAACAGGATCAGCAAGGCCAGCACAATGCGCCAGCCACTCAGGTCGCTATTGAGCCCAAGTGCTGCCGGCCATAGCCAGGCCAGCAAACCCAGGCTGCCGCCCAGCAAGGCGGCCAGATAGAGCGGCAGCCGCAAGGGCCGACTCCAGCGTGCCAGCCAGCTGTCCAGGCGCTCCAGCAGGGCCGCTTGTTTCGGCAGGCCCAAGGCAGCGACCAAGGTCGGGCGGCCCGGCCCGCAAAGCCAGTGCCGGGCGTCGCCCTCGCTGCTATGGCGCATCAGCGCCAGCAAGGCCTGCGCCACGGCCACTTCACTGCGCCCGCTGCGCCGCGCCAGGCGCTCAATGGCGTGCAGGCTTTGGTCCCGCGTAACCATATGCTCGGCGGCAAACACCGGTGCGTCCATCATCATTTGCATCAAGCGGCTGCTGCGGGCGACGATGTCAGGCCAGTCGGCATCACCGATGGCGCGCAAGCTGGTCAGGGCATTGCTGACGCTGAGGTTGTCCGCCGTTTGATCAGCGATCTGCTGCGCCTGCGCCGCGGCCAGATCGGGCAAGGCCTCGCTCAACCAGCGGGCCGGCAGCGAATCGCTCAAGCGCACCCCGGTCATGCGCTGGTCTTGCAGGCGCTGCGCCATCTGGGCCAGAAACACCCGCCCGACGCCGCGCTGGTTCAGCAGCGCCAGCACCTCATCCAACGCCCGCGTATTGAAGCTGTCCAGCCGGTCAAAGCAGAGATTGGCGACCTCGCGCGCGGCCTTGTTGGTGGCCACGCGTTCAGCCAGGCGGCGCAGGTTTTCCACCAGCACCACCCGCAAGGTGGTGGGCAGAGCCCAGATTTCATTCAGGCTGAGTTCGCGCGTTTCTTGGTAGGCGGCCAGGAAGTGCAGCAGCAAGTCCTCTTCAAAAGCGCCGTCGGTATGCGCCACAAAAGCCCAGGCCACGCCGTAGATGCGTGGCAGCCCAGCCAGCGGCTCGTCCAGCAGCACCGGCAAGGCGCGGAAATAGCTTTGCGGCAGGCCCTCGTGGATCTCTTTGAGCTGGGCCTCGATCAGGTGGAAGTTGTCGAGCAGCCATTCGGCGGCCGGGCTGATGTCGTAGCCGCTTTTGGCGCGCTCGCCAATGTAGAGATGGGCTTGGCGCAAGGCCTGGATATTGCTGCGCAGGCGCGGGAAGAAACTCGCCGCGAAGGCACTGGAGCGCTCCGCCTTGTGAGTGAGGCCGAGGCTGCGGCCATGTTGGGCGAAGCGCTGCTGGCCGAAGATCTCCGCCCGAATCGGCGCCAACAAGGCGCCGCGCTGGCCGCCCAGGATGTCGCCCAAGAGGGGGGTCACCTCCGGCAGCAGGCGCTGCAAGTCTCCAATAGCCATGACCTAGCCAAACAAAACACTGCCGAGCACCAAGACCATCAGCACCAGCACCAGGCTGGTGACGAAACGCGGCGCCACAAAGCCATGCAAGCGCTCGGCCGCGCAGCGCAGCCGGAAGATGCGGCCGTGCGAGATGCGGCACAGCCCAAGATGTTCGCCCATGGCCTGAAGCTCGCCGGGCGAGGTGTCGGCACTGTCGCCGAAGGACGAGGTGCTCCAGTTGCAAGCGGAATCAGCCATGGCGTGCCTCATGCTGTTCAGCTGCCGCTCAACGACGCGGACGCACAGGTTGCTCGTTCTCCGAGATATAGATCTCGACCCGGCGGTTCATGGCCCGGTTGCTGGCGCTCGCGTTATCCGCCACCGGGAAGCGCTCCCCATGGCCGACCGTGGCGATGCGCGCGGCGTCCAGCCCGGTGTGGGTGGCCAACAAGGCCGCCCTGACGGCATCGGCACGACGCAAGGAAAGCGCATCATTCAGAGCCGCACCGCCGCTATTGTCGGTATGGCCTTCGACCAGCACCTGACGCTGCGGATATTGCTGCAAAAAGTCCGCCAGCTTGCGCAGCGACTGCTGGGCAGCGGGCTTGACTTCGGCACGATTGAGCTCGAACAGCACATCACCCAGCGTCACCAACATGCCGCGCTCGGTCTTTTGCGCTTGCAAGGCGGCCAGCTCGGCCTGGGCGTCGCGGGCGACTGCGACAGCCCGCTCACTCACCTGCTCGGCCGCTGCGGCTTGGCGCTGCGCCACGCCGGTCTGGCTGCGCGAGCGCTCCAGCTCTCGGCCGCGTTGATCGGCGCGGGCGCGTTCGCGCTCTGCCTCGCTGCTGAGCACGGCCGCATCGCTGCTCTTGGCCTGCGCCACCGCGGTCGCGCTGCGGGCTTGCTGCGCGGCCACATAGGCAGCGCTGTCCAGGTCGGAACTCGCATCGCCCTTGAGCAGCAGCGCATTGGCGCGGCTGAGCGAATCGTTGGCCGTTTTCAATTCCAACGGCGCATGCAGGCGCACCATCGGGTCAGCGGCGGCATTGGCCACGGCTTGACGTGCATCCACCAGCGCGGGCGGCGGCGTTGGCGGCGTGCTGGCGCAAGCGCCCAGCAGCAAGCCGGTCAACAGTAGCGTCGATGTCTTGGGGCTCAGAGTCAGTGTTTTCATGGAACGGGTTTCCTGTGGATTTGGCGCGGGGGCACTTAGATTGACGCAGGCCTTCACTTGCGCGACATCTCGTCACGCAGCTGGCGTATGCCTTCGCGCACTTCGGCCAAAGAGCGGGCGGAACGCGCTGAGCGGGCTTGGCTCTCGGCCAGGGTGGCGTCGGCCTCGGCCTGCTCGGCCAAGCGGCGCGCCAACTCAAAGTCTTTGTTCGCGAAGGCCGCGTTGGCCTGGCTGAGCTTTAGGCGGGCCGCGGCCACCTGCACCGGCGCATCCACGGCGGCCGAGGTGTCGGCCCGCTCCACCGCCGCCTTGCTGAGCGCCATCTGGGCCGTGGGCGGTGTACCGGCGCAGGCCGCCAAGCCAGCGATCAAGATCGCGCTGAACAGGCTCAAGCCGGCCCGGCGAATCAGCGCCGGCTGCGTTGGTGCAATAGTTTTCATGGCTTCTCCAGTGGTTTTCAAATGCTGAATGGATGATGCTGGCGCGGGCCCGATGAGGCCATCAGCCGAGCCCGCAAACAGCTGTCGGACAGGGCCTACAGCCGCCTGGCCGGGCCGCCGGGCTCACGGCCTAATCCGCATGTTTTTTGAGCCAAGCCAGGTAGTGCTCCATCCAGCTCTGCATAAAGGCTTTGCTGCCGGCGCCTAAGCCACCGTCGGCGTCGAACAAACCCTCTTTGGCCTGCAAGAAGACTTCCGGCACGCCCATGGCCGGCACATCCAGGGCGGCGAGCACATTGCGCAGATGCTGCTGCGCCATCGCGGTGCCGGTGGCACCGGGCGAGACCCCCATCAGCCCCGCCGGTTTACCGGCCCAGGCGTTTTGGCCAGTAGGGCGCGAGCCATGATCAAGTGCGTTCTTGAGCACGCCGGGGATGGAGCGGTTGTATTCGGGCGAGACAAAGAGCAAGCCCTGCGAGGAGCGCAGATCGGCGCGCAGGCGCAGCACCGGCGCGCCGGGCTTGTCGTCGTCATCCTGGTTGTAGAGCGGCAGATCGCCGATCTCCACAGCCTTGAACCTGATCCAGCTCGGCGCCAGGCGCATCACCGCGCCGGCCAAGCGCTGGTTGAAGGATTCGCGGCGCAAGCTGCCGACGATCAAAGCGACTTGGTAGTTCTGCATCAAGCTCTCCGGAAATGGAGGCTTGAACTTAGCGAGCCTGGGCGGCCGGGTCTGTGCGCTAGACCACTACGGGCGACCCAGCGCCTGCTTGAGCTGGGCAATTTCATCCAGCAGGTCCATCACCAACGCAATGCCATGTGGGCTCAGATCCAGCTCGCGCTGCAAGCGCAGCGCCAAGCGCGCCCGCCGCAGCGCGGCCCCTTCGAACAGCCATTGCCCGTCATCCTCCGCCACCAGGCCAAACACGCCTTCGCGCGCCAAGTCGTACAGCCGCGCGACGTCCACCTGGCAGGCTTGGCTGAGCCCGTCCAGCGTGAATTGCCATTCGCGCTCGACCAGCAGCGCCTGCCCTTGCCATTGCGCCAGAGTCGTGCTCATGGTGATAGTCCTCAAACCGGCGCCGAGACGCGTGGATCGAATGCGCTGAACTGCGCGGCCATGGCGCGATAGGCTTGCTCGGCCTCCGGGCTATCCGCCGGCGGCAGCTGCAGCTGCACGGTCGCGTAAAGGTCTCCCGCCACACCGGCATTGAAGGCAGGCAGGCCACGGCCTTTGAGCCGCAACTGGCGCCCGCTTTTGGAGCCCGGCGGCACGGTGAGGGCCAGTTCACCGTCCGGCGTTGGCAGGTTCACCGTGGCACCCAGTGCGGCCTCCCAGGGGGCCAGCGGCAGATCGGTGAACACATCGCTGCCTTCGACACGAAAGCGCGCCGAGGGCAAGAAGGCAATCTCCAAATACAAATCACCCGGCGGCGCACCACCCAGGCCCGCATGGCCTTGGCCCGCCAGGCGCAGATGCTGGCCGGCTTGTATGCCTTTGGGAATACGAATCTGGATGCGCTTGTTGTGCATGCTTGTGGCCGTTTTTCCCGCCCTGCTGGCGCCGCCCGCTTCATTCGGCGCGGCGGCTTGCGGCATGTGCAAGGTGATCGTGCGCTCGGCCCCGCGATAGGCATCCAGCAAGGTGATGCTGACCTTGGCATGCTGGTCGGCACCGGCGCGCTGCGCGAACTCAGGCGCCGCGCCGCGGCCGGTCTGGCGGCCAAACAAGGCTTCGAAAAAGCTGCTGCGGCTGGCACTTCCGCCTTCGCCGCCACTGCCGGCGGCGGCGAACTCCGCCCCGTCGAAGGCAAAGCCATCACTCCAGCCGGGGCTGGGCTTGAAGTCGGCGCCGCCTTGCGTGCGGCTGTCAATCGCATCGTAGGCCGCGCGCCGATCCACATCGCACAAGGCTTCATGCGCCTCGGCCACCGCTTTGAAGCGGGCTTCGGCATCGGGCTCTTTGCTGACGTCAGGGTGATACTTGCGCGCCAGCTTGCGGTAGGCGCGCTTGATCTGCTCGGCCGTGGCGCTGCGATCCACGCCTAAGGTCTGGTAATAGTCCTTGAACTCCATGAATGCACTTATCCGGGGTGAATGGCTGCTCGCGCCGGCCCTGCACAGGCGCCAGGCTTGATCCAGTATTGAGCGCACTCAGGCCGCCAGCGGTCTGTGCGCCAGCGCACATAAGCAGCGTCCTTCGATGCCCACATGCTGCGCAAGCCACAAGCCGGCCTCTTGCCCCCCCCTAGCTTCCACAGTGCAGCCGCAGTCCGAGAAGCCCCCGTCTACACTGCAGGCTCAACCTGACCAGGCCCCTCCACCGTAAGCACTCGCCGTTATTGGCCCTAAACGCCAATACACACCGCCTGGAGTTGTTTGATGGCCGCCCCCTCGCTTCTACGCAAAAACCGACTGCTCGATGCCTTGCCCGAGCCGGAGTGGCTGCGCATGCTGCCCCATCTGGAAAACGTGGACCTGCCCCTGGGCACGGTGCTGTACGAGCCGGGCAGCACGCTCAGCCATGTCTACTTCCCCACCAGCGCCATCGTTTCTTTGCTCTATGTGATGCAAAACGGCGCTTCGGCCGAGATTGCCGTGGTCGGCTTCGAAGGCCTGCTGGGCATCTCGCTCTTCATGGGCGGCGACTCCACCCCCAGCCGGGCGGTGGTGCAAAGCGCCGGCCAAGGCTTGCGCATGAAGGCGCAGGCGATCAAGGAGGAGTTCAAGCGCTCCGGCCCGGTGATGCAGCTGCTCCTGCGCTACACCCAGGCGCTGATCACGCAGATGTCGCAAACAGCGGTCTGCAATCGCCACCATTCGCTCGATCAGCAGCTCTGCCGTTGGCTGCTGCTGAGCCTGGACCGGCTGCGCAGCAATGAACTGGTGATGACCCAGGATTTGATCGCCAATATGCTGGGTGTGCGCCGCGAGGGCGTGACCGAAAGCGCACTCAAGCTGCAGCGCGCCGGCTTGATCCGCTATGCCCGCGGCCATATCTCGGTGCTGGACCGGCCCGGCCTGGAGCAGCGCAGCTGCGAGTGCTATGCGGTGGTCAAAGACGAATACGAACGCTTGTTGCCCCGGACTTCGCCGCTGTAGGACAGAGTTGACAGAGTGATCAGCCGCCCGCTGATGGTCAGGCGGGCGCGGCAGGACAAAGATGGGCTCTCCTAAAGACGCAGCGGAGCCTGTCATGAAAACTTGCCCTAGCCCGACTTGCCAGCCGCGCCAAAACCTCTTGCTGGCCGACTTGCCCGAGGCCGATCTGGCCAGCTGGGCCGCCGACCTGCAGCCGGTGGCGCTAAGCCTGGGCCAAGTGCTGTGCGAATCCGGCAGCACCGCCGCCTATGTGTATTTCCCCACCACGGCCATCGTCTCCTTGCTCTATCTGACGCAAGACGGCGAATCGACCGAGATTGCGGTGGTCGGCCGCGACGGGGTGGTGGGCATCTCGCTCTTCATGGGCGGCAATGGCACGCCCAGCCGCTCGGTGGTGCAAAGCGCGGGCGAAGCCTTGCGCTTGCCGGCGCACCGGGTCAAACAAGAAATCACGCAAGCCGGGGCCATCCAGGCCATGCTGCTGGGCTACACCCAAAGCCTGATGGCGCAGATGGCGCAAACCGCCGCCTGCAATCGCTATCACTCCATCGACCAACTGCTGTGCCGCCGCCTGCTGATGGGCCTGGATCGCCTGCCCAGCGAGGCCTTGATGATGACGCAGGAGTTGCTGGCCAATCTGCTCGGCGTGCGCCGCGAGGGCGTCACTGCCGCCGCGCTGAGGCTCAGCCAGGCCGGCCTGATCAGCTATAGCCGCGGCCGCATTGCCGTGCTGGACCGGGCCAGGCTGGAACAGCGCATCGGCGACCCGATGATGGCCGGCAAGCAGGGCGGAGCCGCCTCCATGCAGATCGCGGCGTAAGCCAAGCGGCGCGCCAATCACCTCGCACACAAAGCGCAGCCGGACCGAAACGTGCGCCTGCTCTTCTCAAGTCACTGCTGGGCTCAGCGCCTGCCACAAAGCCATCGCCACCAAACCGGCCAAAATCACCATGCAGGCCTCTGGCTGCATGCCAGCAAGGCAGCGCCCCTCAGGCCAGCGCAGACTGACTGACTGCCACCGTAGCCGCTCAGGCAGGCGCCGGAGTTCACTTTTAGACACCCGCTGCGATAGCCATTTCGGGTGGAGGTATGGGCAGATGAGAGAAAACCACGTCGGGCTGGGTCCGCTTGAGCCGGCCGACGATGCTGGCCTCCTCCGCCACCGAGAACACAAAGGGATAGAGCGAGCGGGCTTGCAAGGCCAGCTCCGGCCGCCCGCCGTACATGGCGATCTGGTCGTGGATATAGCTGAAGTCAATGCGCATCAGCACCGCCACCGCATTCACACGCGGATTCATGCGCGGCTGGCCCAGCACCTGGAAGCCCAGCATGCCCTCGTAAAAGCGCACATGGCGTGGGTTGACCTCGATCAGCAAGCTGTCAAAGCCCATCATGCGGTGGGCATAGATATAGGCCACATGAAAAAGCGAGGCCAGCACCCGCTTGGAGCGCATCACACTGTCAACGGCCAGTTGGGTGAACTCACACAGCTTGAGGCCGCGCGCCCGCAGCGCCGCCGTTTCAAGCGCGAAGGGCTGGTCCACGCAAAGCCCGGCGCCTGAGTCAAAGCCTATCGTGATGGTGCCAATGGTCAGCTCATCCTCACTGGCCAGCAAGGTGATGCGTTCGGGCAGCTGGGTGACCGGCACATGGTCAGTGTCATAACCGCGCCAGGCATACATGCGATTGACCAAGATGCTGGCCGAGCTGCGCTGGCCGGCCGAGTCGGCGCTGCGGATCTTGAACAAGCGCTGGCTCTGCTCGGGCGAAGGCGGCTGCAAGGGCTCGAAAGCCTCTTGCAACAAAGAGCGCAAAGGTCGCGACTCAAAGGGCACGCCAATGATGGTGTCTACGTTCATGGTCAGGGACCTTCGCGGCTTGAACAGGGCTTGCGGCCTGCGAATGCGGAGCCTGCCTCTTCAGGTGCAGACGGCCACTGCAGCGAATGCAACCACTTTTGCGAGCGTGGCTAGGGCTTGGGTTGAGAAGCAGGTGCGGGCGGTGGGCCAGGAGTCACCGCGCGACGCAGAAGGCCCCCTCCGGCCACACTGCCGCTGGCCGGCTCGCGCATGCGGGCAATGCACTCGTAGCGCTCCGGCATGGGCAAGGCCATGCAGCGCTCGCGCGCATTGCGCTCGTAGGCGGCGGGGCCGTCATTGAGTTCACCGCGCTTGGCCTCGGCAAAAGCAGCTTCGGCCTCGCGCAGGCAATCGGCCCGGCTTTGCGCCGCCTGCCCGCTCTTGCACGCGGCAATCTCGCGCTGATGCCGTTGCGTCAGCTCAGACGGCTGCGCCGCCACAACCTGGCTCAAGAGCACGGCGGGCAACACAAACAAGAGGCCGCTGAGGCGAGCCGCAAGCGGTGATCGGGCAGCGGGTGAAAACTTGGCTTTCATGGTGTGCTCCTTGGCTAGGGATTCGATGCTTGAACTGGCGGCAAGGCCTGCTGGGCTTGCGCCCCCAAACGCGCGCTTTCGTTCAGCGCCAGCAGGCAGGCTTCTTGCTGCCGCCCACCGGCCAGTTGCGTGCAATGGCGGGCTTGGCTGATTTGGGTGGCTTTGATGGCGCGGCGCACCTGACCTTGCTCGACCGAGCGCTGCACAACCACTTGCAGCGCCAGCAACAAGGCCAGGCACAGCAAGGCCGCCAAGCCAGACCACCACCACAAACCGGCATGCGCAGGACCGTCTATATGGCGAACGGCACGCAGACCGGGACCTTGGTGCGGGTGCCATTGCCCTTGTGCTTGCCCTTGCGCTTGCCCTTGCGCTTGCCCTTGTGATTGCCGCTGTGATTGCGTTTGCGACCGCGGCCAATGCGGCAAGATGTGGCTGCTCATGCAGGCTCCACCGCAGCGCCACCGTCTGCCGCTGCACCCAGCCAATGGCTGGCAAGCAAGGCCGGGCAGGCCGACTCAAAGCCGATGGCGCCGAGCCCGTCCACATCGAATTCAGCCGCTCCGCCCCTGCCGTCCTGAGGGCGATCACCCGCCGGCGTCGGGCTCAGTGCGTTCAACTCATATGTCATGACAGACCTTCAAGCCAACCCGCTGGCAGCGGGCTTTGGATGGCATCATGGTCCGCCCGCACAGGGCGGCTCGCCATCGGCAAACAGCGGGCCTGCGTGTAGGACGAACTCGACTGGGCGCAGCGTGCACCCGCAGGTCAGCGCATCAAGACTTGGTCTTGACGGTCAGCTGGTTGTCCACATCGACCACACCTTTGACGCCCAGTGCGACCGCCCGCGCACGGGCCACGGCCACTTGGTCGGCCGCCGTGCCGCGCAAGACCACCCGGCCCTGGGTCGAATCGACGTTGATGTCGGACACCGTCAGCAGCGTCTCGGCGGCGAGCTTGGCCTTGACGGTGGTAACGATGCCGGCGTCGCTGAGGTCAGCCCCCACCTGCTCACGCATCTCAAGCGTGGCCTGCTTGGCGTCTTGCATTGCCGTGCTGCTGGCTGAGGCCGCATCGGCTGCGCCCTGTTTCACTTCGGCCTTCATGGCCTCGGACTGCTGCTCCATCTTGGCAATGCCATCGTCCAGCTTCTTGCCCGGTGTGCGCGCGTCATCAGCTTCTTTGCTGCAAGCGGCCATGCTCAAAGCGATGATGGCGGCGGCCAGGGCACGCATGGCCTGGGGAGAAGGATTTTTGGGAATTTTCATGGCGTTCCTGATTTGAATGGCACACTGCCAGCCTAGCCCTCGCCCGGGCCAGCGCCTGTGGGCGCAGGCCGCAAATGCTTGTCGGATTTCGCTGACAGGCGCGACCCGAAAGCCAAGCCCTTTCACCCCCCTATGTACGCTAGCGTACAGATGCCGCACTGAATGTGCGTTACGGTCAAGCGTCTATTCCAAACAGCAGGCAAACAAGACAGGCATGCTTGCATTTGATTGCTTGCGCGCCTCGACCCAACCATGACAAGTCCAGAGAGCGATCAAACCTTGGCCTTCCGGGCCCAGCACCTGGATGCTGGCGCCACTGCGCCGCAGATTGCCCGGCTGGTCGAGCGGGTCTGCCATGAGATTTCGCTGGCCTTGGTGCCCATCGTGGGCCAACGCGGCGTGGCCGCCTTGTTCGCCCGCAGCGTGCAACTCAGCGCCAAAAGCCACCCCTGGCTGCTTGGCCTGAGCGCCAGCATGGGCACGGGCATGAGCAGCGGCAAGAGCGCCGACGGCACGCCTGCGGAATTCAATCCGAGCGCCCTGTCCGCACTGATCGCCACGCAGCCCCGCAACGAGGCGGCTGTCGGTGCCTGTCACTTATTGCAAACCTTTTGTGAGCTGTTGGCCAAATTGGTGGGGCGCGCGCTCACCGAACGCCTGCTTCGCACCCCTTGGCTTACCTTTTTGAGCGGCACGGCCGCGCAGGACAACACGCAATGAGCAGCAAAGTAGCCATCCAACGTTTGCCCACCGGGGTGCCGGGCTTGGATCAAGTGCTTGGCGGCGGCTTGCCAGAGTTCTCCTTCAATCTGATCGCCGGCCAGCCGGGCTGCGGCAAAACCACTTTGGCGCACCAGATCATGTTCTCGCTCGCCACCGCGCAGCGCCCGGCGATTTATTTCTCCGTGCTGGGCGAGTCGCCGATGAAGATGCTGCGCTACCAGCAGCAGTTTGATTTCTTTGACAACGAGCGCGTCAACGACTCGGTGCGCTTCATCAATTTGTCAGAGGACGCCGCCAACGGCGACCTCGACCGCGTGCTGGCGCGCATCGGCGAGGCAGTGGCCACCTATGAGCCGGGTCTGGTGTTTGTGGACTCCTTCCGCTCGGTGATGATTGCCAGCGAAACCAACGGCAACCCGCAAAGCCCCACGCATCGACTGCAGCAATTCGTGCAGCAGCTCGGCATGATGATGACCAGCTGGCAGGCCACCACCTTCTTGATCGGCGAGTACTTCATCGAGACCGATGCCAACCCGGTCTTCACCGTGGCCGATGGCCTGATCTGGTTGCGCCAAAGCGTGCAGCGCAACTCCATGGTGCGCAAGATCGAGATCCTGAAGATGCGCGGCCAGCCAACGCTGCCGGGCCTGCACACCTTCCGCATCGCCAGCTCCGGCATCCAGATCTTCGCCCCGGCCGGGCATCAAACAATGGCCTCGTCAGCTGAGACGATGTCCAGCGCACCCGCCACCGACACCCGCTTGCAGCTGGGTGTGCCCGAGCTGGATGAAATGCTGGGCGGCGGCTTGCCGCGCGGCTATTCGCTGCTGGTGGCCGGCCCTTCGGGTTCGGGCAAAAGCATTCTGGCGGCGGCCTTTCTGGCCGAGGGCGCGCGGCGCGGCGAAACCGGCGTGGTGGCCGCTTTTGAGCAGCGCCCCAGCCAGGCGCAGAACCGCATCATTGCCGAGCTGGTCGCCAGCGGCCAGGTCGGGCTGGTGGACAGCCGGGCGCCGGATCTCTCAATTGATGAAGTCATTGGCCTGCTGCTGGGCGAGATCACGCGGCTGGGTGCGACCCGGGTGGTGATCGATTCGCTATCGAGCTTTGAATTGGCGGTAGCCCCCACCTTCCGCGATGATTTCCGCGAATCGCTGGCGCGGCTGGTGCTTGCGATGGCGGCCGCCGGCGTGACGATCTTGATGACCTCCGAGCTGGAAGACCGCTACACCGATCTGCGTTTTAGCCCCTACGGCACCGCCTTCCTGACCGACGCCATCATCGTGCAGCGCTATATCGAGATCGACAGCCGCTTGCGCCGCTTGCTGGCCGTGGTCAAGGTCCGGGGCAGCGCGCATTCCGACCAGCTGCGCGAGTTCCACATCGACGACGATGGCCTGCAGATCGGCGCCCCGCTGGCCGATCAGGAAGGCCTGCTGGGCGGCCGGCCCCGCCAAAAAAGCATAACGGCTTAAGCCACAGCACCCGTGGACGCGCTGCCCACTCCCCCAACACCTGCTGTGGCCGAGGCCGAGCAGGAGCTGAGCCGGATCACCCAACGCGTCGAAGCAATGCGGGCGGTCTTGGTGCAATTGCTACAGGATGTGGTGCGGGCCGAGAGCTTTCTCGGCGAAAGCCAGAGCGTGCAGTTGCTGGAAGCGAATGAGCAGCTGGTACTGAGCGCATTAGGCGCGCAGATCGACAGCGAGTCGGCCCTACAAGCACTGGACGAGGCGGCTCGCACCAGCGGGCTCGATCCCTTGACCCAGCTGGCCAATCGGGCGCTGGCCTTTGACCGTTTGGAGCAGGCCATCGCCCATGCCAAGCGCCAAGGCACCCAGCTGGCCCTGCTGTTCGTGGACCTGGATAAATTCAAGCAGATCAACGATTCCAAAGGCCACGCCATTGGCGACCAGGTCTTGCGTCAAGTGGCGCAATGCCTCTTGTCAGCGGTGCGGGAGTCAGACACCGTCAGCCGCCATGGCGGCGATGAATTTTTGATCCTGTTGGACGATCTGGCCCAGATCAAAGACGCCTTGAGCGTGGCCGAGAAGCTCAAGGAAGTACTGGGCGAGGCCAGAGCCAGCAATGAGCATTGGGCCGAGCTGAGCGCCAGCATTGGCATCAGCATCTACCCACGCGACGCCGACACGGCCACGGCGCTCATCGCCTGCGCCGACCAGGCCATGTATATCGCCAAGCGCCAAGGGCCTGGCGGCATTTCCTTTTTTGTCGAGAACGCGGCCTTTCCGGAACTAGGCTCGCCTTGGGCAGCCGGCACGGCCGCAGAGCCATCGGAGTCCTCAGAGCCCTCCGTATTGGCCCTGCAACGCCAAGCAGCCGAATTGACTCAACGCTTGGCCCGGCAAGAGAAGTCCCAACTGCTCTTGCAAGAGGCGAACGAGCAGTTGGTGCTGGCCACACTCAGCGCACTGGACTTGCAGGCCGCTGCGGCAGCCGCGCAGCAACGCCAGGGCGACTTTATCGCCAGTGTGGCCGCCGAGCTGAATGACCCGGTGTCACCGATCCGGCTCGCCATGACGGCGCTGGGCCGCCAGCCCGATGCCGCATCGCTGCTGCCGCACGCCCAGGAGATGATGACGCAGCAGGCGGCGCAGATACGCGGCTTTGTCAGCGACTTGCTGCACCCGCTTGATGCATCAGCAAAAGCCAAGGCCAAGCTGCTGCTGAATCGCCAGCCCCTGTCGCCATCGGCCCTGCTTGATCATTGTGCGCAGCTATGCCGGCCGCTGCTTGAGCAACGCCAGCAGCAACTGCGGCGAGATCAGGCGCCCGAAGCTTTGCAGGTCTACGGTGACGCCCAAAGGCTGACTCAGGCCATCAGCAATCTGCTCAGCAATGCCAGCCGCTATTCGCATGACGGCGGAGTCATTCAAATGACGCTGCAGCGCGCCGGCGATCAGGCGCTCATCACCATCAGCGATGTCGGCATTGGCATCAGCGATCAGGCCTTGCAAACGATTTTTGAACCCTTCGGCCGCGAGGCCCATGCGGTGGGCGTGCACGGCGATGCGCTGGGCCTGGGCTTGACCGTAGTGCGCGAGATCGTCGAGGCGCATGGCGGCACGGTACGCGCCAGCAGCCCTGGCATCGGCCAAGGCTGCCAGTTCCAGGTCAGCCTGCCGCTGTTAGGACAAGCTGAGCAAGGCTGAGCTCAGGGGCTCAGCACAAGCGCGGCCAAGCACTGGGCCGCACGGCTTCAGTCCTTCTTATCCTTCTTCTTGTCCTTCTCAAGCTCATGGCCGATGACGCCGCCAACGACCGCGCCGCCCACCGTCGCAGCCGCGTTGCCACCGGTCAGCACCGCGCCACCGGCAGCGCCGATGCCGGCACCGATCGCCATATTTTTGTCACGCTCAGACATACCGGCGCAGGCGCCAAGAGCGAGCAGCAGGGCGGCGCTGAGCGCCATATTTGCCAAGCGTTGCAGTGAGTTCATAAAGGACCTCTTGAAAGGTTGAAAGACCTCACCCTATGCCGCGCTATTCGCTGTGTCTGTCTGCCAGCGCACGGACGACTGCCCTTTCGCCCCCTAGCCTGACACACCACAACTCTTTGGCAAGGCGGCAGTGATGAATGCAATCAAAGTCATGGCATTGGCCCTGATCGTGGCCGGCCTCATGGCCCTGGCCTACGGCGGATTCAGCTATACCGAGCGCAGCCAAGCGATCAAGCTGGGGCCGGTGGCCGTGACGGTGGATGAAACCCATGTCGTCAATGTGCCGATCTGGGTCGGCTTGGGCGCCCTGGTGCTGGGCGGCGCGCTGCTGCTGTGGGGGGCGAGGCGCTGAGCCGCGGGCGGCAACCGCCCCAAGGCCTGCCTTCATGTCCATCCTCGACCCACGCTTAGGCTTGCTGCTGGCGCATCCCGCCGCCTTCAGCCTGCGCGTGCTGCGCAACTTTCAACGCAATCAGGGCCTGCTGCTGGCGGGCGCGGTGGCCTATTACGCGCTGCTGTCCATCGTGCCCATGTTGATCTTGATCCTGATCGCCTTATCGCACCTGACGACCGAGGCCGAGTTGCTGCAGACTTTGCGGCGCTACCTCGATTGGCTGCTGCCGGGGCAAGCGCCGGCGCTGGTGGCTGAGTTGGTGCTGTTTTTGGCGCACCGTCAGGTCATTGGCTGGACCTTGGCGCTGACCATGCTGTTCTCCAGCTCCCTGGCCTTCACCGTGCTGGAAAGCGCCATGGCGGTGATCTTCCGCCACCGACTGGCCTTGCTGCAGCGGGGGCGCAAGCGGGGCCGGCGCTGGTTGATCTCCGCCCTGATCCCCTATGCCTTCATCCTCTGCCTCGGTCTGGGGCTATTGCTGGTGACCTTGATGACCGGCAGCTTGCTGGCCATGGGGCAGGACGAGATTGAACTGCTGGGCCGCGACTGGTCGCTGGGCCGGCCCTCCAGCGCCTTGCTGTATTTGCTGGGCCTGGCCGGCGAAGTGGCGGTGCTAACGTCAATTTACATGGTGATGCCCGCCGGGCGCCTGCCGCTCAAGCATGCCTTGTTCGGGGCGGTGTTTGCGACCGGCCTGTGGGAGATCTCACGCCGCCTGCTGGCTTGGTACTTCAGCAGCCTGGCGCAGATCGGACTGGTCTACGGCTCCCTGACCACAGCCATCGCCGTGCTGCTGAACCTGGAGCTGGCGGCTAGCTTGCTGCTGCTGGGCGCGCAAGCGATCGCGGAGTTTGAGCGCCTGCCTGGCCCGGCAAGCCCTGCCTCGAAGCTCCCGGTTTTTCCAGACGACTGAGCTGAGCTGAGCTGAACCGAGCCATGGCACGCCGCTGTGTTGCGCAGCGCACATACAGCGCCGGCCTAGGGTCTTAGCCTGAACATCTAGCCCAGGGGAGTCGCCATGTACAAAGCCCAGCAGGACACATTTGAGGACCGCCCGCCCCGGCTTACCGCCCTGGCCGCGCATCCGCAGCCACCAAAGGCCATGACTGCCGCCGACACGGCGGACAGCGGGCGCCGCAGCGCAGCAGCCAGCCATCGCGGCGCCAGCGCCGGAACGAACCCTGGCGCCGACCGGATCGCCCGCTCACTGAGTTTGCTGCAAGAGCATTTGCCACTGCGGCGGCGACTGGTGCACGCCGGCGACCTGATCTTTGAAGCGGGCGTGCCCTTCAAGCAGCTCTATGTGCTCAATTCGGGCAGCGTCAAGCTGGTCAACACCGCGGCGGATGGGCGCAACCAAGTCGTTGGGCTCTTGCTCCGGGGTGACTGGCTGGGTTTTGACGGCATTGCCAAAGGCCGCTACGGCTGCAGCGCGCAAGCCCTGGAGATTGGCGAGATCTGGAGTTTGCGTTATGACGCGCTGATGGACGCAGCCAGCAGCCAGCCCCAGTTGCTGCAGGTGTTGCATGCGGAGATGAGCCGCGCCATCAGCCGCGGGCGCGACGCCATGCTCTCTGTCTGCACCCTGCCGGTCACGGCGCGGGTGGCAGAGTTTTTGCGCCAGTCGGCCGCATCCCTGGCCGCCCGCGGCCTGCGCAATGACCAGATCATCTTGCGCATGTCGCGCGCCGAGATCGGCAACTACCTGGGCATGACGCTGGAGTCGGTCAGCCGCGCGTTCTCTAGCCTGGCGCGGGCGCAGGTGATCTGCTTCTCAGAGCGCGGCCGCCGCATGATTCAAATCCCCGACCTGCAAGCCTTGAGCGACTTCATTCAGGTCGAAGCCCAAGTTCAAGCCCACGTCCTGCCCCACGTTCCCGCACCCCGCGCGACCCTGCAATGAAACCCCCACCGGCCATGGCCAGTACCCGCAGCGAGACCGATAGCTTTGGCACGCTGGAGTTGCCCCTGGACGCCCTCTGGGGCGCGCAGACCGCGCGCAGCTTGCAGTTCTTCAAGATCGGCCAGCATGAGGGTCAGCAGCAAATCATGCCCTTGAGCCTGATCCACGCGCTGGCCTGGTTCAAATGGGCGGCGGCGCTGGTGAACCGGGATCTGGGCCTGCTGGACGGCGCCGAGGCCGAGGCCATTGCGGCAGCGGCGCGCGAGGTAGCGGCGGGCGCGCATGACGGGCAATTCCCGCTCTCGGTCTGGCAGACCGGCTCGGGCACGCAAAGCCATATGAATGTCAACGAGGTAATCGCCAATCTGGCCTCGCAAGCGCTCGGCGGCGCCTTGGGCGCGCAGCGCTCGATTCACCCCAATGACCAAGTCAATCTAGGCCAGAGCAGCAACGACGTTTTCCCCAGCGCCATGCACCTCGCCGTGGCCTTGCAGGCCAAGCAAAGCTTGCTGCCGGCGCTCGGCGACTTGCAGCAGGCGCTGACGGCCAAGGCGACTGAATGGGCCGCCATCATCAAGATCGGCCGCACCCATGGCCAGGACGCCACGCCGCTGACCCTGGGCCAGGAATTCAGCGGCTATGCGGCCCAACTGCGCCTGTGCGAGGAGCATCTGCGTTATGCCTTGCGGGCAGTACACGCATTGGCGATTGGCGGCACGGCGGTGGGCACCGGCCTGAACACCCACCCGGAGTTCGGCAAGCGCGTGGCCTCCATGCTGGCGCAGACGCTGGACTTGCCGCTGCGCCAGGCCAGCAATCTCTTTGCCGCGATGGCCGGCCACGAGGCCTTGGTCGGCTTGCATGCTGGATTGAAGATGCTGGCCATTGCACTGAACAAGATCGCCTGCGACATCCGCCTGATGGGCAGCGGCCCACGCGCCGGCCTGGGTGAGTTGCAATTGCCGGCCAATGAGGCAGGCAGCTCCATCATGCCGGGCAAGGTCAACCCGACGCAGATCGAGGCGCTGACCATGGTCTGCGCGCAAGTCATCGGCCATGACGCGGCCATCGGCTTCGCGGCCTCGCAAGGCCAGTTCGAGCTCAATACCTACAAGCCGCTGATCATTCTGGATTGCCTGGACAGCCTGCACTTGCTCAGCCAGGCCATGCGCAGCTTCCAGCAGCACTGCTTGCTGGGCCTGCGGGCCGCGCCCGAGCGCATCCAGGCCTTGCTGGAGTCTTCGCTGATGCTGGTGACCGCGCTGGTGCCGCATATCGGCTACGACCGCGCCGCCGCCATCGCCAAGCAGGCCCAAGCCAGCGGCTCAACACTGCGCGACGCAGCACTGGCACTTGGCGTGCTCAGCGCCGAAGACTTTGACGCCTGGGTCGACCCTCGCCTGATGCTGGGGCCGCAGGCCTAGTTGGCGGAGCAAGGCGCAAGCTGCAAGGTGAGGCCAAGGCCTCACCAGGGGCTACTGATAGCCAATGCCCATCACATAGTTGCGCAACAACTCCTCCTCAAAATTGCCCGCCAAGAGCAGCGCGCGCAGGCCGTCACGCAGATTCACAACGCCCAGCGGCTTGTTGTCGGCGTCGAGCAGCAGCATGTGGATCAAGCCCTGCTGGTGCATCTCAGCCACCACCTCAGTCAGCAGGTCTTGCAGCGTGCAGGACTTGATTTCCCGCGTCATCACCGCGTCGGCCCGAGTGCTGAAGAAGTTGGCTTGCCCCAGGCCAAGCTGCCTGACCAGCATGGTCTCGGTGATCAGGCCTAAGACTTCCCCTTGCGCGTCACAGACAACCACCACGCTGATCTGCGCATTCGCGAGCAGCGCAGCCACCTCGACCAAGTGGGTGTCCGCCGCCACGGTCAGCAGCCGCGAGCGGGCGACTGCCTCGATCGCACTGACCGAGGATGGCGGGGCGCGGCCGGTCTTTGTGCTGTCGCTATCGGTGTGGTTATCGATGTGGCTTTCGGTAAGGGCAGCGGTAACGGTGTCAGCCATGGTGAATCCCTTCATCAAACTCAAAGCGGTGGCAGGGGCGTTGTTCTTTGTCTGCACTCATGCTCGCGGCCGGGAACGTTGCTGTCTGTTGTCCAGCGCACAGACCTGCGGTGCTGCCGCCCCCACACTGCAAGGCTTGCCCTGGCACTCTCACCTGGACGCATGAACGAATATGGCTCAAGCCCACAAACACCCTCATCCCCATACCGATGTGCCGGCTGAGTTTGAACCCGGAGCGCTGCCGGTGGAGCCGGACTCTGGGGCAGACCCAAGCCAGATCCCAAGCGAGCCCGAGCACGAAGGCGAACCCCAGGCCTGACGCTGGGCCGCAAGGTGGCCGCTCAGGCGCGGCCGGACACAGACTTGGCCGCGCACCCCTACTTCGGGCGCGGCGCCTTGACTTGCTGATCGGGCTGGCTCAACTGCCCCATGCGCACTTGCATCACCGCCTGAACCACGGCGCGCGCGGTGTTGCGGGCTTCCTCCTGCACGGCGAGGTCACGGTCGAGCGCTTCGTGGCTGTTGAAGTAGGGCTCGTAGTAGCCGATGTAACGATCTAGTTTGGCGGCAGCACCGGCATCGATCAGGCCCATCCACTCCAGCCAATCGCAGAGCGTGCGTCGGTGTGCTTCGGCGCCAGCCACATCGCCGTGCACGATCACGCCATAAGCCCGGCCGGCTAGGTGTTTGGGGTAGTCCCAGCCCTGCTCTTCGATCAGCTTGGCTTCCGCCACATGCTTGCCATGGGTCGTCGTCGGATCGGGGTTTCCCCCATCGGCCGAGACCATGCGGTCCATCATCAGCTTGAGCGGGCTGGGCGACTGATACCAATAAGTCGGCGCCAGGATGATCACCGCATGCGCGGCGACCCAGCGCTCATAAATCTCGGCCATCCAATCATTGGTCTGATCCAGCGCATGGTTGGGGTAGCAGCTGCAAGGCCAGTGACACAGTGGCATCGCGGTTGACACGCAAGCCTTGCAGGGATGGATCTTGCGGCCGTATTCCGAGGTCACCAGGCTCAGGTCCAGCAAGTCGGCATGCAGGCCCGCTTGCTCGATCACCTCTTGCACCAGCCCGCTTAAGCGCCAGGTCTTGGACACTTCGCCCGGGCAAGTGCCGTCATTGCGCGCACTGCCGCAAATCACCAGCACACGGGAGGGCACCTTGCTGTCGCTCCAGCGCCTTTGCGCGGCCTTCAGGCGCTGATGGGTGTCCAGCCACTGCACCGACACCTCGTAGCTCGGGTCGGCAAAGCCGCGTCCGGCCGGCCGGGTGAGCGGCGCTTTACGGCCTTGCTGCAAGGCCGTCCAGGCAATCGCCTCCAAGCGCTCGATGGCGGCCACTTCCGCCTCGAATGCGGGGTCGTAGAAATGCGCCTTGAAGCGGATGCTGAACTCCGCGCGAGTCAGGGGCGCTGGCGCTTGGCCGGTACGGATGGTGCTCATGCTGAGCTCTCTTCATCAAGCAATTCAATCGCCCGGCTGGCAACGTAGCTCTTATAGACGGCCAGTGGGATTGCGGCCGATCCGTGCGTCAAGCCCTCGCCGTCGCTGTCGCCCTGGCCATCGCTCCAACTCAGCGTCACATCCTGCGCGGACTCCTCGACCTCACAGCGGCCTTTGCGAATCGTCATCTGTGCGCCCTCGCCTTCGCGGTATTCGACTGTTCCGATGATCTGCGCTGGTCTGCTCATGGCGGCTCCGCTGGCTGGATGGGGCACTGCACCGATGCGGTTCAGTGGCAGGCATCTTGTGAGCTGCTGAACCCGCTTGTCCGTGCGCTGGCGCACATGCACGCTGGCCGTCTGCCGCCCGGCTCTGTGCGCGAACGCACAGCCGAAAGCAGCCTCAGCCCTTAGCTTAAGTGTGCGGCGCTGCTTCCCTCATTGCAGCGCGCGCATCCACTTGCCAATGAGTCATCCACTTGGAGCAGCAGATGAACTACGAAGAACGCGACCCCTACGGCATGTACCGCGTCAATAACGGCACGGGTACCGATCTCAACAGCCAGGGTAATGACAGCCTATACACCCCAACGCATCAAGGCCCCGGCCCGCGGCTGATGGGAGCCAACACCCTGATCGGCAACGACGTCAGCAACCAAGACGGTGACGATCTGGGCGAGATCAAGGAAATCATGCTGGACGTCAGCAGCGGCCGCATCAGCTACGCCGTGCTGTCCTTTGGCGGCTTCCTCAGCCTGGGCGAGAAGCTCTTTGCCGTGCCCTGGAGCGCCCTCAAGCTGGACACCGTCAACAAGCGCTTCACCGTCAGCATCGACAAGACTCGGCTGGAAAGCGCCCCCGGCTTTGACAAGGACCAATGGCCCGATATGGCCGACCCAGAATGGGCCGCCGGCATCCATGCCTACTACGGCACCACGCCGCGCGCCGAAACCTTGATGAACTGACGCAGAAAGAAAAGGCTGCCCCGCCTCATGCAAAGCCTTGCCGAGCCCGGATTCAACGCCCGCCTCTGGCATCGCTTTGCCGCCATCGCCCAGCCTTTTTGGCGCAGCGAGCAACGCTGGCGGGCCAGCGGCCTGCTGACCTTGCTGGTGGTCTTGCTGCTGGGGCAGACCGCTTTCAACGTCTTGTTCAATCAAGAGACGGGCGAGTTCACCTCGGCCCTGGCCGCCCGCGACGGCGCGCGCTTTTGGAGCGCCATCGGCCGCTACACCGCCATCCTGGTCGGTGCGGTGCCGATCTACGCGCTCTACTTCTATGTGCGTGACACCTTGGGCCTGCGCTGGCGGCGTTGGTTGACTGATCACTTTCTGGCCCGCTACTTTGAGCAGCGCGCCTTCTACCGGCTAACGGCAGCCTCCGGCATCGACAACCCGGACCAGCGCATCGCCGAAGACATCAATGCCTTCACCCAGCAGTCGCTGTACTTCTCGATGGTTGTGATTGGCTCGGTGATGCAGCTGATCGCTTTCGCCGGCGTGCTGTGGTCGATCTCGCAGGGCTTGGTCTATTTCCTGGTGGGCTATGCGCTTTTGAGCACCTGGTTCGCCAGCACGATGTTCGGGCGCCGACTGATTGCCTTGAACTTCCGCCAGCTGCAACGCGAGGCTGACTTTCGCTACAACTTGGTGCGGGTGCGCGAACATGCCGAGGCCATCGCTTTTCACGACGGCGAGGCGCGCGAAATGTCGGCGCTGCAGCGCGTCTTCACGGCGCTTTACGGCAACTATCTGCAAGTGCTGCGCTGGCAGTTCAAGCTCAATTTGTTTCAGTACGCGCACAGCTTTCTGATCGCGGTGCTGCCGATTGTGATCATCGCCGGCCCGGTGCTGGCGGGCGACTTGGAAGTTGGCCGTGCGATCCAGGCCGCCGGCGCCTTCGTGGCGATTCTGAGCGCGCTGACCGTGATCGTGGACCACTTCGAAAGCCTGAGCCGCTTCTCGGCCGGCGTTGATCGCCTGCATGCTTTTGCCGCGGCGCTGGGCACGCCCGGCCAGGCACCAGCCTGCCCGCCGGATGAAGCCCTGCAGCAAATCATCACCGCACCGGCCTTCGCCTTGAGCGTGGCGCGGCTGACCGTCCTGACCCCTAACCGCGAGCATCTGCTGATTCAAAACCTGGACCTGAGCGTGCCGCCCGGTGAAGGGCTGTTGATTGCCGGCGCCAGCGGTTCGGGCAAAAGCTCGCTGCTGCGCGTCATCGCCGGCCTGTGGACCAGTGGCTCGGGCCAGGTGCAACGCCCGGCCGGGCTGGACATGTTGTTCCTGCCGCAGCAGCCCTATTTGCCCCTGGGCAGCTTGCGCGATCAGCTGATCTATCCGCAGACCGAGCGTTTGATTTCAGACCAAGAGTTGCTGGGCTGGTTAGAGCGCGTCAACCTGCCCCTGCTGGCCGAACGCTGCGGCGGCCTGGCGGCCGAGCTGGACTGGGCGCGGGTACTCTCGGTTGGTGAGCAGCAGCGCCTGGCATTTGCCCGCGCGCTGCTGGCCAAGCCGCGCTATTTGCTGCTGGACGAATCGACCAGCGCGCTCGACGCGGCCAACGAGGCCATGCTCTACGGCCAGTTGGCCGGGCTGAGCATCACGCCCGTCAGCGTCAGCCACCACGCCAGCTTGCTCTGCCATCACCGGCAAGTGCTGGAGTTGCCCGGCGACGGCAGCTGGTCATTGCATGTGGCGCAAGCTTATGTCTGGCGTTAAAGGCCAAGTATCTGAGCGCTGTGTTCGCTAACGCACGGAAGCCACGGCGCTGCCGCCCTAGTCTGAGCATGTTCAGTCCCAAGGTCCACCCAAATTCCAAGGAATCCCATGAAGAACTTTGTATTGCTAGCTGCACTCATGCTGTCCCTGGGCCTTGCGGCCTGCGACAAGCCCACCGTCGTCAATGTGCCGCCGCCGGCCACGCCGGTACCTGGCCCAGCCGGCCCGACCGGCGCCACCGGCAGCACCGGCGCCACAGGCATGACTGGGCCGCAAGGCGCCAGTGGCGCACAGGGCGGCGCCGCGGTGATTGTCGTCACGCCGCCGGCTTCCGCCGTACAGAACTAAGAACTTGTCCGCCAGCCGACCCCAGCGATTGACGGATAAGTTCTCAGTCAAACCACCATTGCCCAATTCAGGAGACCACCATGAGCTTAGGCGCCATACTTTTGATCGTTTTGATTTTGATGCTGATCGGCGTCTTCCCCACTTGGCCGCACAGCCGCGGCTGGGGCTACGGGCCTAGCGGCGGTGTCGGCTTGGTGGTGTTGATCATCGTGGTCTTGCTGCTGCTGGGCCGCATCTAGGGCGGGCATGGGCGCTTCCGGCAGACCGTCAGGTGGACGCGTAGGCGCACGGCCCACCACAGGTCGCCGCCAAGCACCGCATCGCCGGATCCTGCTGAGCTTGGGCATGGGTTTAAGTTTAGGCCTAACGCTCAGCGCCTGCGGTGACCTGGCCACTCAACCACTGAGCGCCGGCACCGGCCCTCAGCCCACGCTGCCGGCACCGGTGAGCCGGCTCATCCCCACCGTCCATATTGCACCCGCCATTGGGTGGCCCAAGGGGCTTGCGCCTGTCGCAGCCCCGGGCCTGCAAGTACAAGCCTTTGCCCGTGGGCTCGAGCACCCACGCAATTTGCTCGTACTGCCCAATGGCGACGTGCTGGTTGCCGAGAGCAATGCGCCCGCCAAAGCGGCCCTGCAAGAGGGCTTGTGGGCCAGCATCAAAAGCCGTGTGATGGGCTGGGTGATGAAGCGGGCCGGCGCGGGTGTTGCCAGCGCCGACCGCATCAGCTTGCTGCGTGACAGCGATGGCGACGGCGTCGCCGACGTCCAAGTCCCCTTTCTGGAGGGCCTGCATTCGCCCTACGGCATGGCACTGCTCGGCCAAGACTTCTATGTGGCCAATACCGACGCCTTGCTGAAGTTCGCCTACACGCCCGGCAGCAGCCGCATCAGCGGCGCGGGGCTCAAAGTGCTGGATCTGCCCGCAGGCCCCATCAATCACCACTGGACCAAAAACATCATCGCCAGCCCTGATGGACAGCGGCTCTACATCACCGTGGGTTCCAACAGCAATGTGGCGGAACGCGGCCTAGCTGTTGAGCAGGGGCGCGCCGCCATTTGGGAGCTGGAACTCAAGACCGGCGTCAGCCGCCTCTTCGCCACCGGCTTGCGCAACCCCAACGGCATGGCCTGGGCAAGCACCGGGCCGGGCCAAAGCAGCTTGTGGACCGTGGTCAACGAACGCGATGAACTCGGCAGCGATCTGGTGCCCGACTACCTCACCTCGGTTCGCGACGGCGCCTTTTACGGCTGGCCCTTCAGCTACTTCGGTCAGCATGTGGACAGCCGTGCGCAGCCACAAGCACCCGAGTTGGTCGCCCGCGCTGTCGCGCCCGACTTTGCACTTGGCGCCCACACGGCCCCGCTCGGCCTGGCCTGGGCGCAAGGCAAGCACCTGCCCGCGCGCTACGCCGAGGGCATGTTCATCGGCCAGCATGGCTCCTGGAACCGCCGCCCGCACAGCGGCTACAAGGTCATCTTTGTGCCCTTTGCCCAAGGGCGGCCGCTTGATGGGCCGGTGCAGGATGTCTTGAGCGGCTTCCTCAGCGCCGAGGGCGAAGCCTACGGCCGCCCGGTCGGCGTCGCCCTGGACCGCAGCGGCGCGCTGCTGGTGGCGGACGATGTCGGCAATGTGGTTTGGCGCGTCAGCGCGCTGCATTGAAGGCTGGGCCGGCCATGCGGCAATCCAAGAATCGCAGCAAGCGCGGCTGGCTCTGGCTTGCGCTGGGAGTGCCGAGCCTGCTGGCCATCCTCGGCCTGGCCTGCTGCACCCGCTTGCCCACACTCAGCCCGGAGTTGTCGCGCAGCGCCCGCACACCGCTGATCATCGAGGGCGCCAACGGCCCCTTGTCGGCCCGCCAGGCCAAGGCCATCTTGCTGCGCCTGAGCGAAAGCGCCCCAGCGACCGGCATCTTTGACCGCCATCTGGCGCTGGAAGAAGCCATCAACGGCAGCCCCTTGAGTGCGGGCAATGCGGTGCAACTCTTGCAAGACGGGCCGGCCACTTACCGGGCCATGTTTGCGGCCATTTTGGCGGCGCAGGATCACATCAATATGGAGACCTACATCCTCGACGACGATGAGGTCGGCCAACGTTTTGCCCAGGCCTTGATCGAGAAGCAGCGCGCCGGGGTGCAGGTCAATTTGCTGCGCGACAGCGCCGGCACCATGGCCACGCCGGCGGCCTTTTTCGAGCGTCTGCGCGCCGCCGGCATTGCGGAGCTGGAGTTCAACCCGCTCAACCCGGTGCATGCGCTGAGCGAGCGCAGCGAGTGGGAGCTGAATCAGCGCGACCACCGCAAGCTGCTGATCGTTGACGGCCGCATCGCTTTTCTGGGCGGCATCAATATCAGCAGCGTCTATTCGGGCGGGTCCTTCAAGTCGGGGTCGCACGCGGCCAAGACAGCGAATGCGCAAAGCGGCTTGGCTTGGCGCGATACCGATCTGCAACTGCAAGGGCCGGTGGTGGCTGATTTGCAGCGCTTGTTCATCGCCAGTTGGCAAGCCCAGCAGGGCCCGCCCTTGGCCGCGAGGCACTACTTCCCTGCCCTGCCGGCGGTGGGCCGGGAGGTGGTGCGCGCCATCGGCAGTTCACCCGACGAGCCCTTCAGCCTGATCTACGCCACCTTGCTGTCGGCCATTGCCAGCGCCGAAACCAGTGTGCATCTGACCAATGCCTACTTTGTGCCCGACCCACGGCTGCTGGCCGCGCTGATCGATGCGGCCCAGCGCGGGGTGGACGTCAGCCTGATCCTGCCCGGCAAGTCGGATTCCCAGCTGGTGCTGCAGGCCGGGCGCGCCAGTTACGCGCCGCTGCTGCAAGCGGGGGTGAAGATTTTTGAGCACCAAGGCGCCATCTTGCACGCCAAGTCCGCCTCGATTGACGGCGTCTGGTCAACCGTGGGCTCCACCAATCTGGACTGGCGCAGCTTTGTGCACAACCAGGAGTTGAATGCGGTGGTGCTGGGCGCCGACTTTGGCGCGCAGCTGCAAGCCTTGTTTGAGCGCGACCTGCGCGCCTCGACCCAGATCAGCTGGGCGATGTGGCAGCAACGCCCGCTGTCGGACCGGCTGCAGGAGTGGTTTGCGAGTGCCTGGGCGTATTGGCTGTAGTTCCGGCGCCCGCATCAGGACTCACCTCATGCGCCTGGAGCATCTGCCCCAGCGCCGCCAGCCAGTCTTCCAGCCCGGCGCCGCTGAGCACCTTGGCCAGCAGGGGCTGAACCAAGCCCACCAACAAGGCCGGCTTGAGCACACCACCCCAGCGCCAGGGCCGCGCCCAGACCAGCAAGCCACCGGCTGCAGCGCCCAGGCAGACCAGAGCCAGCGGATGCTTTTTCGCCAGCGGCGCCAAGCCCGCCTTGGCGCTCTGCGCCAACAGCGAGATGACGCCATTCAGCGGCTGCTTTTGCCACCAGGCCCGCGCCAAGGCCATCAAGAGGCCGGTCGCCTGCATAGCCTTCAAATCGGCCAAGCAATCTGCCAGCTCGGCATTGCCAGCGGGCCGATCACGCAAGCCTTGCTGCAAGCGGGTGCGCGACAGCGCCAAGCGAGCCAGGGCAGCAGAAGTGGATGTTGCGATTGAGGATGTGCTTGCCGGCGGCCTGCTCATGCGCCACCTTCCGGCGCTGCATCCCGGCTCTGCAACAGGGCACGGTCGGCGGCCCACTGCTGGCGCAGCTGGACAAACAAGGCACCGTCCCGGCTGCCGCTGGCCGAGGCGGCACGCATGCACACCAGCGCCAACAGCAGCGGCGGCAGCGGCACGCACACCATCAGCCAGGGCGCGTGGATTTGCGCCGGCGGCGTCACCGCCCACAGCAGCAGCGCCACGCCGCCCAAGCCAACGCCCAGGGCCACGCTGCACATCACCACGGCATGCAGCACGAAGCGCCGCCGCAACGCGTGCTTGGCCTCTTCAAACTCCGCACCGAACAAGTCGGCATAGGCTTGCGCATGCTCGGCCAAGGCCGTGGGCTGCGTCGTGAACAGATGGAAAAGCGCATGCAGCATGGTGGTGCGGAAGTGGAGAAGCGCCAGAGGGCGGTGCCGTGCAGCTTCAGCTGCGCGTGCGGTTCAGCATATTGACCAAGGCCATCAGGGCCGCGCCGGCAGCTGCGGCCATCAGCACCGACTTGAGCGGCTCGGCGCGAATGTAGTTCGTGCTGTTGGTGCCGGCCCGAAGCGCTTGCTCACGCAGGCGCAGCGATTGATCGCGCACCGCGTCCACGGTTTGGTGGGCCAGATGGCTGGCGCGGTCGGCCGCTCTGTGCAGCATGGGCTCGGCCTGATCGCGCAATTCTTGTACGCCGTCGCTCAGGCCATTGAGGGCCTCTTGTGCCAGCTGCTGCGTGGCCTGAACGGCTTGGGCCGCTTGCTCAACCGGGTGACCGGCATGATCGAGGCTGCTGAGTGCAGGGCTAGATGAAGACTTATTGCTACCGAACATGATGTGTCCTTAGAGAGTTGTGGTGGGGTGAGCCGAACAGGCAGCTGAGCAAGTCAGTTCTTGCCAATCCAGCCAAACAAAAAGCTGGCAACCGCTAGCACCGCGAAGATCACGAACAAGATCTTGGCGATGCCCACGGCACTGGCCGCGATGCCGCCGAAGCCAAACACGGCGGCAATCAGGGCGATCACGAAAAAGACAACGGCGTAGTGAAGCATGCTGATCTCCTGTCAAGCCGGGGCTAGGGGCTGATGGCGGTGAGGTCGCCGCCCAAGTGGCGGCGGCATGCAAGGAGTGTGGGCTCTGCACAGCGCGGCCGCGATAGGCGGCCCGCTTGCAGCAGGGTCGGACGACCCGGCGCCGCTGTGTAGGACGATGGCTCTGCGCCCCCGCCCGAGGTTTCGCCAGCCCGTCCGCTCGGCCGCAAATCAGCCTATGCCGGGCTGTCTTGGGCCGGCAGCAAGAGCTGAATCAAAGTGCCTTGGCCCTGCTGCGAGCACACCGTCAGGCGCCCGCCCTCAGCCTCCACCCGCACGCGCATGCCCAGCAAGCCATAGGCCGAACGTGGCGTGGCATCGGCATCGAAGCCCAGGCCATCGTCACGCACCGATACCGTCACCCAGCCCTGCGCCTGTTTCATCTCCACCCAGAGCTGACTCGCCTGCGCGTACTTGGAGATATTGGTGATCGCCTCTTGCAGCACCCGGTAAACCACGATCTCGGTGCCGCTGGCCAGGGCCACCGGATGCAAATCGCAATGCACTTGCACGCCCTGGGCCTCGGCAAAGTCACGCACCAAGATCTCCAGGGTCGGCAGCAGGCCGAGATTACTCAGCGTTGAGGGCCGCAAGTCCTCGATGATGGTGCGCCCCAGGGCGATACTGGCATTGAGGGTGCTGACCAGATGCGCCAAGCGCTCCAAGGCCTCGGTCACGCCGGGCGCCGGCACCGGAGCCTGGTTCAGGCGCGACTTGATGCGCGCGGCGTCCAGCTTGGCCGAGGTCAGCAAGGCGCCCAGCTCATCATGCAGATTGCGCGCCAGGCGGCCGCGCTCATCTTCGCGGGCGCTCAGCAAATGTTGGGTCAGCTCGGTCAGCATCAGCTTGCTGATGCCGGCCTCGTCTTGCAGCTGGTCGCGGTCGTCTTGCAGGCTGCGGCTGGAGTCCTGCAATTGCTGTTCCAGAATCAGGCTCTTGCGCACGTACAAGAACAAGGCCAGCAAGCAAGCCGCGCAGAGAGCGGCCAGGCCGATGCGGTTGATCAGCAGGGTGCTGGCCAGCGCAGCTTGTTCTTCGGCCGTGCGAGCGGTCTCCAATTTCAAGAGCGCCGAGACGTGGTCTCGAAACGCGTCCATTTCCTCTTTGTCCGCACCGCTTTGCACCAGCTCGCGCGCCTGCTCGCGCTGCCCGGCGTCGGTCAAGCGTATGCCCTGCGACAGCAGGGCGAGCTTGGCATCAAAATGCTGCCGGGTTTCGGCCAGCAGGGCCTTGTAGGCGGGATCACGCTCATAAGAGAGATCAAGCTCGCGCATGCCGTCCTGGCTCGCCGCCAGCCCCCGCGCATAGGGCGCCAGATAGGCCTTGTTCTCAGTCAGCAGATAGCTGCGCTGATTGGTTTCAGCATCCAGCAGACCCATCAACACCAGGCGTGTGGTCATGCGGATCTTGGTCATCATGGCCAACTCCGCCAGGCTGGCGGTGGCGCGCTGGTAGGAACTCTCGCTCAGAAAGATGACGGCCACCGTCGCCACACAGGCCAGGGGCACGACCAGCGGACTGCGCCTTGCGACAGTGAAAAGATTCATAAGCCGGCCCAAAGGGAATTCGTGGGATCATGGCCCATAGGAGCGCCGTCACACCCATGATTCGTATCGCCATTGTTGATGACCACGCCATCGTTCGCGCCGGCTTGCAGCAGTTTTTTGCCGAGCAGATCGATTTCCAAGTCGTGGCCGAGGCGGCCACCGGCCGGGCGGCGATGGAGATCGTGCGCCAGGGTGAGGTCGATGTGATCTTGCTCGACATTTCCATGCCCGACCAAAGCGGCGTCGATACCCTGGCCGCCATCAAGGCGCGCGCGCCGGACTTGCCGGTCTTGATTTTGAGTGGCTTCCCCGAGGCCCATTACGCCACCACCTTGCTGCGCCAAGGTGCGAGCGGCTATCTGAACAAGGACTGCGACCCGGATGAGATTGTTCGCGCCATTCGCACCGTGGTGCGCGGGCGCAAATACATCAGCGCCGGTGTGGCCGAGCAATTGGCCAATGGGCTGGCCAGTGGCGGCGACCGCCCGCCGCATGAAAGCTTGTCGGAGCGTGAGTTGCAGGTCTTCTTGCGCCTGGCCCGGGGCGAGACGATTGGCCATATGGCCGACAGCATGTCGCTCAGCGTCAAAACAGTCAGCACCTACCGCACCCGCGTGATGGAAAAAATGTCGCTCGCATCCAATAGCGACCTGACCTACTACGCCCTGAAGAACGGCCTGATTCAATAAGGCTGGCGGGCCGGCAGCGCGGGGACTCACTCGCCAAGCACAGCACGCGCCCATCTCAGTCCAGGCCAGCGCGGCCGGTGTCGCCCACCGCCAAGCGGCAGCAATAGTCCAGCAAGTCATCAATTTCATTGGACTTGTCGAACACCCGCGCCGCACCCAAGGCCAGGCACTTACGCCGCATATCGCTGGTGGCGTAGTTGCTGAGCACCACCATGGTGTGGTGGCCGGGTATGGCGCTGAGCGCCGTCAACACACCGATGCCTGAGCCCTGCTTCAAGAAGATATCGACGATGGCCAAGTCAAAGCGGTGCGCGTTCTGGCGGGTCCACTGCACCGCGCTGGCCTCATCTTCGGCCGTGCCGACCACTTCGATCGGACCAAGCTCTTCCAGGGTCGCGATCAAATTCTCACGGATCACCGGGCTGTCCTCGACGATGTAAGTCTTGAGCCTGGCCATGGGCCGCGCAAGTTCGATGGGGTCAGGGGCCGAGATTTCAGGTGTCATGGGGGGTGGCGGCTGGCTGGGCAAGGCCCAAACGTATCCCGCTGACCTCGGGTCATTGGTGGATGGGCCGAGTGTGCCAGCAAAGCCACGCATGCTGCAGGTTGGACTTGCCCGGCTTGATGTAGGAATTGGCCTACAGCAGCCGCCCAAGGCCCATGCGTAGGACAGCAACTACGCGCTTCCAAGCCCCCGTCTGCTTCCGCCAGAGGGTGCTGGCTTCAACACTGCTCCTACCGCACCAATGATGCCGCTCAAATTCAAAATTAGCGGAGAACCACTCTCACTTCAGGAGCTTTCGATGAGTTCAAAGCTGAAACTACTGGCCGCTGCAGCGGGCCTCGCCTTGGCCACCCAGGCCGGCGCCCAGATCACCTTCTACGAGCATGACAGCTTCGCCGGCCGATCCTTCAAAACGCAGAACAAGGTCAACAATCTGCAGCGCTATGGCTTCAACGACATGGCCTCCTCGGCGGTGGTCGGCAAGGGGCGCTGGGAGGTTTGCGATCAACAGAATTTTGGTGGGCGCTGCGCCATCTTGCGCCGCGGCAACTACCTGAACTTCTCATCCATGGGTCTGAACGACCGCATCTCGTCGGCACGCGCGGTGTCGGCCAATGCCCAGTTTGATGACGAGCGCTATGCCCCCGCGCCGGTGTCGAGCTATGACTCGCGCCGCCGCGATAACGAACGCCTGTATGAGGCCGAGGTCACCTCGGTGCGCGCCGTGATGGGCCATCAAGCCCAACAGCGCTGCTGGATCGAGCAGCAAGAAGTCTCCCAAAGCAGCAATGCCAATGTGCCGGCCGCCCTGGTGGGCGCCTTGATTGGCGGCGTGCTGGGTCACCAGGTGGGCGGCGGCCGCGGCAAAGACTTGGCGACCGTGGGTGGTGTGGTGGCCGGCGCAGCACTCGGCTCGCGGATGGGGGACGACGGGCAATCCAGCCGGACCCAAGACGTGCAGCGCTGCAGCTCCGACACGGGCCAACAACAAGGCCGGCCTGAGTACTGGGACGTGTCCTACACCTTTCAGGGCCGCCAGCACCGCATGCAAATGAGCTCACCCCCGGGCCGCACCATCATCGTCAACCGGCAAGGCGAACCGCGCACTTGAAGTTATACGCAGCCAAGGCCCGGCGCTGACCGTAGGACATTGACTACCCCGACAAGCGAAGTCGTCCGCTAGGCCAGCCGCCCCGGCAAGCCAACACTGGGGACTCGCTCACCCGTCGCAAAAGGTCCCCCATGAGCTTCGTTCTTTTAGCGCTGACCGCGCTGGCGTTTGCGTCCTCATGCGGACTCGCGATTTTGAGCTGGTATGCCGCAGAGCAAGTCCAGGCGGAAATGGGGCGCCAGGCGCTAGGCGGCTTGCGGATCTGGGATGACTGATCGCCCCCAAGCCGATCGCACACCCACAAAAATTTCTTTCTCCCTTTCTTTCATCAAGCACCAAGGAACATCATGAACACTCAATTCAATCTCAAGGCTTCAATCCTTCTTGCCGCCCTGTTCTGCGTGCCTGTGGCGCAAGCCGCCATGACCAGCAAGGATGAGTACAAGGCCAACAAGACCCGCATTGCGGCGGACTACAAGTCCGAGAAAGCGGCCTGCGGCGCCATGAACGGCAATGCCAAGGACATTTGCGTTGAGGAAGCCAAGGGTCGCGAAAAGGTGGCACTCGCTGAAGGCGAATATGCCCACACCGGCAGCGCCGCCGACAGCAAAAAAGTGATCATCGCCAAGGCGGAATCGAACTACGCGATTGCCAAAGAGAAATGCGATGACCGGTCCGGCAATGACAAGGACGTGTGCGTCAAAGAAGCCAAGGCAGTCGAAGCCAAGATCCTGGCCGATGTGAAGTTGAGCAAGAAGATCGACTCGGCCGTGAAGGACGATGTGCAAACCAAGCGCGACGCCGACTACAAGGTGCGCGTCGAGAAGTGCGACTCCCAGTCCGGTGACGCCAAGGCTAGTTGCGTGGCGAACGCCAAGGCCAGCGTCGGTAAGGACTAAGTTTTAGTTCGGGGCAGTGATATGCCCGGTCGACATGCCAGCAGCCCAGGCCCCGCTTGGGCTGCGCCTTGAAAGGATGGCCTCGCCATGATTGCGTTTCAAGTCAGCGATATGAGTTGTTCGCGTTGTGCCGGCGCCATCACCAAGGCACTCAAAGAGGCCGATCACTCCGCCTTGGTGCGGGTGGATCTGGCCACCTTCACGGTCGAGATCGAACCCAGCCACGCCACAGCGCGGCAGCTGAGCGATGCGATCAAGCGGGCCGGCTATTCGCCGGTGGCGGCATGAAGAAGACCTTTGCGGTTTCCAAGGTCAGGTTGGATGCTGGCGGGCGCATCACCGCCGTGCTCTGGGGTCCGGTGGACACCGAGAAAAACGCCTGGGCCGCGCCCGAGGTGGAAGTACCGGTGAGCAAGGCCGTCAAGGCCATTCGCGCCGGCGCCCCGGTGTTCGCCCTATTTCCTTCGACCCATGGTCACATCCCCGACCGCCAATTCATGGTGGCAGACTATGAGGGCGGCCGCGCCACCATTGTGATGGACGGCCCGGCCACCCATGAGCGCGAGGTCCACGATATGGACCGGCTTGCCTGAGGACGGATGCGATGAATAGCTTGACCAAAATGGCCCTCGGCCTGATCGGCCAATTGAAGCCTTTGCCAGCGCTTGAAGGTGCCAGCACCCTGCTGCACCTGCCCGCGCCCTCGCTGACCGGCGGCATGCCCTTGATCGCTGCACTCGCCAGCCGGCAGTCGCGGCGCGAATTCGCGCCCGAGCCTCTGGCCGAACAACAACTCTCCGATCTGCTTTGGGCCGCGGCCGGCATCAACCGGCACGAACTCGGCGGGCGCACCGTGCCCAGCGCGATGAACTCGCAAGAGGTGCTGCTGTATGTGGCGATGCCGCAGGGCCTGTTTCTCTACGAGCCGCTGCCTCACCATTTGCGCCTGATCGTCGCCAGCGATGTGCGCCGCGTCACCGGCCAGCAAGATTTTGTCGACACCGCCCCGCTGGACCTCGTCTTCGTGGCCGACCATTCACGCCTGGGCCTGGTGCCCGCCGCCCAGCGCGAGGCGTACGCCTACGTCATGGCCGGTGCGATGGCGCAGAACGTGTATCTCTACTGCGCCTCGGAAGGCCTGGCCACGGTGATACGCGCCTGGTTCGACCGCGACGCGCTGTCGCAAGCCATGGGCCTGCAAGCCGATCACCAACTGCTGCTGTCGCAGACGGTGGGCGGAATGAAGGCTGAGTCCGGCGCCTGAAGGCACAGGCGCCGCGCAAGGGCGTCGGCGCTTCCATGCCCTTGCCAGCGATCAAACGCCAGCGACCGCACCAAATATGGCGCCGGCCGCTGCGGTAACCGCCATCGCCACCGCGCCCCAGAATGCCACCCGCCAGGTGCCGCCCCAGATGGGTGCCCCGCCCGCCTGGGCCGAGAGCGCACCCAGACCGGCCAGAAAGGCCAGGGACGAGGCGGACACCCAAACACTCAGCTGCGCAGGTGCTGCCACCACAGTCACGGCGACCACAGCAATCGGCAAGGCTGCGCCCAGCGCAAAGCTCGCCGCTGAAGCCCAGGCCGCCTGAAGAGGACGCGCGGCCGTGGTGTCAGACAAGCCCAATTCATCCCGCCCATGGGCCGCCAGCGCGTCATGCGCCATCAATTGCGCGGCCACCTGATCGGCCAGCGCCGGCGCCAGGCCACGGCCGACGTAGATGTCCGCCAACTCGCGCTGCTCACCCGCAGGGTCTTGGGCCAACTCGGCACGCTCACGCGCCAAGTCGGCATGCTCGGTGTCCTTTTGCGAGTGCACCGAGATGAACTCCCCAGCCGCCATCGACATGGCACCGGCGATCAGGCCCGAGACGCTGGTGAGCAAAATCAAACGCGGCTCGGTGCCGGCTGCCGCCACACCCAGCACCAGGCTGGCAGTGGACACGATGCCGTCATTGGCGCCCAGCACGGCGGCGCGCAGCCAGCCAATGCGGACGCTGCGGTGGTTTTCAGCAGGAAGACGCATGACTCAAACCCCAATCAAATTTCTAGTTATGCCAGGCCGAGCACTTGCACCAGCTACTCATGCCGCAGCGCCTCAATCGGGTCCATGCGCGCCGCGCGGCGGGCCGGGAAGTAGCCGAACACCACGCCAATCACCGCGGAGAACAGCAGGGACAGCAGATTGATGGCCGGATCGAATGTGTAGGGCACGCCCATCACACCCGACAGCGCATAAGACGCCGCCGTGGCAATGACGATGCCGATCACACCGCCCAGGGCCGACAGCACCACCGCCTCGATCAGGAACTGCAGCAGCACCTCGCTCTCCAGCGCGCCCACGGCAAGGCGCAAGCCGATCTCGCGGGTGCGCTCTGTGACGCTGACCAGCATGATGTTCATGATGCCGATGCCGCCCACCAGCAGGCTGACCGCCGCCACCGCGCCGAGCAAGCTGGTCAGCACGCCCATGGTGCTGGACAAGGTTTCGGCGAGTTGCTGGGTGTCGAAGATATTGAAGTTGTCGTCATCGCTCTCGGCCAGGTGGCGGCGCTCGCGCAGCAGCTGGCGCAGGCTGGCTTTGAGCGGCGCGCTGTCACTGCCGTCTTGCATGGACACCAGCAAGACGCCCACTTTGCGGCTGCCGGTGACCCGCCGCTGCAAGGTGTGCAGCGGCAGCAGCACGGTGTCGTCCTGATCCCCCATGCCGCCCTGCCCCTTGGCCGCCAGGATGGCGATCACCTCGCAGGAGAAATGCTTGACCCGCAATTGCTGGCCCAGGCCGGTCTGCCCCACGCTGCCGCCCCAGAGTTCGCGCCGCACCGTCTCGCCAATGATGCACACGGCCGCACCCGAGAGCTGCTCATCGGGCGCGAACAGCCGGCCGCTGGCAAGCTCCCAATTGCCGGTCTCAAACCAGGCATTGCTGCTGCCCACCACGGTGGTGGCCCAGTTGCGCCCATTGGCCACCACGGTGGCGGTGGCGCGGCCCTGTGGTGCCACCGCAGCCACGCCGCCGATTTGCGCGGCGATGGCCTCACCATCGGCCTCAATGAACTGCGGCACACCGCCGCCGCCCCCGCCGCCACCGATGCGCTGACCCGGGCTGACCATCAACAAATTGGTACCCAAGCTGGTGATCTTATCTTCAATCGCCTGCGTAGCGCCATTGCCCAAGGTCACCATGGTGATGACGGCGCTGACGCCGATGACGATGCCCAGGATGGTGAGGAAGGAGCGCAGCATATTGCGCCTCACCGAGCGCAGCGCCAGCATGAAGACGCTGAACAGCATCAGATGCTCTCCACACTGCTCTCAATGCCGTCCATCACCGGTGCGGCCGTGGTCGGATTGGGGTTGAGCACGTCCTTGGCGATGCGTCCATCAACGAAGTGCACCATGCGCCGTGCGTACGCGGCCATATCGGGCTCATGCGTCACCATCAGCACGGTGATGCCGTGGTCGCGGTTCAGCGCCATCAGCAGGCCCATGATCTCGTGGCTGCGCAGGGTGTCCAGATTGCCGGTGGGCTCGTCGGCCAGCACCACGGCGGGCTGGGTGACGATGGCGCGGGCAATCGCCACCCGCTGCTGCTGGCCGCCCGATAGCTCGCCCGGCGTGTGCTGCTCCCAGCCGGCCAGGCCCACATCGGCCAAGGCTTTGGCAGCTGCGCTGCGGAGCGCCGCCGCACCGTCGCCCCGGTACAGCAGCGGCAGCTCAACATTCTCTTGCGCCGAGGTGCGCGCCAGCAGATTGAAGCCCTGGAACACAAAGCCCAGGTAGCGCCGCCGCAAGCGCGCACGCTGGTCGCGCGACAGCGCTTCGACATGTGCGCCTCGGAACAGGTACTGGCCGCTGCAGGGCGTATCCAGGCAGCCCAGGATGTTCATGGCCGTGGACTTGCCCGAGCCGCTGGGGCCCATGATGGCGACGAACTCGCCGGCGTCTATGTCCAGGTTGATGCCCTTGAGCGCCAGCAGCTCCGCCGCACCGCTGCCATAGCGTTTGCTCACGCCGCGCAGCTCGATCAGGCGCGTGCTCACTTGGCCCCCGCTGTTTGCTGGGCGGTGATGACCCGCATGCCGGCGCTCAGCGCGCCGCTGACGATCTCGGTCATATGGCCGTCGCTGATGCCCGGCACCACGGCCACCGCCTTGGGCACCGCGCCGCTGATGGCCACACCGTTTGAGTCAGCGGGCAAGATCCAGACCTGACGCGCCGCGGCCGTGCTGGCGCCGTCGGCCGCACCGCGGCGCCGGCTCTCGGTCTTGGGCGGGCCGAAGGCAATGCCCGAGGCGATGCCCTTCTTGGCGCTGGCCGCTGCCGTGCTGGGCGCATAACGCAAGGCGGCGTTGGGCACCAGCAGCACGTCTTTGCGTTGGGTGGCCACGATGATGGCGGTGGCCGTCATGCCCGGGCGCAGGCTGAGGTCAGCGTTGTCCACATCGAGGTAGGTCAGATAGGTGACGACGTTGTCGGTGATGGTCGAGCCAAAACCCACCCGCGTGATGCGTGCCGGGAAGGGCCGGCTCAGATAGGCGCTCACGGTGAAGGTGGCCGCCTGGCCGACCTTGACCGCCCCCACATCGGCCTCGTCCACATAGACCCAGAGGCGCAGCCGGGCCAGGTCCTCGGCCACGGTGAACAGCGTCACCGCCTGCAGCGAGGCGGCAACCGTGTTGCCGGGGTCGACCGCGCGGGTCAGCACCACGCCATCGGCGGGCGCGGTGATCGAGGCTTTGGAGAGGTTGATCTGGTCGGTGGAGAGTGCTGCCAGCGCATCGCTGATGCCGGCCTGCGCGCTGCCGTCATCGGCAACGGAACGCGCCAGGGTGGCGCGGCCGCTATCCAGCTCGGCCTTGGACGGCACCTTGCCGCCGGACAGGCGCGCCACTTCTTCCAGACGGCCTAAAGCGGCGCGGGCTTCGGCCACGGTGGCCCCGGTCTGCGCATGCCGGGCGTGGGCGGCGGCCAAAGTGGCTTGCGAGCGCAGGATCTGGCCGCGCAGCTTGGCGGTGTCCAACACCACCAGCACCTGGCCTTTTTTTATGCGGTCATTGACGTCGACATTGACCTTCAAGACCGTGCCCGACAGCTCGCTGCCGATATTGATGGAGCGCGTGGGCTGCACCGTGCCATTGGCGGTGACGGTCAGCGTGAGATCGCCCCGCCCCACCACCACCGTGGTGTAGCCCGGCTCCGCCTTGGCCGCCCGCCCCGCCCACCACCAGGCGAGGCCCGCCGCGGCCAGCAACACCGCGGCGAGCAGGCCCCACAGCCAGCGCCGCAGGTACCAAGGCCGCGCCGCCGGCTCGCCCAGCAGTTCAGACAGATCGGCGCCGGGCGCCGCCGTGCCTGATGCTGCTGCAGGTTTGGCTTCAGCTTTTGCCTCGGGTTTGGCGGCGGCCTGGGGTTCGGTTGGAGGGACGGCGGCAACTTCGGGCGCAGGCGCAGGCGCAGGCGCAGGCACGGGCCCGGGAACTACCACTGGAGCCGGGGGCGGGATCGCTGAGTTCATCTGTTGGGTGCTTCCACGGCGGGCGACCAACCGCCGCCTAATGCTTTGAATAAGCGCACTTGGTCGCTACCCACTTCGGCACTGGCGCTGGCCACGCCGTCCTGGGTGGCGAACTGGGTGCGCTGGGTTTCGAGCACGGTTTGAAAATCGATCAGGCCGCTGCTGTAGCGCTGGCGGGCCAGCTGGGCGGCGCTGCTGGCGGCGTCTGCCGCCAAGCGCAGGCTGGCCAGGCGCAGGCGCGCGCCCTGCAGCGCCAGCAGCGCGTCTTCGACTTGCTGCAAAGCGCTGAGCACCGCCGCGCGATACAGCACTTGCGCCTGAGTCAAAGCCGCCTGCTGCACGCGCAGCTGCGCGCTCAAGGCGCCGCCATCAAAGAGCGGCAGGCTCACACTGGCCAGCAAGCTGCCCAGCACCGCATTGCTATTGCCCAGCGCGCCGACCGTGGCAGCACTCCAGCCCAAAGAGCCGCCGATGGCAAAGCTGGGAAAGCGTTGCGCCTGGGCCTGCGCCTCGCGAGCCAGGGCCGCGGCCACTTGGTATTCGGCCGCGCGCACATCGGCACGTTGGCGCAAGGTCTCGGCGGGGATGTTCAGAGACAAAACCTCGCGCGCTTGCGGCACCTTGAGCGCCGAGCCGACGGCGCCAAACTCGGCCATCTCCAACAGGGCCGCCGGCGGCCGCCCCGTCAGCACCGCCAGCGCATGCAGCGACTGCCCGCTGCTGGTTTGCAGCAGGGGAATCAGGGAGCGGCTTTGCTCGACGGCGGCGCGCGCCTGCTCGGCCTCCAGCGCGGTGACCAAGCCCGCTTGCTGGCGCCACAGCGTGATCTGCAGCGTTTCCTCTTGGCTGGCCAGGTTCTCGGCTGCGATGAGACTGCGCACCTGGCTGGTTCGCAGCAAGATGTAGTTCAGCGCCACCTCGGCTGCGATTTGCACCTGCACATCGCCCAGGCCGGCCTGGCTGGCCGCGAGGCCGGCTTCGCCCGCTTCCAAGGCGGCACGCCGGGCGCCAAACAAGTCCAGTGCCCAGCTGGCATCGGCACCGAGCTGAAAGTTTTTGCCACTGCTGCGGCCGCCCACCGTGCCACGCTGCGCGGAGGCCTGGCCCGTCACGTTCGGCCACAAAGCGGCAGCGGCAAGGTCGCGCAGCGCCCGCGCCTGCCCCAGCGCCGCACGCGCGCCCTGCACCGTGGTGTTGGCCTGCAGGGCCTGGCCTTCTAAAGCATCAAGCTGGGCATCATCAAAGCGCTGCCACCAAGCCAAGAGCGAAGCGGTGCTGACGGCTGAGCCGCCCGCTGCTGCTGCCGCTACTGCAGTGCCCCTTGACCAAGCGGCAGGCATGTCGAGCTTGGCCAGCGACGCTTCCTCGCTTGGCGCCAGCGACGCGCAGGCTGCCAAGCTGCCGAGCAAGCCCAGGCCGGCGAATCGGCACGCCAGCATGACGCATGGCGCAATGCCCATGACCCGCTTCACCGGCGCGGCCGACCGGCGTCAAGGCGCCGCGTCAGCACGCCAGCAAGTTCGCCAGGGCCATCAAAGTTCAGGGGCATGATGCGAGTCCTCCGCTGCTGCTACTACTGCTGCCACCCGGCCGAGTCGGCGAGGTGTGACGATGACACTGTTTTAGTAGGCGATGAACAGGCCGTCTGTTCGGCAGCGCACACGGCAGGATCCATGGCGGTGAGCCAAGCGCGCGCACCACGGCGCGAGTCAACCCAGTGAATGACTACGTTTAGGCGAGGCAAACTCACCCGCGCAGGCCGTGGCCCTCAGCCCTGCGCCCATGCACAGGTATAAAGCCGCCGACCGATTGCACGGCGCTGGCGGCCCGCCGCACCGCCTCAAAATCCGACGCCAAGACGTCGACCGGCCGGCACTGAGCTAGATGCGCGTTAGCCCCAGCGAACCAAGCCGCCACCGCCCAACCCGACCACAGCTGCGGCAAGGCGGCACGCACCTCTTGCGCCTCCGCCTTCAAGGCCAAGTCCTGCGCCTCAAACTGAAACATCGGTATCCACAAACTGCTGCGCCATTCAAAGCCGAAGACTTGGCCCGTATGAACGAGTTGGGCGAGGCTGCAGGCACGGCCGAGCTGATATTCCTCCAGCAAGCGCGCCAACACATCAGCCGGCGCAGTGCCCCCCGTCGCCCGAAATGCCTCCAGCAAGGCGATGAAGCCGCGGCCGCTGGGCACTTCAAGCTCAGACGGTGGCTGGTAGGTGAACGAAGGTGCAAACGCGGCACGGCTGGCGCGGCTCATTGCGCCCCCTTGTGATCTTTTTGGCCCGTGTTCTTGTGCCGGCCCAGCACTTCATTGGGCTCGGTCGGCGCGAGGGGTGACTTGGCTGCGGGCTTGTTTTGCGCGGGCTTAGTCGGCCGCCCAGGCACGGGCGCCATCCAGGGGCTTTGGTACTTCTTGTTCATCAGGAGCTCCTATCAAAACGTGGGCACCGGCGTCCGCAATGACGTCAGCATGGGAAAGCACAGCCTAAGCAAGCCCAGCGCGGCCTTCTGTGCGACAGCGCACGCGCGCGACATCAGTTCATTGGCGCGTCAAGGTGCGCTGTCGCACAGAAATCATGTGCGCCGGCGCGCAAGCTCAAGCCCCTCAAGCAACCGGATGGACACTTATGAAAACTGATTCACAGCTGCAACAAGACGTGATGGCCGAGCTGAAGTGGGAGCCTTCGGTGCATGCCGCGCAGATCGGCGTCGAGGTCAAGGACGGTGTGGTGACGCTGGCCGGTGAGGTCAGCAGCTATACCGAGAAGCTCAATGCCGAGCGCGCCGCGCAAAGGGTGCATGGCGTCAAGGCCTTGGCCGTGGAGATGTCGGTCAAGCTCTCACAGCTGGGCAAGCGCAACGATGCGGACATCGCCGGCTCCGCCCGCAATATCCTGAGCTGGACCAGCTCACTCCCCAGCGACGCGGTCAAGGTGCTGGTGGAGGACGGCTGGCTGACCCTGTCGGGCGATGTGGAGTGGCAATTCCAACGTCAGGACGCGGCGGACAGCGTGCGCTATCTGCTGGGCGTTGTTGGCGTCAGTAATCAGATTGCCATCAAGCCCATGTTGTCGGCGACGGTCGTCAAGGCGGACATTGAGTCTGCCCTCAAGCGCCGCGCCGCAGCCGATGCCAAGACCATCACGGTCGAGGTCAAGGGTACCGACGTCACCCTCACCGGCACCGTGCACAGCTGGGCCGAGCGTGACCTGGCCAGACGCTCCGCCTGGGGCAGCGTGGGCGTGCGCAATGTTGTCGACAAGATGAACCTCGTCTGAGCGAGGTGGAGGGGATTGCGAGCGAGGCAGGTCCTGCTTGTTTCGCACGCGATCAGTAAGCCGTGTCCGAGTTTCTGCATTCAGTCACAGCTCGGCAAGCTCACAAGATCAGCAATCAACAAGGGGCAGCAGCATGGACATCACCACACACCGCGCACGCATCATCGGCCCGGTCTCTTACCTGGCCGGCACGGGGCGCAAACAGCGCATTCCCATCGGGCCTTGTCTGGTGGAAAGCCGGGACGGGCGACCGATCGACATCGTCTGGGGCGCGCAGGGGCAAAGCTCCGTCACCCTGCCCTTCGAAGATTTACAAGCCGCCCAAGATCAAGGGCATTTGGTGCTGCTGGACTGATAACGCCGATGCTGTGCGGATAGGTTCAAGACTGGGGCACGGGTGGGCGCAGTTGCAAATCGAACTGCGCCAGGCTGGTCACAAAGATGGCGGTCACCGCCCTGTCTAGGCTCTCCGGGCTGAAGGCATCTGAGTTCGCGAGTTCAGCGGCGCTGTGAAGCGACTGCCGCTGGGCTAGTCCCGCCATCACCACATCGCCACAGGCATCCAGCAGTCGGACATCCAGCGCCACGTATGGCTCTTGGCCCAGCGCCATGCCGTCGAGCAAGCTGATGTCGACGATGCCGATCAAGCCACGCTGTCCAACCAGGGCCAAAAAGGTCGAGTACCCGCGCGGCGTCTGCCGGACCTGCACGTCACCGCGCAGGCCGATGCCCTGAAAGCGCCGCAGCAGTGTTTGCGCACAGGCCTCGAGCCGCGGCTGCAGGGCCTGAGTCAAACGGGTGACGGTGATCTCCCATGCCGGCTGGCTGGGCGCTGCGGGGATGGGGTGTGGGATGGCCATGACTCAGATTGTCCGGCGCGAGCCCTAAGCGCCATGCCCGAAACAGGCGGGTCATCGCCGCTCACCCATGTGCTGGACACAACCGCTGGCTGGCTATTGATTCAGCCCAAACCGGCGGGGTGACTACCAGTCATCAGATGGGCCGGCAGCGCTTTGCTGAAGAGTTGGCATGCGCGCGGGAAACAGCCGCGAAAAAGATGCGCCGAAATTCGAGACTCCGCAGACACCCTGCGCGCACGACGTACACCGTGGACACGCGCATCAGCTTGTTTCGGCTGTTTCGGACCCCCAATGGAAAAACGGCCTAGCTGCTTACGCCGCTAGGCCGTTAGTCTCTTCTTATAAATGGTCGGAACGGTGGGATTCGAACTCACGACCCCTTGCACCCCATGCAAGTGCGCTACCAGGCTGCGCTACGCCCCGACTGAGCTTTGCATTATAGGACAGTTTTTAGTCCCATGCAAAGAATTACTTTAAAAGATCTTCGCGTATCGAAAAAAGCTCGTCCCGGATCTGTTCGATAGACCAAGGACCTGCGGGCATTGTACTCGTACTGGCACGGTGAATTTGGCTAACAGCCAAAGCTGCGACCGAAACACCCTGACTAGAAGCCGCAGGCTTGCGAGGCAAGTCATCTGCGTCCAAGGCGCCAACATCAAAGCCCTCGATGCCGTCCGCCGCATCGACATCACTGTCTTGCAAATGTTCAAACGCCAGGGCCGCGTCGCCACGCGAGCTGGCGGCATCGACCAATTGATTGCGGGCGCCGCTGATGGTGAAGCCCTGCTCATACAACAAGCTACGGATGCGACGAATCAGCAGCACTTCATGATGCTGGTAATAGCGCCGATTGCCGCGACGCTTCATGGGCTTGAGTTGGGTGAACTCCTGCTCCCAGTAACGCAGCACATAAGGCTTCACGCCACAAAGCTCGCTCACCTCACCGATGGTGAAGTAGCGCTTGGGCGGAATGGCGGGAAGCACGTTGTCCATGCAAATCAAGGGCTAGACCTTTGGGAGCTCAGACTCTACTCGATGTCGTCTTCATCGCACGCATCGCCTTGCACTGCACTCTTGAGTTTGTGGCTGGCGTGAAAAGTCACCACATCACGCGCCTTGATCGGGATGGACTCACCGGTGCGCGGATTGCGTCCCGGGCGCGGTGCCTTGCGGCGGATATTGAAATTGCCAAAGCCTGAGAGCTTGACGTCATCACCGCGCACCAGATTGGCGTGGATGATGTCGAAGAAGGCCTCGACCATGTCCTTGGACTCGCGCTTGTTCAGGCCCAGCTTGTCGAACAGCAGCTCGGCCAGTTCGGCCTTGGTCAAGGTGGGCGTTTCCAGGCTGGGCAGCAGCACGCGGGCAGGCGCGCTGGGCGTGCTCAAAGCATCCAGCTTGCTGTCATCGGCGCTGTTGTTCTTATTGTTTTCCATCGTCATCATCAAGCAAGCGTTCGCTGTTCTCAGGTGGGTGGAGCAAGAGCTGGATGGTTCTGAGACTATCAGCCGCGCAAGCGCGCGCCCAGCCCTTGAGCGAGTGCCGCGATCACAACTGCCACCGTCTGCTCGATGCGCTCGTCGGTCAAGGTTTGCTCGTCGTCCAGCAATTCCAGGCGCACGGCCATGCTGCGCTCACCGTCCTTCAGGTCGGCGCTGGCCTGGGTCGGCTTGAACACGTCAAACAGCTTGGCCGAGCGGATCAGGCCCTGGTGGGCCGAGCCCAGAATGGTCTGCATCAAGGCATCGTGCGTGACACCCTCGCCCACGATGACGGCCAGGTCACGCAGCACAGCCTGCTGGCGCGGAATGGCCTGGGCCGCCGGCAGCACGCGCTGCAGCGTGGCATCGAGGTCCAGCTCGAACAGCACCGGCGCGCTGGGCAGTTCATAGCCCTGGCGCCATTTGGGATGCAACTCGCCGATCACACCGATGTCAACGCCGTCCAGCTCCACACGGGCACTGCGGCCGGGATGCAAAGCGGGATGCTCAGCTGCCACGAAGCGCAGCTGGCGCGGCGCGAACAGCGCCTCCAAATCACCCTTCACATCGAAGAAGTCAATCAGGCGATCACGCTGGCTCCACTGCTGCTGCTCGGCCGGGCCAAAGGCCAAGCCAGCCAGACGCATGGGCTGGTGAATGCCGGCCACGCTGGTGTCGCCCTGCTGCACCGAGGGGTCGCGCAGGAACACACGGCCAATCTCGAACAAGCGCACGCGCGAGGCGCGGCGGCTCAGGTTGTAGCGCAAGGTGTTGACCAGGCTGCCGATCAAGCTGGTGCGCATCACGGCCAGTGGTGCTGCGATCGGGTTGAGCAACTGGATCGGGTTCTGATTGCCCGCCAATTCCTTTTCCCAACGCGCTTCAACAAAGCTGAAGTTGATGGTCTCGAAGTAACCCAGGCCGGCAACGGCGCTGCGCAGTGCATGCGTGGCGCGACGCGACTCCGAGCCCACCTTGGCCACCACGGGCGCCAGCGGCGGCGTGTCCGGCAGCGTGGGGTAGCCCAGCACGCGGATGATTTCTTCGATCAGGTCTTCCTCGATGCGCAGATCGAAGCGGAAGCTCGGCGGCGTCACGGTCAGCACGCCGCCATTGGCGTCGCTCTCGGTGAAGCTCAGGCCCAGGCGGGTGAAGACGCGGGCGCAGTCTTCCTGCGTCACCGGCATGCCGATGATCTTGGCGGCGCGCGCCACGCGCAGGGCCACCGGCTGACGCTCGGGCAGCGTGGTGATGGTGTCGTCGATCGGGCCGGCCTGGCCGCCGCAAATCTCCAGCACCAGCTGGGTGATGCGCTCGATATGGGCCACGGTCAAGGCCGGGTCAACTCCGCGCTCGAAGCGGTGGCCCGCGTCGGTCGAGAAAGCGAAGCGGCGCGAACGGCCCATCACCGCCTCGGGCCACCAGAAAGCGGCTTCGACGTAAATGTTTTGCGTGTCATCAGACACGGCAGTGGCGTCGCCGCCCATGATGCCGGCCAGGGACTCAGGCGCTTGGCTGTCAGCCACCACGCCAACTTTCTCATCCAACTCGACGGTATTGCCGTTGAGCAGCTTGAGCGTCTCGCCCTGCTTGGCCCAGCGAACCACCAGCTCGTCGTGGATCTTGTCCAGATCGAAGATATGCGAGGGGCGGCCCAGTTCGAACATCACATAGTTGGAGATGTCCACCAGCGCCGTCACCGAACGCTGGCCACAGCGCGCCAGACGATCCACCATCCACGCAGGAGTCTGCGCCTTGGTATTGACGCCGCGCACGATGCGGCCAGAGAAACGGCCGCACAGATCAGCAGCCTCGATACGCACCGGCAGCTTGTCCTGATGCGCCACCGGCACCGGCGTGCAATCAGGCTGAGTCAGCGGTGTGCCAGTCAGTGCCGAGACCTCACGGGCAATGCCGTAAACGCTCAGCGCATGGGCCAGATTGGGCGTCAGCTTGAGGGTGAACAAGGTGTCATCCAAGTTCAGGTGTTCGCGGATGTCTTGACCGACGGGGGCATCGGCAGCCAGCTCCAACAGGCCGCCATGCTCTTCGCTGAGCTTGAGCTCACGCGCCGAACACAGCATGCCGAAGCTCTCAACGCCGCGCAGCTTGCCCACGCCGATCTTGAAGGCCTTGCCATCTTCGCCCGGGGGCAATTCGGCGCCCACGGTGGCCAGTGGCACCTTGATGCCGGCACGCGCATTGGGCGCGCCGCAGACGATTTGCAGCGGTTCGACCGCGCCAACATTGACCGAGCAGATGCGCAGCTTATCGGCGTTAGGGTGTTGTTCGGCCGACAAGATTTCGGCCACTTTGATGCCGTGGAAAGGCGGCGCCACCGGGCGCAGCTCTTCGACTTCCAAGCCGGACATGGTCAACAGCTCGGCCAGTTCTTGGGTGTTCAGTGCAGGGTTGCAAAAGGCCCGCAGCCAGGATTCAGGAAATTGCATGGTGTGTGTTCTCTCGGGTTCTCAGATGGTGGTGTGGGTGGAGGTACTGGGCCTCACTTGAACTGCGACAAGAAGCGCAGATCACCATCAAAGAACTGGCGCAAATCATTCACGCCGTAACGCAACATGGCCAGGCGGTCGATGCCGGAGCCAAAAGCAAAGCCGATGTAACGCTCAGGGTCCAGGCCCATATTGCGGATCACCTGCGGATGCACCTGGCCGGAGCCAGACACTTCCAACCAACGGCCTTTCAGCGGGCCGGACTCGAACATGATGTCGATCTCAGCGCTGGGCTCGGTGAAGGGGAAGTAGCTCGGGCGGAAGCGCAGCTGCAGCTGGTCGGTCTCGAAGAAGGCGGTGATGAAGTTGAGATAAACCGCCTTCAAGTCCTTGAAGCTGATGTTCTCGCCAACCCACAGGCCTTCGACCTGGTGGAACATGGGGGAATGGGTGGCGTCGTTGTCGACCCGGTAAGTGCGGCCGGGGGCAATGACGCGAATCTCAGGCATATGGTCCTGACCGGCATAGCGGCGGGCATGGGCCTGGGCATAACGGATCTGCATCGGGCTGGTGTGCGGACGCAGATTGAAATAGCGCCCGCCTTCGTCCTTCATATCCACATAGAAGGTGTCCTGCATGGAGCGCGCAGGATGATTCTCAGGATTGTTGAGGGCGGAGAAGCTGAACCAGTCGGTCTCGATCTCAGGGCCATCGGCAACATCAAAACCCATCGAGCCGAAGATGGCCTCGATGCGCGCCATGGCACGCGTGATCGGGTGCAAGGCACCGGTGCCACGGCTGCGGCCAGGCAGGGTGACGTCCAGCGCTTCAGCCTTCAGCTGCAGCGCCAACTCGGCATCGGCGAGGGCTTGGCGGCGCTCGGTCAGCGCGGCTTCGATGCCACTCTTCAAGACATTGATCTCGGCGCCGCGCGCCTTTTTCTCGTCCACAGGCAGGGCCGCCAGACCCTTGAGCAACTCGGTCACGCGACCGGCCTTGCCCAGAAAACGCGCCTTGGCGTTCTCCAGTTCGGCAGGCGTGCTGGTGGCGGCGAATTCGGCCTGGGCGGCTTGCAGCAATTGTTCGAGATCAGTCATCTTGAAGAAGAAATTTCGGGCGGAAACAAAAAAGGCCGAGCACCAGGGTGTCGGCCTTGAGGTTGCTCACCGCGGCTCCTAAGAGACGCGGCTGCAAAGAACCGCCAAAGGCGGCCCTATGCATTAAGCCAGTGCGGCCTTAACCTTGGCGAAGACGGTGGCAAAGCCAGCCGGATCGTTGACGGCCATGTCGGCCAAGACCTTGCGGTCGATCTCGATCTGAGCCTTCTTCAGGCCAGCCACAAACTTGCTGTAGGTGAGTCCCAGGCCACGGCTTGCTGCGTTGATACGAGCAATCCACAGAGCACGGAACACACGCTTCTTGGCGCGACGGTCACGGTAGGCGTATTGGCCTGCCTTCATCACCGCCTGTTTGGCGATGCGGAAGACATTCTTACGACGACCACGGAAGCCCTTGGCCAGAGCCAGGACCTTCTTGTGACGGGCACGAGCGGTAACACCACGTTTAACGCGAGGCATATTAAATCTCCTTTAGTTAAATGGGTTTACAGACCAAAGCCGGGCAACATCTGAGCGATGTGACCCATATTGGTTTCGTGCACGGCAACCGAACCACGCAGATGGCGCTTGTTCTTGGTCGACTTCTTGGTCAGGATGTGGCGCTTGAACGCTTGACCGCGCTTGACGGTACCACCCGGACGAACGCGGAAGCGCTTCTTCGCGCTGCTCTTGGTCTTCATTTTGGGCATGTGAGTGCTCCTTTTAAGATGTCCCAGGGGCGGTTGAGGGCCTCTCAACACTTGCCAGCCTCTGGAGACTAATAAGCCCGCCGATGACCAAATCAGCGGGCTTGAACTTCATACGGGCGCCATATTGGCCGCCTGCCGGACCGCCCCAAAAGGCGGCGCTTGCAATTCAAAGCGGGCTAGCCGCCCGCTTTGAATTGCCCCCCCCTCAGGGGGTGTGCCTGCGTACCCGCAGGCAGGGGGCTTAGCGCTTTTTCGGCGCCAGCACCATGATCATCTGACGGCCTTCAAGGCGCGGCATGTTCTCAACCACGGCCACATCCGCCAATTCATCGCGGATGCGTTCCAACAAGCGCATGCCAATGTCTTGGTGGGTAATTTCACGACCGCGGTAACGCAGCGTGACCTTGCCCTTATCACCATCCTCAGCGATGAAGCGGCGCAGATTGCGCATCTTGATCTGGTAGTCGCCTTCGTCCGTACCCGGGCGGAACTTGACTTCCTTGATTTCGATGACCTTCTGCTTGGACTTCGCCTCGGCCGCACGCTTTTGCTCGATGTACTTGAACTTGCCGTAGTCCATCAGGCGGCACACAGGCGGTGTCGCGGTGGCGGAAATTTCGACAACGTCAACATCCAACTCGCCCGCCATGCGCAGCGCTTCTTGGATGCTCACGATTCCGAGCGGCTCGTTTTCCGGACCGTTCAGACGAACTTCGGGAGCCATGATTTCGCGATTCAGCCGATGCTTACGCTCCGGTACAGCACGACGGTCAGCAAAAGTAGCGATGGTGAAAACCTTTCAGCGAGCCCCAAGGCGAGAGGCCCAAACAAAACAAAAGCGCGCCTCGCTTGGCAAGAATCAGGTCTTTGAGGAGATATCGGCTGAGGCCTTCGCTTGGAAGTCTGCCAGAGCCATCACACCCAAATCCTGGTTGCCACGGGCGCGCACCGCAACGGTTCCATTTGCCTTCTCCTTGTCGCCTACGACCAGGATGAAAGGAACCTTTTGCAAAGAATGCTCGCGGATTTTATACGTGATCTTCTCGTTACGCAAATCAGCCTGAACTCTAAGCCCTTGTTTCTGCAGCGATTTCACGATTTCCGCGACGTAATCCGCTTGTGCGTCGGTGATATTGGCCACCACCACCTGCGTCGGCGCCAGCCACACCGGCAGCGCGCCGGCATGCTGTTCGATCAAGATGCCGATGAAGCGCTCCAGGCTGCCGACGATGGCGCGGTGCAGCATGACCGGGGTCTTGCGCTGGCTGTCCTCATCGACAAACTCGGCCTCCAGACGCGAGGGCATATTGGAGTCGATCTGAATGGTGCCACACTGCCACTGGCGACCCAGGGCATCCTTGAGCGCGTATTCGATCTTGGGTGCGTAGAAGGCTCCCTCGCCATGGGCGATCTCGAACTCGCAGCCCGAACGACGCAGCGATTCCATCAACACCTGCTCGGTGCGATCCCAATACTCATCCGTGCCGATGCGCGCCTCGGGGCGAGTTGCCACCTTGTAGACGATGTCGGTGAAGCCGAAGTCGGCATAGACCTTCTTCAGCAGCGCCGTGAAATTGGCGCACTCGTCTAGGATCTGGTCTTCGGTACAGAAGATGTGGCCGTCGTCCTGCGTGAAGCCGCGCACACGCATGATGCCGTGCAGGCCACCCGTCGGCTCGTTGCGATGGCACTGGCCGAACTCACCGAAGCGCAGCGGCAGATCGCGGTAGCTCTTGATGCCATGCTTGAAAATCAGGATGTGACCCGGGCAGTTCATCGGCTTCAAGGCGTAGTCACGCTTCTCCGACTCGGTGATGAACATATTGTCCCGGTACTTGTCCCAGTGGCCGGACTTCTCCCACAGGCCCTTGTCCAGGATTTGCGGACCCTTAACTTCCTGGTAGCCGTTGTCGCGGTAGACGCGGCGCATGTACTGCTCCACTTCCTGCCAGACGGTCCAGCCCTTAGGGTGCCAGAACACGGTGCCGGGCGAATGCTCGTCGATATGGAACAGGTCCAGTTCACGACCCAGCTTGCGGTGGTCGCGCTTCTCCGCCTCTTCCAGACGCAGCAGGTACTTCTGCAGATCATCCTTGCTGGCCCAGGCCGTGCCGTAGATGCGCTGCAATTGCTCGTTACGGTGGTCGCCGCGCCAGTAGGCGCCAGCCACCTTCATCAGTTTGAAATGCTTGAGCTTGCCGGTGGACGGCACGTGGGGGCCGCGGCACAGGTCAGTGAACTTGCCTTCGGCGTAAAGCGACACCGCCTGATCGGCCGGGATGCTCTCGATGATCTCGGCCTTGTAGGCCTCACCCAGGCTCTTGAAGTAGCTGACGGCCTCGTCGCGCGGCAGCACCGAGCGGGTGATCTTTTCGTCCTTCTTGGCCAACTCGCCCATCTTCGACTCGATCGCCGCCAGGTCTTCGGGCGTGAAGGGGCGCTTGTAGCTGAAGTCGTAGTAGAAGCCGTTCTCGATCACCGGGCCGATGGTGACCTGCGCCTCGGGGAACAATTCCTTGACGGCATAGGCCAGCAAGTGGGCGGTGGAGTGACGAATGACCTCCAGGCCATCGGCATCCTTGTCGGTGATGATGGCCAGCTGCGCGTCGGCCTCGATCAAGTGGCTGGTGTCCACCAAATTGCCGTCCACACGGCCAGCCAGCGCGGCCTTGGCCAGGCCGGCGCCGATGGAGGCAGCCACATCGGCCACGGTGACGGCTTGCGGAAATTCACGCTTGGAACCGTCAGGCAGTTGAATCGAAATCATTGCTCAGTACTCCGAAATTTGCGCGGGCGCTTGTGGCAGAAGATAAATAAAGCCAGCCCGACAATGAAAAAAGCGCGGCCACTGTGCCGCGCTTTTGACTGGGTTGCTGCTTTGAAAACAGCTAAGAAAGACGTGACAAGCCGCGGCCGACTAGAGAACCTGTGAGGTTGTGCTCGTAGTTCGCGGTGTCATAACCATGATGCCTTTCTCGCCCTTGTTCGTTGATCGAGCCCGGATTGTAGACGAGCCCTCGCAGAGCCCGCCATTTTTAGCGCCCTGAGCAGCGCAATCGCTACGTTCGCTTCTAACGCCGCTGACCGCGCTCGATCTCATTGCCGATCACTGCGCCGCCGATCACACCAATGGCGGTGCCCACGCCAGGCTCCACCGCATGGCCCAACACACCGCCGACCACACCACCCACCAGCGCCCCGCCACCCGAGCTGGGGGCTGCGCCGTAGCGACTGGGGCCGTAGCCACGCCGTCCTTGATCATCACCATGACCATAGCCGCGCCGTTCGTCATAGTGGTGGTGATGGCCGCCGCGCGGGGCGACCCAAACACAAGCGCTCAAGCTGCTGGCAGCGCACAGAACGACAAGCAAGCGCAACCCACGCGACAAGACTTTGCGGGGCTGAAAAGCGGGGGATTCAGACATGGCGGACAACTCCAGCGCGATGGCATTCCAGATTGGAACGCTGGCTCAACGCTGCCACGGGCCGCCGGGTTGTCGAGACTTGCTTTCTTTTACAACTGTAAAGCGCGCAGGCTGGACGCCTCGCAGGCCTGGGCAAACTCATCCGCCAGGCGCTGGCTCTCGGCAATGGCGCGCAGCCAGGCTTTGGCGCGCGCAGGCATATCGTCGCCGTAGCGCTGAAAGTCATTGCGATCCGGCAGCTTGGCATTGGGCAGGGTCGCAATCCAGGCCGGGTTAGGCGCCAGCAGCACGACGTTGTCCAGTGACGGCGTGGCGGCATGGCGCCGCTTCAAGGCCTTGTCCAGCCAACCCGGCACCACCTGCTGCTGGAAGTGCGGATACAGCACCAGGCCAGCGCTGTGCTCATCGGCGGCCATGGCCGCGTAGTTGAGGTGCAGGTGATAGTCGGTGATGCCGCCGTCCCAGTAGGCACCGCGCGGGGCACCGGGAATGTCGTGCACCGCCTGCAGCCAAAAAGGAATCGCGCAGCTGGCCAAGATGCTGGCCTGGAAGTTGGCCTGATTCAGCTCAACGGCGTGACTGCGGAAGTCGTCCAGCGGCAGGGGCAGCGGCGTGCGCGGGTCAGAAAAAGCCACCCGCTCCAGCCAGGCGGCCAGGCTGGGGCGAGAAATCAAATTGGCCGCGAACGCGGCTGTGTAGCCCAGCGGGGTGCGCCAGCGCCCTTCCCGGCTGAGCAGCTTGCGCCCGCGCGAGGCCAGCACATGCAGGCGAAAGCGCGGGTGGCTCAGGGCCAGCTGCTCGCGCCCACCAAAGACTTGGTCGAGGGTTTGCGCAAAACCCTGGCTGACCCAGGCAGCAGAAGGCATCTTGCCCTTTTTGGCGCCCGGCTCATCCGCATAGCTCTGGTGCACATAGCCATGCGCCAGTTGGTCGAACTCATGTTTCACCTCGGCGGCATTGCGGGTCACGCAAGCCGTGGCCATGCGCCAGGCGCCGATGGAAGCGCCCATCAAATGCACCGGCTGCTGGCTGCGCGCCAGCCAGTCGCCAAAGATGAACTGGTCCAGCGGCCCCAGGATCAGGCCCTTGGGGCCACCGGCCGCAGCGGGCACGACCTGCACATCTTCGGGCCGCAGGCCGCGCTCGGCCAGACGGGCACGCGCCCGCGGGCCAGCGAAGATCTGCAGAGCCGGGACGCTGCTGCCGCCGCCGCTCATGCTCAGAGCTTGTATTCCAGCACCGCGCCGTACTGGGTGCGGGAGCTGCGCTCGACGCCGATGCTATTGTCCGCACCATTGACCAGGAGCGAGCGGGTATCCAGCGGCGCCAGGTTATTGGCCGAGACCCGCAGCGACAAGCTCTTGCTGAAGGTCCACTGCGCGAACATGTCGAGCGCGCGGCTATTGGACGCATCCAGCGACTGGCTGAGCGTCTGCTGCGTCAGATAGCCCGGCGTGTAGGCCAGCGACACGCCCATATTCAAGGGCAGGCTGCTCAGCCGGTAATCAAAACCGGCATTGGCGGACCAAGGCTGCTGGCCGTCAAGGCGGTTATTGGCCATGGCAATCGCGTCCACATTGGAGTGGTAGACGCTGATATTGCCGCGCAGATTCAACGCCAGTTTGGGGTCGAACAAGGCAGGCAGCAGCTCACCGGCGCGACCCTTGACTTCCAACTCCAAGCCCATGGTCTGGGCACGGGAGAAGTTCTGCGGCTGCGACACATAGCGCGGCAGCGGCGACCAATCCACAGTCTGCTGGGTCGTGACGTTACGAATCAGGTCGCTGATGCCGCGGTAGAAGCCGCCCACGCTGACCATGCCACCGCCAGCCAGATACTTTTCAAACGCGATGTCCAGGCCGGTGGCCAGCTCGGGCTTGAGATTCGGGTTGCCAATGCGATCCGGGTTGAGCGGGTCGTTGGTCTGCGGATTGCCGTTCGCATCCAGCAAGGGCTTGACGCCACTGATGCTGGGCCGAGCCAGCAGCGCGTTCAAGTCGGGTGCCTTGTAGCTGCGCGTGACGCTAGCACGGATCATGTCCTTGCCCTTGGGGTCCAGCTTGTAATTCAAGTGCCACAGCGGCGTCACCACGGTGCTGGTGTTGCTGACCTGGCTGCCTTCACCGCTGCTGGTGGTTTGAATTCGCTCGGCGCGCAGGCCGATATAAGTGGACCATTGCGGCGACAGCTCCCACTCGTCCTGCACGAACAGGGCTTGACGCTGGATGCGCGCACCGAAGGGCTGGCCTTCGATGCCGGGCTGCTGCGGGCGGCCGTTCTCGGTGATGTTGCGGGTCTCGTCGCGCTGACGCCACTCCAGATCCCAACCCACCGTCAGGCTGTGATCCTCGCCCAGCAACTGGCCGTACTTGCCGGCCTGGATCACGCTCTTGTCATGGCTCTCACCCAGATTGACACGCCAAACCTGCGCCTCGGTGGCCGGGGCCACAACGCGGAAGCTGCGGTTGTCATTCGTGCCCCTGGAATCCTGCAGGGCCAGCTTCAACTCGATGCGTTGCGAGTCACTGAAGCGGTTGATCCACTGCGCATTGCCGCGCAGGTTCTGCCAAGTGCCACGGCTAAGCGAGTCGTCATCCACGCCGGGGAAGCCGCTGATCACCTCGTTTTGGAAGGTCATGCGATTGCGCCAATAGCCTTTTTGCACAAAAGCTTGCAGGGCCAGCGACTCTTCATCGCTGATGCGCCAGTTGAGGCGCGGCGCCGAATTGAAGCCATGGCCCCAGTTGTCTTGCACACCGCGCTGAATGACTTCCGAGGGCTGGTCATTGCTACCGAGCGCCTTGCGGTCCGTGACCACATCGGTTTGCTGGCGCCACTCAAAGCCAGACAGCGGCACCGAGATCGACACATTGCCGATCTTCTCGCCATAGGTGAAGGTGCCCGACGCCGTCGGCCGCACAGCGCTATAGCCCGTGCCCAGACGCAGATCGCGCTGCGAAACGCGCGGCGCGTCCTTCAGGATGATGTTGATGGCGCCGGCCACGGCCTGGGCACTTTGGTCAGCAGTCGGGCCTTTGGTGACCTCGATGCGCTCCACCTGGGCGGGATCCAGCTGATCCAGGGCAAAGCCCGGAGGCGCCGGGTCGCCGTTGATCAGGATCAGGGTGTAGCCTGAGCCCAGGCCGCGCATGCGCGGCGCGCCACCGGCCACCGACACGCCGGGCAGGCGCTTGAGCACATCGGCCACATTGGTGTCGCCAAACTTTTCCAGCTCCTCGCGGCCGTAAATCTGCTTGGCCACCGGCGCGCGGCGGCGCAAATCGGTGTCGCTGCTCTGGCGCGAGATTTCTACCCGCTCCAGCTTGGCGCCAGGGCGAGCCTGCGGCTCGGCACCCGGCTGGGCGTCTTGGGCTTGCGCCAGGGTCACAGACAACAAAACGCAGGCGGCGGCAATGGGCGACAAGGATTTCAAGAAACAGGCTCCGTGATCGCTGCGCAAGGCAGCTCAAAATTCGATGGCTGAACCATAGCGGAAGTGGCCGCGCAGTCTGCCACCTTTGCGACCAATGGTGGATTTGAGGGGGTCAGCAACCGGTGCTGACCCTGATTGGAGCCGGCTGCCAGAAACAGCACCGCTCTCACCCCTTCATCCAGATATCACCCTAGGCCCGGACGCCACCGCTCGGCAGCCGGGCCGGCCGCTGCAGCAGGCTCAGCGCTTGCCCTGCAGCTTGGCGAAGGCGGCCGCCATCGCATTGCCACCTGCGGGCGCGGACGCGGCCGGTGCCGGGCGCCCGCCGCCGCTGCTGCGCTCGTTACGGGCCGCCGGGCGATAACTGTTGTCGGCCTTGCCGCCGGGGCTGCCGCTCTTTTGCACCGGTGCATCCAGCTTCATGGTCAGCGAGATGCGCTTGCGGGCCAGATCCACCTCCAGCACGCGCACCTTGACGATGTCCCCGGTCTTGACCACTTCACGCGCATCGTTGACGAACTTATTGGCCAGTTGGCTGACGTGAATCAGGCCGTCCTGGTGCACGCCCAGGTCCACAAAAGCGCCGAACTGGGCGACGTTGGACACCGTGCCTTCCAGCACCATGCCCTCCACCAGATCCTTGATGTCGTCCACGCCTTCGCTGAAGCGGGCCACCTTGAAGTCGGGGCGTGGGTCGCGGCCAGGCTTTTCCAGCTCGGCCAGGATGTCTTTGACCGTGATGGCGCCGAATTTCTCGTCGGCAAAAGCCTCGGGCTTGAGGCTGCGGATCACATCGCTCTTGCCCATCACCTCGGCCGCGGGCCGCTTGACGGCGGCCAGGATGCGCTCAACCACGGGGTAAGTCTCGGGGTGGACGCCGGAGAAGTCCAAGGGGTTCTCACCATCGCGGATGCGCAAAAAGCCCGCCGCCTGCTCGAAAGTCTTAGGACCCAGGCCCGTCACATCCAGCAACTGCTTGCGGCTCTTGAACGCGCCGTTGGCATCGCGCCAGCGGACGATAGACGCGGCGACCGTCGCGCTAAGGCCCGAAACGCGCGACAGCAAGGGGGCCGAGGCGGTGTTGAGGTCCACGCCCACCGAGTTGACGCAGTCTTCCACCACCGCGTCCAGGGTCTTGGCCATCTCGCTCTGGTTGACATCGTGCTGGTACTGGCCAACACCAATGCTCTTGGGGTCGATTTTGACCAACTCAGCCAGCGGGTCTTGCAAGCGGCGGGCGATGGACACCGCGCCGCGCAGGGTCACGTCCAAATCGGGCAATTCCTTGGAGGCGAATTCCGACGCGGAATAGATCGAGGCGCCCGCCTCGCTGACCACCACTTTTTGAATCTCGGTGCCGGGGGCGAGCTGCTGGATGCGCTTGATCAAGTCGGCCGCCAGCTTGTCGGTTTCGCGGCTGGCCGTGCCATTGCCGATGGCAATCAGGTTCACGCCATGGGCCGCGCACAAGCGCGCCAGGGTGTGAATCGAGCCTTCCCAGTCCTTGCGCGGCTCGTGCGGGAACACGGCGCAGGTATCCAGCACCCGGCCGGTGTCGCTGACCACCGCCACTTTGACGCCGGTGCGAATGCCCGGGTCCAGGCCCATCACCACCCGCTTGCCGGCCGGCGCGGCCAGCAGCAGGTCACGCAGATTCTCGGCAAACACCTTGATGGCCACGGCCTCCGCCGACTCACGCAGGCGCGAGAACAAATCGCGCTCCAAGCTCATGCTGAGCTTGACCTTCCAGGTCCAGGCCACGCATTTGCGGATCAGCGCGTCGCTGGCGCGGTTGGCATGGCTCCAACCCAGATGGCGGGCGATGCGTCCTTCGGCCAAGCCCGGTTGGCCCGCCACCGTTTCTTCGTCCAGCACCAGCTTGGCGTCGAGGAACTCCAGCGTGCGGCCACGGAACACGGCCAAGGCACGGTGCGAGGGCACGGTCTTGATCGGCTCGTCGTAATCGAAATAGTCGCGGAACTTGGAAATGTCCGGGTTGTTCTCGTCCTTGCCTTCCATCAGCTTGGAGCGAAACAAGCCCTCCTCCCACAGCCACTCGCGCAGCTTGCCGATCAGCAAGGCGTCTTCGGCCCAGCGCTCGGACAGCAGATCGCGCACACCGTCCAGCACCGCAAAGGCATCGGCAAAACCAGCGTCGGCATTGATGAAGGCCTGCGCCTCGGCTTGCGGGTCCAGGCTCGGGTCGGCAAACAGCTTGTCGGCCAGCGGCTCCAGGCCGGCTTCGCGGGCGATCATGCCCTTGGTGCGGCGCTTGACCTTGTAGGGCAGGTAAAGGTCTTCCAGCTCCTGCTTGGTGGGGGCGGCTTCGATCAGGGCGCGCAGCTCAGGCGTGAGCTTGCCCTGCTCGTCAATGCTTTTGAGCACCGCGGCGCGGCGGTCTTCCAACTCGCGCAAATAGCCCAGGCGCGCTTCCAGATCACGCAGCTGCGCGTCATCCAGGCCATCGGTCACTTCCTTGCGGTAGCGGGCAATGAAGGGCACGGTCGCACCTCCATCGAGCAATTCAACAGCGGCGTTGACTTGGGCCGGCCGAACACCCAGCTCGGCGGCAATTTGAAGCAGGATCTTGTCCAAAGCAGTCTGGAATCACATGAAAACGGGAAGCGGCGGAGTTTGCCACAGGCCGACCCGGCCGCCCGAGGCTGGGCAAGGAGGTCGTTGGAGCCAGCCGCGCAGAAAGCTCTACAGTAGGCTGATGCGAAATCAACGCCGCTTCAAACGCCACGACCTGGCCGCCCTGGCCAGCCAAGCCATGCTGGAGCGCGGGCTGGAGCCCGAATTCCCGCCCGCCGTCGAACTCGAACTCAGCCGCTTGGCGGCTAGCCACCGCCGCCCTGCGGCGGATGGGCCGCAAGAACAGGGCGCAAAGATTGCCGATCTGCGCGCCCTGCCCTGGTGCTCGCTGGACAACGACGACTCGCTCGACCTCGATCAGCTCACCGCCTGCCAGCGCGAAGCAGGCGGCGGCCTGCGCCTCTTCGTGGCGGTGGCGGATGTGGACGCGCTGGTGCATCGGGATTCCGCCATTGACCGGCACGCCCGCCACAACACTTGCTCGGTCTACACCTCGGCGCGCATTTTCCCGATGCTGCCCGAGCGCCTGTCCACCGACCTCAGCTCGCTCAACCCGCAGCAAGACCGCCTAGCCCTGGTGACCGAGATGCTGATCGACGGCCAGGGCGATTTGCAAGACTCAACGATTTACCGCGCCCGCGTGCGCAACCAGGCCAAGCTGGCCTACGACGCCACCTCCGCCTGGCTGCTGGGCGAGGCCGAGTTGCCCGCCGCCGCCCAGGCCTGGCCGGGCATGGACGAGCAGCTGCGCCTGCAAGACGCGATGGCGCAAACCCTGCGCGCGCGCCGCCATGCCCACGGCTCACTTGAGTTCGAGACCTTGCAGCCGCGCGTCATCTTCGAGGGCGAGCGGGTGGTGGATTTGCAGCAGCAGGAACAAAACCGCGCCCGCCAGCTGATCGAGGAATTCATGATCGCCACCAACGGCTGCTGCGCGCGCTTTCTGGCCAGCCATGGCGGCGCCTCGCTGCGCCGGGTGGTGCGCTCACCCGAGCGCTGGGCTCGCATCCGGGAAGAGGCCAACAAATATGGCGAACAGCTGCCCGGCTCGCCCGACGCGAATGCGCTGGAAGGCTTTCTCGCTCGGCGCCGCCGCGCCGACCCGCTGCGCTTCCCCGACCTGTCCCTGGTCATCATCAAGCTGATGGGTTCGGGGGAATATGTGGTGGAGCGCCCGGGCCGCGAGCCCATCGGGCATTTCGGCCTGGCCGAACGCGAATACACCCACGCCACCGCGCCCAACCGGCGCTACCCAGACTTGATCAGCCAGCGCATGGTCAAAGCCCTGCTGGCCGGACGCCCCGCGCCCTACAGCCCGGCCGAGCTGGAAGACCTAGCACTGCACTGCACCCAGCAAGAAGACGCCGCCCGCAAGGTGGAGCGGCGCATGCGCAAGTCAGAAGCCGCGCTATTCCTGGAGCCGCGCCTGGGCGAGGTGTTCTCTGCCTTGGTCACCGGCCACGGCGCCTCTGGCATCTGGGTGCGCCTGCTAACGCCGCCGGTGGAAGGCATGCTGGTGGGCCACGCGCCCGAGCTGCGCCTGGGTCAGCGCCTGCGGGTGCGCCTGGTGGGCTGCAATATCGAGCGCGGCTTTATCGACTTCGAGTATGTGTAGGGCTAACGAGGCTTTGCTCAAACTTGAATCGCTGAACCGGCTGGCCCAGCCGGCCCCACCGACTCAAGCGCGAGCGAATGCCGCCGCGCCCTCACCGGCCACCGCGCCGCTGGCCATGCTGGCGGTCAGCAAATAGCCACCGGTCGGCGCCTCCCAGTCCAGCATCTCGCCGGCGCAGAACACGCCCGGCAAGGCCTTGAGCATCAGGCGCTCATCCAGCTCTTCCAGGCGCACGCCACCGGCGGTGCTGATGGCTTCGGCCACCGGGCGGGTGGCGCGCAGCGTCAGCGGCAGGCGCTTGAGGGTGCGGGCCAGATGGGCGGGGTCGTTGTACTCTTCCTTGCTCAAGACTTCATGCAGCAAGCCGGCCTTCAGGCCTTCGATGCCCAAACGGCTCTTCAGATGAGTGGACAGCGAGCGCGGGCCGCGTGGGCGCGCCACTTCGGCGGCGACGAAGTCCTCGCTGCGGTCGGGCAGCAAATCGAGGTGGACGGTGGCCGAACCGAATTCGGCGATCTCCTCACGCAAAAGGCTGGACGCGGCATAAACCAGCGAGCCTTCGATGCCGCTGGCCGTCACCACGAACTCACCCTGGCGTGCAAACTGGCGGCCACCCTGGCCTTGGAAATGCAAGGCCACCGGCTTGATCGGCAGGCCGGCGAATTTGCTGGCGAACAGCGCGCTCCAGCCCGGCTCTTCCGCGCCAGCGCGGCGTGGGCCCAAATCAAAACCGCAGTTGGCGGCACGCAGTGGCGCCACGCCCACGGCGCGGGCGCTCAGCAGCGGCAGCCAAGCTGCGTCGGAACCCAGCTGCGGCCATGAGGCGCCGCCTAGCGCCAGCACCAGTACATCGGCGCGCACCAGACGCTCCTGCCCCTCGGCATTCAAAAAACGCAGGCTTTGGCCATCGGCAGCCCAGCCCTGCCAACGCTGGCGCATCGAAAAACGCACGCCCGCTTCGCGCAGGCGATGCAGCCAGGCGCGCAAAAGCGGCGCGGCCTTCAGGCTGACCGGGAAGACCCGGCCGGAGCTGCCCACAAAGGTTTCCACCCCCAGCTTGGCGGCCCAGCCGCGCAAGCCCGGGCCGTCCAGCTTGTCCAGCCAGCGGGCGACTTCGGGTGCGCGCTCGGCGAAGCGCTGGTCAAACACCGGGCGGTCTTCGGAGTGGGTCAGGTTCAGCCCACCCTTGCCGGCCAACAGGAATTTGCGCCCTACCGAGGGCATGGCATCGAAGAGTTCAACATCCAAGCCCGCGGCGCGCAGGCGCTCGGCCGCCATCAGTCCGGCAGGGCCGCCGCCGATGACGATGGCGGATTTGGTGGGGGCTGGCTGGGACATCTGGCGCTTTCTGGCTGGGGCATGGGGGGCTGCGAGTGTGCCAGATTCGCCCCGCCCCGGCTCAAGAAGCTTTCAACAAGGCTTTGATTTGCTCGCCGAGCTCGGGCTTGTCGATGAAGGGGCTGGTCGGATTGCGTAGCTGCATCACGTCTTCCAGCCGGGTCTGCACACCGGCCAGCACCTTGGGGTGGCTGAAGACATAGAACTGCTTCTCGTCCATCGCCGCGAACACCATGGCCGCCACTTCCGCCGCGGTGACCTTGCCGGACGAGACCGCCTTGTCGCTCATGGCTTGCGACACCAACTGGCTCTTGGTTGGCTTGCTTGCCGCAAACTCGCCCGGGCGGTTGCGATGGCTTTGCGAAATGCCGGTGGGCACGAAGAAGGGGCACAGCACGGCGGCATGCACCTGGTTGCTGACGAGGGCCAGGTCTTGATAGAGCGTTTCGCTCAGCGACACGACGGCGTGCTTGCTGACGTTGTACACGCCCATATTCGGCGCATTGACCATGCCGGCCATCGAGGCGGTGTTGACGATATGGCCTTCATAAGCCGGGTCGGCCGCGGCGGCCTCCAGCATCATGGGCGTGAACAGGCGCACGCCGTGCACCACACCCATCAGATTCACGCCCAGCACCCACTCCCAGTCGGCCAGGGTGTTTTCCCAAACCAAGCCGCCCGAGCCGACGCCGGCATTGTTGAAGACGAAATGCGGGGCGCCGAAACGCTGCTTCACGGCGGCCGCCAAGGCTTCCATCTCGGCCGCCTTGCTGACATCCACCCGCTGCACCAGCATGGGCCGGCCTTCAAATTCAGCCGCCGCGGCCTCCAGGGCATCGGCTTGCACATCGCACAGCACCAAATTCATGCCGCGCGCCGCAGCAATACGCGCCACTTCGAGGCCGAAGCCCGAGGCAGCGCCGGTGATCACGGCCGTTTGGCCTGAGCAGTTCTTCATATTCATCCTTGGCCCCTCAGGGCAAACGCATGTCGATATGGGCAATACCGTCTTCGTCGTACACATCAGAGATCGGCACAAAGCCGAAGCCGGCATAAAAGCGCTGCAAATGGGCTTGCGCACTCAGCACCTGGGCCAGGCCAGGCCAGAGGCGCCGACCCTCGGCCACGGCCTGGCTCATCAGCTGTTGGCCCTGGCCTTGGCCGCGCGCCTCGGGCGCCGTCAGCACACGGCCGATGGCCGGCTCGGTCTGCGCGGGGCCTTTGAGCCCCGGCGGCAGTAGCCGGGCATAGGCCAGCAATTCACCGGCCTCATTGAGGCCGCGCAAATGCCAGGCCTCCAAATCAAGCCCGTCCGGGTCCAGATAAACGCACCGCTGCTCCAGCACAAACACCCGCGCACGCAGCGCCAGGATTTGGTAGAGCTGCGGTGCGCTGAGTGCAGTTAAACGCTCACAGTGCCAGATCAATCCCGCCATCACACCAGCTTGACCAACTGCTTGCCGAAGTTGCGGCCCTTGAGCAAGCCCAAGAAGGCTTCCGGCGCGCTGGCAATGCCTTCGGCCAGCGATTCGCGGTACTTCAAGCGGCCGGTGGCCACCAGGCCGCCCAGCTCCTTGAGCGCTTCGGGCCAGACTTCCATGTGCTCGCTGACGATAAAGCCTTCCACCTTCATGCGGTTGACCAGGATCAGCTGCGGCGCGGCCATCGGGATGGGCTCGCCGTTGTAGCCGGCGATCATGCCGCACATGGCGATGCGGCTGAAGGCATTGGCGCGCAGCATCACCGTGTCCAGAATCATGCCGCCGACGTTCTCAAAATAGCCGTCCACGCCCTTGGGGCAAGCCGCTTTCAGCGCGGCATTCAGCGACTTCACATCGGGGTGCTGCTTGTAGTCGATGCACTCATCGAAGCCGAGCTCTTCCACCACATAGCGGCATTTGTCTGCACCACCGGCCAGGCCCACGGCGCGTGCACCGCGTGCCTTGGCCAGCTGGCCCACCACGCCGCCTACGGCGCCGCTGGCGGCACTCACCACCACGGTTTCACCGGCCTTGGGGTTGATGATCTTCACCAGGCCGTACCAGCCGGTCACGCCGGGCATGCCGACGGCGCCCAGGTAGGCCGACAAGGGGATGTGCGTCGTGTCCACCTTTTGCAAGACGCCGCGCTGGGCCGCATCGACCACGAAATACTCTTGCCAGCCGCCCATGCCCACCACCTTGTCGCCCACGGCGAAGGCGCTGTTCTTGCTGGCCACCACCTCACCGGCGGTGCCGCCCAGCATCACAGCGTCCAGCGGCTGGGGGTCGGCATAGCTCTTGCCGTCATTCATGCGGCCGCGCATATAGGGGTCGAGGCTGAGGAAGTGGTTCCGCACCAGCACCTGGCCGTCGGCCAGCTCGGGCACGGGCGTCTCCACCAGGCGGAAATTGGCGGCACTGGGCTCGCCGCTCGGGCGCGAGGCCAGCACGATCTGGCGGTTGATGGCTTGGCTCATGGGGCGTTCTCCTGCTTCTTGGGTTTGTGGGGAAAGAATGCGGCTGATTGAACCACGAGCTGAAAGCGGCTGGCGTCCCTTCAGCGACAAGGGCGCGAGGCGGGTGCGGGGGTGGGCGATCCTCAGCTCGGTCCTGGCCTGACGACCTTAAAGAAACGCCGCGCTCGGTCGATAGCAATGGGTTTGACACAGTTTTCGCGGTTTATGCGGAGGCCCAAGTGATGGCGGAATAGGGGTGAAGACAGGTCCCAAAAGGGCCTGCCATCGCCGGCCAGCCATGCCTAGAATGGATTGGACTCGGCGGCTTCAAGCCCGCTGCTGACGCCGCCACCTGCTCACTCGACGACTCGCTCCGACCTTTCAGCTCAAGCTGAACCACGACCGCCCTAGTACCCTGGAGGACAGCATGCGTTTATCTGACTACCGACTCTCGACCCAGTTGATCGGTGCCTTTGTGATCGTCACCACGGTGATGGCTTTGGTCGGCCTGTTTGCAGTGCTGCAGATGAACCGCATCAACGATGCTGACACCCTGCTGTACGAACGCGATCTGGTGGGACTCTCGCTGATCAAGGAAGCGAAAACAGATATCGCCCTGGCCGGGCGCGCCGTGCGTGCCGCCTTGTTGGCGCCATCGATGGATGCACGCAAACTGGCACAGGAACAGGTGCAAAAGGCGGTCAAAGACGCCAAAAGCAATATCGATAAAGCCGTGCCACTGTTCTGGACCGAAAAGGGCAAGGAGCAAATGCGCCAGCTTCAGTCTGAATGGGCCGGCTATGAAGCGGTCATTGTCAAACTCGAAAAGCTGACTTTGAGCGCCCCGCTGGTGGATGCGACCGATGCCTCAGATTACTTGTTCGGCGACGCCGCTAAGCAAACCGGCCGCATACAAGAAATGATGTCGGCACTGAGCACCAGTAAGGAGGCAGCTGCCAAACAAACCTCCGACGACAACGACAGCATCTACCACAGCAGCCGCAATATCTCCGTCTTGCTGATCGCGCTGGGCATGGGCCTCGGCATTGGCCTGGGCTGGTTCATCAGCCGCCAAGTGACCGTGCCCTTGGCGCGCGCCGCCGAAGTGGCCGGCGCCATGAGTGGCGGCGATATGAGCATCGCCCTGCATGCCGAGGGCCGCAACGAAACCAGCCAGTTGCTGCAAGCCCTCGAAGGCATGCGGCAGCGCCTGCGCGACATCGTCGCCACCGTGCGCTCCAATGCCGAGAACGTCGCCACCGGCAGTGGCGAAATTGCCCAGGGCAATGCCGACCTGAGCCAGCGCACCGAAGAGCAGGCCAGCGCGCTGGAGCAAACCGCCGCCACCATGGACGAACTGAGTTCCACCGTGCGCAATAACGCCGACAACGCCAAGCAAGCCAATCAGCTCGCCCTGAACGCCTCGCAAGTGGCCACACGCGGCGGCCATGTGGTGGGCGAGGTGGTGGAGACGATGAAGGGCATCAACGACAGCTCCAAGCGCATCTCCGACATCATCTCGGTGATCGACGGCATTGCCTTCCAGACCAATATCCTGGCCCTGAACGCCGCCGTCGAAGCAGCCCGCGCGGGCGAGCAAGGGCGCGGTTTCGCGGTGGTGGCCTCCGAGGTGCGCAGCTTGGCGCAGCGCAGCGCGGAAGCGGCCAAAGAGATCAAGAACTTGATCAATGCCAGCGTCGAGCGGGTCGAGCAAGGCACCGTGCTGGTGGACAAGGCCGGCGAAACCATGACCGAGATCGTCGGCTCGATCAAGCGGGTGACCGATATCGTCGGCGAGATCAGCGCCTCCAGCACCGAGCAAAGCCTGGGCATCTCACAAGTCGGCGAAGCCATCACGCAGATGGACAAGGTGACCCAGCAAAACGCCGCCCTGGTCGAAGAAAGCGCTGCCGCCGCAGAGAGCTTGCGCCAGCAGGCCGATCAGCTGGTGGGGGCGGTTGCCTTCTTCAAGACCCGCTGAGCAAGCAATCCAAATCGGCCGAGTTCAGTCGGCCGATGATGAATCCGCCGAATCCTGCGCCTTGCGCTGCAAAGCCTTCAAAGCCCTGCCCTGACCCGGCAGGGCTTTGATGTATTTGAAGGTAGCTGTGGCATGGGCGCAGAGCCGGCCGTCCGCCGTGAAGATGGAACCCTCGCAAAAGGCCAAGGTGGCTGAGCTGTGCAAGAGCTTGCCCACGGCACGCAACTCACCCTCACCCGGGCGCATGAAGGAGGTCTTCATCTCCACCGTGACCACCCCCGGCCCCATGCCGGGTTGATCCATATGCACGCTGCGCGCGGCGTGCGCCATCGCCACATCCAGCATGGTCATCAAGAGCCCGCCATGCGCCACGGCAAATGAGTTGTGATGCTTCTCGCTCAGGTCGACCCGCAACTCCGCCGCCCCGCCGCCCCAGGCATGCAAGCTCAGGCCCAAGTCCTCGACAAAGGGGATGTGCACCGGGAAAGGAAGCGGGCCAGACTTCGCTGACTTCACGGGTTGGCTGTCGGCCTCACTCATGCGCCGTGCACCGCGCTGACGCCACCGTCCACCGCCAGGATTTGGCCGGTGATGTGCTTGCCGGCGGCGGAGGCGAACATGAGCGCCGCGCCCTTGAGGTCTTCGTCATCGCCGATGCGGCGCAGCGGCGCATGGGCGGCGAGATTCTCTTCGCCCAACGCGGCCAGCAAGCCCTTGGTCATCTTGCTGGGGAAGAAGCCCGGCGCCAGGGCGTTGACGGTGATGCCGAACTCGCCCCACTCCCCCGCCAACGCGCGGGTGAAGTTGACCACCGCACCCTTGCTGGTGTTGTAGGCAATCGTCTTCATCGCGCTGGGGTTGCCACTCAGGCCGGCGATGGAGGCCACATTGATGATGCGGCCATGGCGGCGCGGAATCATGCTCAGCTTGGCCACCGCTTGCGCCATCACGAAGAGGCTGCGCACATTGAGGTTCATCACCTTGTCCCAGGCCTCGATAGGATGGTCCTCAGCAGGCGCGCCCCAGGTGGCGCCGGCGTTGTTGATGAGGATGTCGATCTGGCCCAGGCGCTCCAGCGTTTCGTTCACCACGCGCTGGGCCTCGGCGGCGTCGGACACATCGGCGGCGATCCAGCGAGCGTCGATGCCGCGATCTTGCAAATGCGCCACGGCCTGCTCCAGATCGGCCGCCTTGCGCGAGCACAGCATGATCTTGGCGCCGGCCTCACCCAGGCTTTCGGCGATTTGCAGCCCCAGGCCGCGTGAACCACCGGTGACCAGGGCCACCTGGCCGGTCAAATCAAAAAGGCTTTGCACCGTGCGGGCTGTCGTCATGCGGAACACTCCAAAAAAGATTAAACGTCGTCAGTGAATTTGTTTGCTCAATCGGCCTTGAGCCGCGAGCGCAGCCAGATCAGCAGCACGCCAACCGCCGCGCCCAGCGCGCCGCCCACCATCAAAGCAAGGCCAAAGCTCTGGCCCATTTGCTCTTCAATGCCCTGGCGCAGCACGAACAAGCCCAGCACAAAAGCCAGGCTGCCGAGGTAGATGAAGATCCACACCAGGCGCTCGATCCAGGCAATGGCTTTGGGGCTCATCGCTCAAGCCTTCGCCCTGAATCGTCGCATTGCTGCCGCAGGCTCAGAACCACTCATCTTGCATCTCCCGGCACAGCGCTTCGCGCCGTGCCACCACGCCCAGCCAGGCGTCGATCTTGGGCAACTCATAGGCGAAGAAATAGCGCGCGGCGCTGCGCTTGCCTCGGGCGAACTCGTCATCGCGCTCGCACAGATGGCACACCACATCCAGCCACAACCAGGCCAGCACCAGGTGGCCGAAGGCTTGCAGATACGGTGTGGCGTTGGCCAGCGCTTCCTCGGGCTGGCCCGTTGACCAGGCCTTCTTTGTAGCCCCGCCGACTTGGCCCAGGGCCGCTGCGAGCTGGTTGCCCAGTGCCGCCAGGCTCGGCTCTTGCAAGGCCTGCTGCACGCTGGTGTTGATGCGCCCGGCCAGCGCCAGCAAGGCCTGACCCCCATCCATGGTCACCTTGCGGCCCAGCAGGTCCAGGCCCTGAATGCCATGCGTGCCTTCGTGAATCATATTGAGGCGGTTGTCGCGCCAATATTGTTCAACGGGGAAGTCGCGCGTATAGCCATAACCGCCCAGCACCTGGATGGCCAGGGAGTTGGCCTCCACGCACCACTCGCTGGGCCAGCTCTTGACGATGGGCGTCAGCACCTCCAGCAGCAAGCGTGCTTCTTTCGCTGCCTCGGCCGTGCCGGTGTGCTGTTCGTCCACCAAGCGGGCGCAGAACAGCGCCAGGGCCAGGCCGCCCTCCACATAGCTCTTTTGCGCCAGCAGCATGCGCTTCACATCGGCGTGCTCAATGATGGGGCGCTGCGGCTGGCTGGCATCTTTGCCGGCGGCGGTGAGCGCGCGGCCTTGCGGGCGTTGGCGCGCATAAGCCAGGCAGGCCTCATAGCCGGCATAACCCAGCATCACGGCGCCCAGGCCCACGCCAATGCGAGCCTCGTTCATCATGTGGAACATGCATTTCAGGCCCTCACCGGGCTGGCCCACCAGATAGCCGATGGCACCGGCCGCGCCGCCGGGCTTGAAGCGCCCCTCGCCAAAGTTCAGCAAGCAGTTGCTGGTGCCGCGAAAGCCCAGCTTGTGGTTGAGCCCGGCCAGGGCCACATCGTTGCGCTCACCGGTCAACTCGGCTTGTGCGTTGACCAAATGCTTGGGCACGATGAACAAAGAGATGCCGCGCGCGCCGGCGATCAGCCGGCCCTCGGCATCCGGGATCTTGGCCAGCACCAGATGGATGATGTTCTCGCCCAGCTCATGCTCGCCGGCCGAGATCCACATCTTGTTGCCCTTGAGGCGGTAGCGCGGGCCGAGCAGGTCGGCGGCAAAGTCAGCGCCATCGGGCGTGGCGCGGGTGACGATGTCAGACAGGCTGGAGCCCGCCTGCGGCTCGCTCAAGCACATGGTGCCAAACCAGCGCCCGGCCAGTTCTTGCCGGGCGAAGACCTCGCGCTGCATCGGCGTGCCATGCGCCAGCAGCAAATTCGCATTGCCGCTGGTGAGCATGGCGTAAGCGCCCATGGCCACACTGGCCTTGCTGAAAAAGGCGTTGGCCGCCATCTCCACCACACAAGGCAGCTGCATGCCGCCCCAGTCATAGTCTTGCGAGGCCGCCAACATGCCCGACTCGGCATAAGCACGCACCGCCTGCGCGGTGGGCTCGGGCAGATGCACCCGCTCGCCGTCGAAGCGGGGCTCCTCCACATCGCTGAGGCGGTTGAAGGGTGCGAACTTCTCGGCGGCGATGCGCTCGCAGCTGTCCAGCACCGCGCCAAAGGTCTCGGCCGAATGCTCAGCGAAGCGCTCGCGCGAGCTCAAGTCTTGCGCGTGCAGCCAGTCGCTCAGCAGAAAGTCCAGGGTTTGGCGCATGCTCATGGTCAGAGCACCTCGAACACGCCCGCCGCGCCCATGCCGCCGCCAATGCACATGGTGACGCACACCAGCTTGGCGCCACGGCGCTTGCCTTCGATCAGCGCGTGGCCGGTCAGGCGTTGGCCCGACACGCCGTAGGGGTGGCCCACCGCAATCGCGCCGCCATTGACGTTAAGGCGATCCAGCGGAATACCCAGCGTGTCGGCGCAATACAGCACCTGCACGGCAAAGGCTTCGTTGAGTTCCCACAGGTCGATGTCGGCCACCGTCAGACCCAAGCGCTTCAAGACCTTGGGCACGGCGAAGACCGGGCCAATGCCCATCTCATCGGGCTCGCAGCCTGCCACGGCAAAGCCGAGGAAGCGGCCCAGGGGCTGCAGGCCATGGCTTTGGGCGTAGCTCTCGCTGGTCAGCACGCAAGCACCCGCGCCATCGGAGAACTGGCTGGCGTTGCCAGCGGTGATCAGGCCGCCGGGCAAGGCCGAGCGCAGGCCTTGAATGGCCTCCACTGTCGTGCCTTCGCGCAGGCCCTCGTCGGCGCTAACGGTGACTTCACGCGTCGTCAGGCCCAGGGTCTTGTCGGCCACGCCCATGGTCACGGTGATGGGGGCCAGCTCGGCATTGAAGTAACCGGCGGCCTGAGCGGCGCAAGCGCGTTGCTGGCTTTGCGCGCCATAGGCGTCCATGCGCTCGCGGCTGATCTGGTAGCGCTTGGCCACTTGCTCGGCGGTTTGCAACATATTCCAGTAGATCTCCGGCTTGGCCTTGAGCAAGGCCGGGTCGGTGATCATGTGGCGGTTGGCTTCGTTTTGCACGCAGGAGATGCTCTCCACCCCGCCGGCCACATACACATCACCCTCACCGGCAATGATGCGCTGCGCCGCCATGGCGATGGTTTGCAGGCCACTGGAACAAAAACGGTTGATGGTGACGCCGCTGACGCTGATCGGCAGGCCGGCGCGCAAGGCGATCTGGCGGGCGATATTGCTGCCGGTGGCGCCTTCGGGCGTGGCGCAGCCCATCAGCACGTCTTCAATGCTGTCGGGGGCGATGCCGGCGCGCTCAACGGCGGCCTTGACCGCGTGGCCACCCAGGGTGGCGCCGTGAGTCATATTGAAAGCGCCCTTCCAGCTCTTGGCCAGAGGAGTGCGGGCGGTGGAAACGATGACGGCTTTGCTCATGATCTGTTCTCGTCTCTGTTGAATCAGGAGAAGGATTTGCCTTCGGCCACCAAGCGGGCCAGCAGGGGGGCGGGTTGCCAGAACTCGGCATCGTCCAGCGGATTTTTGGCGAAGCGCTGCATGGTCTGCACGACGTTGAACAGGCCCACCGTGTCGGCGTAGCACATGGGGCCGCCGCGCCACAGCGGGAAGCCGTAGCCGGTCAGGTAGACCATGTCCACATCCGAGGCGCGCTGGGCGATGCCCTCTTCCAGCAAATGCGCGGCTTCGTTGACCAGGGAATAGACCAGGCGGTGCACGATCTCTTCATCGCTGATCTGGCGCGGCGTGATGCCCAGAGCGGCGCGGTGCTTGTCCAGCATCTCGGCCACCACGGCCGAAGGCAGCGCGTCGCGCTTGCCCGGCGCATAGTCATACCAACCCGCGCCCGTCTTCTGGCCGTAACGGCCCAGTTCGCACAGCAGGTCGGCGCTCTTGGAATAGCGCAGATTGGGCTTCTCTTCGTAGCGACGCTTGCGGATGGCCCAGCCGATGTCGTTGCCGGCCAAATCGCCCATGCGGAAGGGGCCCATGGCGAAGCCGAACTTCTCCGCCGCGCGGTCCACTTGCGCGGGCGAGCAGCCCTCGTCCAGCAAGAAGCCGGCTTGGCGGCTGTATTGCTCGATCATGCGGTTGCCGATGAAGCCGTCGCACACGCCCGACACCACCGCCGTCTTGCGGATCTTCTTGGCCAGAGCCATCACGGTGGCCAGCACATCCTTGGCCGTGTGCGCGCCGCGCACCACTTCCAGCAGCTTCATCACATTGGCCGGGCTGAAGAAGTGCATGCCAACCACGTCCTGCGGACGCTGGGTGAAGCTGGCGATTTTGTTGACGTCCAGGGTCGAGGTGTTGGAGGCCAGGATGGCGCCGGGCTTCATCACCGCATCCAACTGCTTGAACACCGATTCTTTGACGCCGATTTCTTCGAACACGGCTTCAATCACCAGATCGGCATCACCGATCTCGGCATAGCTCAGCGTGGTGCTCAGCAAAGCCATGCGCTGCTGGTACTTGTCTTCCTTGAGCTTGCCTTTTTTGACCTGTGCTTCGTAGTTCTTCTTGATCGTGGCCACGCCGCGGTCCAACGCCTCCTGCTTGGTCTCCAAGATGGTGACCGGGATGCCGGCATTGAGGAAGTTCATGCTGATGCCGCCGCCCATGGTGCCGGCGCCAATGACGGCCACCTTGGCGATATTGCGGGTGGGTGTGCTCTCGGGCACATCGGCAATCTTGCTGGCGGCGCGCTCGGCGAAGAAGGCGTGGCGCAAGGCCTTGGACTCGGGCGTCATCATCAGCGCGGCAAAGCCTTCGCGCTCGGCCTTGATGCCTTCGTCAAACGGCTTGCTAACGGCAGCGGCCACCGCCTCCAGGCAGCGCAGCGGCGCGGGGAAGTTTTTGCTCATGCCGCCCACCATATTGCGGGCGAACTGGAAGTAAGCCTCGGGGTTGGCATGGCGGGCTTTGAGGTCGCGCACGCGCGGCAGGGGGCGCACTTGCGCCACCTCGGCGGCCAGGGCCAAGGCCTCTTCCATCAGGTCGCCGCTGGCGACACGGTCAAACAGCTTCTGGCCTGGCACCTGGGCCAGCAGTTCGGCATTGACCGGCTCGCCGCTGACGATCATGTTCAGCGCCGGCTCCACGCCAAGCGCGCGCGGCAGGCGTTGCGTGCCGCCTGCGCCGGGCAGCAAGCCCAGCTTTACTTCCGGCAAAGCCACCTTGGTGCCGGGCGCCACCACGCGGTAATGGCAACCCAGGGCCAGCTCCAGCCCACCGCCCATGCACACACTGTGGATGGCGGCCACGACCGGCTTGCTGCAAGCTTCCACCACGCCGATCAGGTCCAGCAGATTGGGTGCGGCCATGGCCAGCGGCGAGCCGAATTCCTTGATGTCTGCACCGCCCGAGAAGGCCTTGCCTGCGCCGGTGATCACCACCGCCTGCACATGGGCATCGCTCTCGGCTTGGCCGATGGCCGCAGCAGCCGCCTTGCGGGTGGCAAACCCTAGGCCGTTGACGGGCGGGTTGCTGAGGGTGATGACGGCGATATTGCCGCGGACTTCGTAGGTGGCTGTCATACAGAAAATCCTCTGTTCGTTAGCAAAAATAGAACGCTCGTTCGATTCTAGGCAGCAAAGCCAACAATTCGATGTCCCTGCAGTGACAATGGTGCATGAGCACAGCCAAGCCGGAACGCGCGCCCAAGCCCACGGACATGCCCACGGACACGCCCCCCCACAAGCCCAAGCAGCGCCGCAGCAGCATCGCCCGCCACTGGCAGGCCAGCGATGCGCGTGCCCTCAGCCAACTGGCCGTGCAGGCCACGCTGGGCGTCACCGAGATGGTGCAAGGCGTGCACCAATCCGTTTGGCGGCGCCTGGGTCTGGCCAAGCCGGAACAGACGCAAGCCAGCGGCATCAGCGGCCTGGTGTTTCGCAGCGTCAAAGGCGGCACCAAGCTGGTGGGCTTAGGGCTGGACATGATGTTGCGCGGCCTGGAACCCTGGTTGGCACAGTCGCTGGCGGGCCCCGTCAGTTCCCCCGAGCGCGAGGCTGTGCTGGCCGCCCTGAACGGCGTGATGGGCGACCACCTGCAAGCCAGCAACAATACCCTGGCCACCCCAATGAGCTTGCGCTGGCAGGGTCAGGTCTTGCAGGAGACGCCGCAAAGCTGGCCGGCCGCCGCAGCCGTGCAAGGCAAGGTTCTGCTGCTGCTGCACGGCCTGTGCATGAATGATTTGCAATGGCGCCCGCCGGGCGACAAGCAGCTTCACGGCGGCCATGCTCAGGCCCTTTGCGATGCGGGCGGCATGACGCCGGTGTTCCTGCGCTACAACTCCGGCCTGCACATCTCGCAGAACGGGCATTTGCTGGCCTCGCAGCTGGAGTTGCTGTGCCGGCGCTGGCCGCGCGCCATCGACGAGTTGCAGGTGCTAGCCCACAGCATGGGCGGCCTGCTGCTGCGCAGCGCCTACCAAAGCGCCTTGAGCCAGGGCATGCTGTGGCCGGCGCGCCTGAGCCGGGTCTACTTCTTGGGCACGCCCCACCACGGCGCGCCGCTGGAGCGGGCCGGCAATTGGATTGACGTGCTGCTGGGCAGCAGCAGCCACTCCGCCCCCTTTGCCAAACTGGGCCAATTGCGCAGCGCCGGCATCACCGATCTGCGTTACGGCAATCTGCTGGACTCCGACTGGCACGGCCAAGAGCGCTTCGCCCGCCGCCCCGATCAGCGCGAACACCTGCCCCTCCCCGCCCGCGTGGACTGCTTCGCCATTGCTGCCACGACTGCCGCCAAGCGCAGCCCCTTGGCCGAACGTTTGATTGGCGACGGCTTGGTGCCCTTGTCCAGCGCCCTGGGCGAACACGAGGACCCGGCACGCTGCCTGCACTTCGCGCCCGAGCGGCAATGGATCGCCTTCCGCACCGGCCACCTGGCCCTGCTGCATGACCCGGCGGTGACCAAGCAGTTACTGCTCTGGCAAGGCTGAGTGCGCTGCGGTTAACGCCGTGACTGCACTGCTTGCCACGGCGACCTCAATGCAGACAGGTTTGCCGACCATTTTTTGGACGAAGCACCTTGCGCCGAACTCCCCCCCTTGGTGCGATGGACGAATCACGCTGGCGAATCTCCAATGCACAGAGCCGTCTACCTATGGGTTGCCACCAAGCAGTTCACCCGGTAATGCAGCTCAGAATCGGGGCGAAGTTTTCCCTGTTATTTGATACGGTTGTTTCGCACAGAAAATGCCACACAAAGCCAAGCTGCAAGCCGCTTGCAGCCTAATCACATCGAACATGTTATGGAGACAGGGCGCCAAGTTATGCGGCACTGATGTCTCCACAAATCCAAGTTGAACTAAACCGCTGACGCGGTGACTGCGCTGGCTGCGGTCACCGCGTTTTTCATGGGCAGAAGTGTCG